>JBMDXU010000124.1:0-18215 GCA_048594485.1 Pseudactinotalea sp. | reverse complement strand
CGCTCGCGGCCGCTTCCCTGGTCGGGTAGGGGCCCATGCGGTCGCTCCAGTCGCTGACGAGACCCTGCTCCACCTCACCGGTCTTGGTGTTGTAGTAGTAGGCCGTCTGGGGATCCAGCGGTTCGGTCGACATGCGCGTGTTACCTCCTGTCCCAACGTTCTCACATCGCAGCCACTGCCGTCACCTGGGGCGGCAGGCCGCTACTACGCTCAGCGCCATGACTTCGGTGACCTATCAGCCCGGCACCCTCGGCTTCGGGATCGACATCGGCGGCTCCGGGATCAAGGGCGCCCCGGCCGACATCCGTCAGGGTGCGCTGGCCGCCAAGCGATTCCGCGTCCCGACGCCCGAGGCGTCGACGCCGGACGCCGTCGCCGCGTGCCTGGAGCAGGTGCTCGAGCACTTCGAGGTGCCGACGTCGACGCACGTCGGCATCACCTTCCCCGGCATCATCCAGCACGGTGTCGTGCTGAGCTCGGCCAACCTGGACAAGGCCTGGGTCGGCACCGATCTCACCGAGCTGGTGCGACGGACCACCGGCCACAGCGCGACGATCGTCAACGACGCCGACGCCGCCGGCTACGCCGAGGTGCGCTACGGCGCCGCGCAGGGGCAGGACGGCGTCGTCCTCGTGCTGACCCTCGGCACCGGTATCGGCTCGGCGCTGATCAACGACGGCAGGCTGGTGCCGAACACCGAGCTCGGTCACCTCGAGATCGACGGCCACGACGCCGAGACCCGGGCGGCGTCGTCGGTCAAGGACCGCGAGGGCCTGTCCTACAAGGAGTGGGCGAAGCGGCTGCAGCGGTACTTCGAGGTCGTCGAGTTCCTCTTCTCCCCCGACCTGTTCGTGGTGGGTGGCGGCGTCAGCAAGGACCACGCGGAGTTCCTGCCGCTGATCTCCACCCGCGCGCCAATCGTGCCGGCGGCGTTGCGCAACAAGGCCGGCATCATCGGCGCCGCCGCGCTGGCCGACCGCGACTTCTGACGGACCGCCGATCGGTCCGCGATCCGCCTGTCAGGCGTCGGGGATCCGATCGACCTCGGCGAGCCAGGCGGTGCCGAGGGCGTCGCTCGGCATGCGCCAGTCGCCACGCGGTGACAGCGCGCCGCCCGAGGTCACCTTGGGACCGTTGGGCAGCGCCGACCGCTTGAACTGGTTGGCGAAGAAGCGGCGGTAGAACACACCCATCCAGCGCTTGATGGTCGGCAGGTCGTACGCGACACGATCGGCGTCGGGATAACCCGCGGGCCAGTCGCCGGAGGAGGCGTCCCGCCACGTCGCCTCGGCGAGGAACGCGATCTTGCCCGGCCGCGCCCCTCGTCGCAGCAGGTGGAAGAGGGTGAAGTCCTGCAGCGCGTAGGGGCCGATGATCTGCTGGGTCGACTGCGGCCCCTCGCCCTCCTTCGCCGGCACGAGCTCGGGCGAGATCTCGGTGTCGAGGATCGACAGGAGGGTCTCGTCGACGGCGTCGTCGAACTGGTTGGTCGAGACCACCCAGCGGATGAGGTGCTGCATCAGCGTCTTCGGGACACCGGCGTTGACGTTGTAGTGCGACATCTGGTCGCCGACGCCGTAGGTGCACCACCCGAGCGCGAGCTCGGACAGGTCGCCCGTGCCGACCACGATGCCGCCGCGCTGGTTCGCCGCCCGGAACAGCACGTCGGTGCGAAGCCCGGCCTGCACGTTCTCGAAGGTGACGTCGTAGACCTCCTCACCGCGGCCGAACGGGTGCCCGAGATCGGCGAGCATCTGGGTCGCGAGGGGCCGGATGTCGACCTCCTCGAAGGTCACGCCGAGCGCGTGCGAGAGGGCGACGGCGTTCGCCTTGGTGTGGTCGCTCGTCGCGAACCCGGGCATGGTGAAGGCGAGGATGTCCGAGCGCGGTCGTCCGAGCCGGTCCATCGCCTTCGCGGCGACGATGAGCGCGTGGGTGGAGTCGAGGCCGCCCGAAACGCCGATGACGAGCGTCGGCTCCCCGATCGACCGCATGCGCTGCTCCAGCCCGGAGACCTGGATGTTGTACGCCTCGTAGCAGTCCAGCGCGAGCCGAGCGGAGTCGTCCGGCACGAACGGGAACCGGTCGAGCGGGCGGCGCAGCCCGAGGTCGCCGTCGGGTGGAGCGAGCTCGAAGGGGACGATCCGCGGCTCGACACCCTCGGCGGCCCGGTTGTCGTCGAAGCTGCCCTGCCGCATGCGCTCCTGACGCACCCGGTCGAGGTCGACGTCGACGATGCTCGCCTGCGCCGCGTGCGGGAACCGCTCGGTCTCGCCGAGCAGGTCGCCCATCTCGTAGACCATCGTCATGCCGTCCCACGACAGGTCGGTGGTCGACTCCCCCTGCATGGCAGCCGCATAGGCGTACACGGCGTTGCACCGCGCCGACGCCGACCGTGCCAGCAGGTGCCTGTCCTCCGCCCGGGCGACCGTGATCGGCGAGGCGGAGAGGTTGAGCAGCACCGTGGCGCCGGCGAGCGCCGCGTTGCTGCTCGGCGGCACCGGCACCCACATGTCCTCGCAGACCTCGACATGGATCGCGAGGCCGGGCACGTCGCGGGCCACGAAGACGAGATCGGTCGAGATCGGGACGCCGTCGGCGCCGCCGGGCCAGTGGGGGCGGCTCGTGATCGTGCCGGTGGGCAGGTCGGTACCAGGCGCGAACCAGCGCTTCTCGTAGAACTCCCGGTAGTTCGGCAGGTACGACTTCGGGGCGACGCCCAGCACGCGGCCCCGGTGGATGACGACGCCGCAGTTGTAGAGCCGGTTGCCGTGGCGCATCGGCGCCCCCACGACGACGACCGGCAGCAGGTCCGCCGTCGCCTCCGCGATCGCGACGATCGCGGCGTCGACGGCGTCCAGCAACGGGTCCTGCAGGAACAGGTCGTCGAGGGCGTAGCCCGAGACGCACAGCTCGGGGAACAGGGCGACGGCGACGCCGTCCTGCGAGAGCGCCTGCACCTGCTCGATGATCCGCGCCGCGTTCGTGGCCGGATCACCGAGGGCGACCGGCAGGGTGCACGCGGCGATGCGCGTGAGGCCGTGGGCGTAGATGTTGCGGAAGTCCGTGGTGACCACGGGTCGAGTGTGTCAGGTCCGCGAGGGTGGCGCCGGGAGCACCCTCAGGCGTGCTCGACCTCGCTGCGGAGCTTGAGGACGACCGTGCCGTCGTCCTGCGTGATGACGTAGGCGGGGTCGTCGTCGCTGCCGTGGCGCGTGATCTTCTCGCCCTTCGTCGTCCTCGTCACGGTGCTCGTGTGGCGCTCGGTCACGGTGCCCTCGGCCCGACCGTTGCCCCACGTCCAGGTCACACGGCTACCGGTACGGATGCTCATCGATCGCCCCGCTCAGCCGAAGAGACGGCCCAGCAGGCCACCCTTCTTCTTCCAGCCGTGCTGCTCGAGGAATCCGAGGAGCGGCTTCTTGATGGCGTCGGTGTCGAACGACCACCCGGCCACGTTCGTCGGCTCGCCGTGACTGGTGCCGCCGAGCCCGGCCTGGAAGCCGAACGACTTCTGGGTCGACTTGCCCTTGAAGAACGACTTCTCGAACGAAGCCCCACCCGGGCCCGCGCTCCCCTGCGCCTCGGTGTGCGTCTCCGCCCAGTCGATCTCGCCCTCGCCGGTGGGGCGGACGTCGATGCGGTACTCCTTGTCGAACGTGCTCGCGCCCGCGAGGCCGAGCATCTGGATCTTGGCGACGTCCCAGAACCCCACGATCACGCCCTCGGGCGTCACGGAGTAGCTGAAGGGAGCCTGCGGATCGTTCAGCGTCGGGACCTGCTCGAGCACCTGCTGCCATGGGGTCGTCATGTCGACACCGTAACGCGGCGACGGCGGCCCGGGGCGGTGGTCAGGGCCTCAGCACCACGGGGTCGGGGTCGCGGACCTCTCGCTGCAACGCGCCGAGCGCGGTCGTGAGCTCCTCGAGCACGTCCGCGTAGGCGGGGTCGTCCACGAGGTTCTCGACCTCGGTCGTGTCGCTGTGGAGGTCGAACAGCTCCAGCTCGGTCGCCGTCGTCGCGTCGCGAGCGTCCAGGTAGGCGATCAGCTTGTGCCGTCGGGTCCGGATCCCGATGTGGGCGGGCACGCGGTGCGGGTCGGACAGGTGCTCCCAGTAGCGGTAGTAGACGGCGGTCTGGGGATGGCTCGGTGTGAGCCCCTGGAGCGAGGGGACCATCGAGTGGCCCTGGAGCCGTTCGGGCAGCGGGACGCCGGCGAGCTCCAGGAGGGTCGGCGCGATGTCGACGTTGGTGACGATGTCGTCGCAGCTGGCGCCCGCCGCGATGACGGGCGGGTAGCTGACGATGAACGGCATCCTCAGCGACTCCTCGTACATGAGCCGCTTGTCGTACCACCCGTGGTCACCGAGGAAGAACCCCTGGTCGGACGTGTAGATCACGAGGGTGCTCTGCGTCAGACCGTTCTGCTCCAGCCAGTCCAGGACGCGGCCGACGTTGTCGTCCACGGACGCGATGCACCGCAGGTAGTCGGCCATGTACCGCTGGTACCGCCACGACCGTTCCTCGGACGGGCTCAGGCCCGCGGGCACCGGCACCTTGAGATCGACGTCGTCGAGATCCCACATGCTCATCCGCAGGCTCTCGAGCGACGTCGTCCGCGCCGCGGGATCGTCGTCGAACGTGGGTGGCTCGGGGATCGTCCCTTCCGGGTACAGGTGACTGTGCGGCGCGTCCGGCTCCCACGGGCGATGGGGCGCCTTGTGGTTGAGCATCAGCATGAAGGGACGGTCCGGGTCTCTCCGGTCGAGCCAGTCCAGCGACAGGTCCGTGATCACGTCGGTCACGTAGCCACGGTGCTGCTCCTCGCCGTCGGGCCCGAGCAGGACCGGGTCGTGGTACTCCCCCTGGTCGGGCAGAACACGCCAGAGGTCGAAGCCGGCCGGGTCGTGGCCGGGTCCGTGCCCGAGGTGCCACTTCCCGACGATCGCCGTCTGGTACCCGGCCTCCCGCAGCTCCTTCTGAACCTGCGGACGGGTGTTGTCCAGCCGATCGAACAGGGTGCGCACCCCGTTCACGTGGTTGTACTCGCCCGTGAGGATCGCCGCACGACTCGGCGTGCAGATCGCGTTGGTGGAGAACGTGTTGTCGAACCGCATCCCGGCCCGCGCGATCCTGTCGATGTGGGGGGTCGTGTTGACACGGCTCCCGTACGCCGAGATGGCGTGAGCGGCGTGGTCGTCACTCATGATGACGACGATGTTCGGTTGACCAGCGGTGGTCATCGACGATCCTCTCGACGGTGTTCACGTCCGTGCGAAGGCGCCGGCGCCGGACGTCTGCGCCGATGCCGGGTCCGGGTGGTGGATGAGCCGGCCGATACGCCGGGTTCTGTCGCTCCGGCCGGAGCCGGAGGGGCGGCCATCCATCTAGGACTGCTGTTGCCAGCAGTCTCGTGCGGCCTACCCGGAAGCTCGGGCGGGCAGCCCTCGAACGCTTCCTGTCTGGCCTTGCTCCGGGCGGGGTTTACCGAGCCACACCGGTCACCCGGTGTGCTGGTGGTCTCTTACACCACCGTTTCACCCTCACCACGCTCGCGCGTGGCGGTCTGTTCTCTGTGGCACTGTCCCGCGGGTCGCCCCGGGTGGGTGTTACCCACCGCCCTGCCCTTCGGAGCCCGGACGTTCCTCGGCACGAATCTCTTCGTGACGCGACCGCCTGGCCGGCTCATCCATAGGCCAGCGTATCGGGTCAGTCCTGGACGCGGACGAGGATGTAGCCGTCGTCCTCGCTGCGCACGATCTCCTCGGGCGGTGCCGCCTCGATCGCCGCGCGTTCGGTGAGGCTGAGCGGGATCTGGAGCGGTTCGGTCGTGGCGCCGCGCAGCCTCAGGGCGGCGAGTCCGCCGGTCTTGCTGCGCACCCGGTCGTAGAGGGCGACAAGGCCGGCGTCGATCCCCCCGGCGAGCGCTGCCCGCTGCTGCTCGACCTCCGCGCGCTGGGCGTCCAGCGCCGCGAACGCAGCATCGCGCTCGGCCTCCAGCGCCGCGATCTGCTCTCCCAGCGCGGCGCGCTGCGCCGTGATCGCGTCGAGCTCGCCCTGCGCGGTCTCGAGCACCTCCATGGCCTCGAGCTCGATCTCCTCGAGGTCGCCCTGCCGCTTGGCGAGCGACTCGAGCTCGTGGGCGAGGGCCTGCATGTCCTTCGCCGAGCCTGCGCCGCTGTCGAGCCGCGCCTGGTCGCGCTCGGCGCGCCCGCGGACCTGCTCGACGTCGGTCTCGGCCTTCGCGAGCGCACGGCGAGCATCCGACGTCGCGGTCCGGGCGTCGACGGCGGCGCGATCGAGATCCTCCGCGCGTCCGGTCAGCTCGACCAGCGCGGCCAGGCTCGGGTGGCTGCGCCGCTGATGGGCCAGCTGGGCCAGCCGCGTGTCGAGAGCCTGCAGGTCCAGGAGCTTGAGCTGATCGGCCACAGGGGCGGAAGCCATGCGCGTCCTCCGATTGTCGAGTCCCCCGACCCTATCCGGGCGAGCGCCCGACGCGGCTCGACGTCACGGCACGGTGTAGCCGGCGGCGCGGAACAGCGCGTACCAGTCCGCGCGGTCGAGGACGATGTCGGCGCCCGCGGCGGCCTCGGCGACGCGGCTCGGGGTCGTCGTCCCGAGCACGACCTGGATGTTCGCCGGGTGACGGGTGATCCACGCGGTCGCGATGCCGTTCGGGGTGACGCCGTACTTCTCGGCGAGCCGGTCCAGCACGTCGTTCAGCTCAGCGAAGTTCTCTCGGTCCCCGACGAACACGCCGGTGAAGAATCCGCCCTGGTACGGCGACCACGCCTGCAGCGTGATGCCCTTGCTCCGCGAGTAGTCGATCAGCCCGAAATCACGGCTGACCGACTGCTCGAGCGCCTGCATGTTCGCCGCCACACCCTGGGCGATGAGCGGCGCGTGCGGGATGCTCAGCTGCACCTGGTTGGCGACGATCGGCCGCGTCACCGCCGTCATCAGGAGGTCGATCTGCGCCGGGGTGTGGTTCGAGACGCCGAAGTGCCTGACCTTGCCCGAGGCGTGCAGCTCGTCGAACGCGCGCGCGACCTCCTCCGGCTCGACGAGCGCGTCCGGGCGGTGCAGCAGCAGCACGTCGATGTAGTCGGTGCCGAGCGCCTGGAGCGACCCTTCGACCGAGCGCACCAGGTGGTCGTAGGAGAAGTCGAAGTAGGGACCGTCGGGCACGATGCCCGCCTTGGTCTGGATGACGATCTCGTCCCGCTCCGACGGCGACAGCGCGAGCGCCTGCGCGAACCGGCGCTCGCAGGCGTGGATCTCGCTGCCGTAGATGTCGGCGTGGTCGAGGAAGTCGATGCCGAGGTCGCGCGCCGTGCGCACGAGGTCGCGGATCTCGTCGTCGGACTTGTTCTCGATCCGCATCAGTCCGAGGACGACGGCGGGCGCGGTGATTCCGGTCTGGGCGATCTCGAAGGTCTTCACCGTCTCATCCTGCCTCGTCGGTCCGCGTCGTGCCTCTCACGACCAGCCGTGGACGCAGATCGACCCGGGAGACGCTGGAGTCGAGACCGGACACCATCCCCAGCAGCAGGTCGACGGCGGCGCGCCCGGTCTCCTCGAAGGGTTGCGCCACCGTGGTGAGGTCGAGCGCCTGCGCGACATCGCCGTCGTCGTAGCCGACGAGGGCGACATCCTCCGGGACCCGACGACCCGCGCGGTGCAGGGCACGCCAGGCACGAGCCGCCAGCTCGTCGTGATTGGCGAACACGGCGTGCACGTCGTCGGCCGCGAGGGCCGCCAGCAACGCCTCGCCCGGGTCACGGCCCGGCTCCGCGACCGCGTCGACGAGCTCGATGTGCTCGCCCGCTCCCTCGGCGCGCAGCATCCCGGCCGAGACGTACTCCTGCGAGAGCTGCGGCTCGTGCAGGAACACGGCACGGCGGTGACCGAGCGCGCGGAGGTGCTCACCGATCGCGCGACCGCCGGCGACGTCGTCCACCAGCACCACCGGGAGGTCGCTCCCCCGGGGTCGAGTCGGCCGGACGTCGACGGCGACCACCGGCAGCGAGGACTGGCGGCTCGCCCGCAGCGCTGCTGCGCTGAGCGGCACACCCATGACGATGACTCCGTCGACGCCCGGTCGCGCCGGCAGCGCGTCCAGCAGGGGCGACGGCGACGCCGCCGCCGACGGCAGGTCGAAGGTGCTCAGCTCGACGGCGGCCTCGTGCGCGTGGGCCATCATCCCGGCCAGGCGTCGGAAGTAAGACGGGTAGCTGGAGAACGGGGCCGCCACGACGACCCGCAGGGCGCCGCTGCTCGACGACGTGGACCTTCCCGGCCGATAGCCCAGCTCGGCGGCGGCCGCGACGACACGTTCGCGCGTGGCCGCGCTGACGCGGTGCGGGGCGCTGGTGACGAGCGAGACCGTCGAGATGCTGACGCCGGCGCGCTCGGCGACGGTGTAGATCGTGACCTTGCCGGGATCCGCGCGCATGACCGCCTCCGTCGTCGCTCCCGTGCGAAGCGCTTCCTCGAAGCACTTCGATTCGCCACAATCCTCCACGACCGGAGGAGGTGGCGTCAATGACGAAGCGCACCGTGCGCATGGACCCGTACGTGGCAGCGGCCGATCGGCGGCTAGCACCGCTCCGGCGACCGGAGCCGAAGGATCCCGAGGGCCGACGACGGCAGGCACGTGAGTTCGACGACGCCCTGCAGGCCCAGCTCGGCACCGTGCCGGTGGACGTCGCGACCGCCGAGCACACGTTGGCCGTCGGCTCTCACCCCGACGTCCGCGTTCGGGTCTACTGGCCCGGGCCGCAGCGGCTGCCGTCCGTCAGCGGCGGCGGTGCGCCCGTGCTCGTCTACTTCTACGGCGGCGGCTTCACGATCGCCGGGATCGACTGGGGCGGATGGGACGCGTCGTTCCGGCGCCGCGCCCGGGAGGCGGGCGTCATCGTGGTCGCCGGCGACTACTCCCACGCACCCGAGGTGAGGTTCCCGGCTCAGCCCGAGCAGTGCTGGACCGTGCTCGAGTGGGCGCACGAGCACGCGCACGAGCTCGGAGGGGATCCGGAGCGACTGGCGATCGGCGGCGCATCGTCCGGCGGCAACCTCGCTGCCGCGTCCGCGCTGATGAACCGGGACCGGAACGCCCGGCCGATCCGGTTGCAGATCCTGGAGGCGCCGGCCCTCGACCTCACCATGGGCCACATGGACGCGGCGGCCGTCAGCGCCGCCGTCCCCGACACCATTCTGAGGAAGGTCGGCGCCCAGCTCGTGCGCCAGTATCTCGGCCGTTCGGCCAAGACACGGCGCCACCCGTACGCCTCGCCGCTGCTGGCGCCCTCGCTGGAGGGCATGCCGCCTGCCGTCGTCTACACCGCTGAGCTCGACCCGCTGCGCGGCGACGGCGAGGCGTACGTCCGCGCCCTCACGGCCGCGGGCGTCCCGGCGACGGCCGTGCGCTACATCGGGCAGACCCACACCTCGGCCGGCCTCGCCGGATGGGTGCCCGCCGCCGACCACATGCATCGGGACATCGTCGCCACTCTCCGGACGCTGCACGAGACCCCCGCGGCCTACCCCGGCCCCCGGGACGGGCACCGTTGACCCCGCAGGAGCTCGACCTGCACCTTGCGATCCTCCGGTGGGCTGAGCGGATCGAGGAGATCGCGACGGGCCTGCCCGACCTGGCCGCGCCACCGTCGGCTGCGCGCCGGCGCGCGGCACTGATCCTCTCGGACGCGCTGGCCGCCGAGTTCACGCTGCCCGTTCCGGAGGGTGTGCGGATCGACGACATCGCCCTCGACGGCGACGGCCCGTCTCTTCGTGCTCGTCGGTTCCGTCCGTCGGCGTTGGGAAGCGCCCCGGCGCCGACCCAGCTGTTCCTCCACGGCGGCGGGTTCATCGGCGGCACGATCGACGAGACGCTCAACGACCGCATCTGCGCGGCGAGGGCCCTGGACGCGGGTATCCAGATCGTGTCCCTGGAGTACCGACTCGCGCCCGAGCACACCTACCCGGCCGCCGCACACGACGCGATCAGCGCTCTCACCGCGCTCCGCCACGACCGGGGCGTGGACGCCGAGCGGCTCGGCATCGGCGGGAACTCGGCCGGAGCCACGATCGCTGCGAGCGCGGCGATCCTGCTCCGTGACGACGACGCTCCCCCGCTCCACCACGTGGACCTCGAGGTCGTGCCGGCAGCGTTACGACCGGTCGGCGACTCGGCGAAGGAGTACCGCGCCGGCTTCGGTCTCGACGACGCCGACAGCCTCGCCGTCGCCTATCTCGGCACGGCGGCCGCCCTCGACGACCTGCCCCACGCGGCGTCACCCCTCGACGTGGACGACCTGGGCGGCCTTCCGCCGACGCTGATCATGGTCGCCGAGCACGACCCGCTCCGGGACTCCGGGGTCGCGTACGCGGGGCGGCTGCGTGACGCGGGTGTCGACGTGACCGAGCACGTCGGGCGCGGCCACCTCCACGGCTCGCCGGGACTGACCGCCGCGCTGCCGATCGCGCGCGACTGGCAGCGACGGCACGCAGACGCGCTGCGCGTCGCCTACGTCACGGCACCCGCCGGCTGACCTGCTCCCCCACCACCGCTCAGGAGACGACGATGTCCGACAGCCCCCACGTCCAGGTCGGTGCCTCACCGGCGCCAGAGCCGATCACGGCCGTCCCGGTCGCTGCCGTCGGTCGCGACGACGTACCCGGGCAGCAGCAGGGCCGAGCGTTCCTGCCGTTGTTCGTCCTCGCCTGGTTCGGGCTGACCCTGGCGCTGTCGACGATCATCGGTGCCTCGATCCCGAAGTTCTTCGCGTTCCTCGACGACGAGACCAAGGGCACCAACCTGTCCCTGGTGGCGGCGATCGGCGGGGTCGTCGTCATGATCGCCACGCCGCTGTTCGGCAGGTTGAGCGACCGGACCATGTCGCGCCTGGGGATGAGGCGGCCCTGGATCCTCGGAGGCGTGCTGGCCGGACTGATCGGCGTCGCAGTGCTGGCGACAGCGGACGGCCTCTGGCAGGTGGTGATCGGGTGGGCGATCACGCAGGCGGGGTTCGGGGCGACGAACGCGGCCGTGCACGCGCTGCTGGCCGACCAGATCCCGACGCGCATCCGCGCACGGGTGGCCGCCGCGGCCGGTGCCGCCGGCGGACTGGCACTGATTCTCGGTGCGCTCGTCGTCGCCGGGCTGCCCAACGACGCCCAGTGGACGTGGTTCGTGGTGCCGGCCGGGATCGGGGCGTTGCTGTCGACGCTGCTGTTCTTCGGGCTGCGCGATCTCGTGCGCGTCGACCGACCGCGGCCCTGGAGCTGGGCGGACGTGCTGTCCACCTACTGGCTCGACCCGCGCAAGCACCCGGACTTCTTCTGGGCCTGGATCGGGCGGTTGCTCGTGACGATGTCGATCGTGTCCGTGTCGACCTATCTGCTGTTCTTCATCATCGATCACCTCGGCATCGCCAAGGAGGTCGCCTCGCAGGTACAGGCCACGACGCTGATCGTGTTCACGGTCGGGAACATCGTGACGACCATCCTGTTCGGGTGGATCTCGGACAGGACCGGACGCCGCAAGCCGATCGTCTGGATCTCGTGCATGCTGTCGGCCACCGGCCTGGTGGTGGCGATGCTCTCCAGCGACGTCACGGGGTTCCTCGTCGGCATCGCGATCGTCGGGGCGGCGCAGGGTGCGTACGTCTCGGTCGACGTCGCGCTGATGACGGAGGTGCTGCCGAGCTTCGCCGATGCCGGCAAGGACCTCGGCATCGTGGCGCTGTCGTACCAGGTGCCGCAGCTGCTCGTCCCGGTCGTCGCGGTGCCGCTGCTCGCGATCGGCGGCGGCGAGAACTACACCGCCCTGTACGGCGCGGCGATCGTGTTCGGGGTGCTCGGCGGGTTGGCGACGCTGCCGATCAAGAGCGTGCGCTGACGGCGGTGCTCAGATGCGGGTGCCGCGGGCGCGGCGCGTGAGGGCGTGCTGGAACCGGTCCGTGCTCGCGCGGAAGGTGCGGGCGACGAACTCCCCCAGGGACACGCCGGCGGCCAGGGCGAGCCCGGTCGCGACGGCCTGCAGCATGAGGTCGGTGCCGGAGATGAGGTTCCCGGACTCCACGATCGTGAACATCGCGCGATAGATCGCCAGCCCGGGAAGCATCGGCACGATGCCGCACACGGTCAGCACCATCGCCGGGGTGCCGCCACGGCGGGCCACCACACCGGCGACCACACCGATGGCGAGCGCGGCGACGAAGGCGCGCCCGGCCGGCCCGAGCCCGACGGCGCCGACAAGCAGGTTGACCGCGAGCCCCAGCCCGCCGATGGCGGCGGCGCCCACGACGGCGCGGGGTCGCGCGTAGGAGGCGATCGCCCACGCACCGGAGATGGCGACCGCGGCCGCGATCTGCCAGGGCCACGTCACGTCGTCGCCGGGCGTGTCGGCGATCTGGAGCGGCACCCCGAACCGGCGGCCGAGGTCGAGCACCGCGCCTACCCCGACGACGATGCCGAGCGTGTAGAGGACCACTTCGAAGGAGCGGCCGGCGGCGGTGATCGGGAACCCGGAGATGGCGTCCTGAGCGGCGCCGACGAGCGAGAGGCCGGCGAGCAGCACCACGATGCCGGAGGCGACGACGAGCGACGGCGGCATCACGGTGATGTCCCAGCCGAACGCGCCGTCGCCCCAGAGCAGCAGCAGGGCGACCAGGGATGCCACCGCCGCGCCCAGCGCCTGCTGGAACAGGTACGGGAGGCCGGCGCGACGCAGCAGCCGCAGCGACCGGTCGATCACCGCGGTCGTGGCGGCGGCGAGCAGAGCGACCTGCCACCCGCCACCGAGCAGGACCGCGACGGCGGCCGCCATCAGACCCAGCGCCGCGGTCACGACCCAGCGGCGATAGGGGTGCGGCTGGCTCACGATCTCGTCGAGGCGTGCCGTGGCGTCGACGAGCGCCATACGTCCGGAGGCGACGTCGTCGACCATCTCGGTGAGGGCCGCGAGGCGGCTGTAGTCGGAGGTGCGGACCTCGACGACTCGCAGCCGCGTGAGGGCGCCCTCGTCGCGGTCGAGCGAGACGGTGAGCGAGTTGAACATCGCGTCCACGTGGGTGCCCGGCAGCCCCAGCCGCGCCGCCATCCGTTGCATCGACAGGGTGACGTCGGCAACCCCGGCTCCCGTGGCCAGCAACGCCTCCCCTGTGCGCAGCGCGAGGTCGAGCACCGCCGCCTCGTCCGCGGAGCTCAGGCTCGACGGCCGCCGTCGTCCGGCGAACGCCTGCGTCGGCGGACCCGACCCGGCCACCGCCCGCCGCGCCCGCGAAGCGATCGATCGCGAAGGGAGCCGGCGCACGCCCCGACCGTACGCGCCGCCCGTCGGGCGGGCCAACCGGGTGGCACGCGGACGCGAGGACGTCGCGCTCGCACGCTGTGGGCCCAGAGGGACTCGAACCCCCGACACCCGCGGTGTAAACGCGGTGCTCTAACCAGCTGAGCTATGGGCCCTCGCCGTCGGCGAGCGGGTCACAGGGTAGCAACGGAGCCTGCCGGGCCGAGTTTGGCGTTCGCTGCCACACAGCTCAGTCCACGCGTCTCCAAGTGCCGCAGCCCCAGGACTCAAAGCCCACGCCCGCGCCGATTGTGACGATCTGCCGCTGCTTGTCCCACGTAAACTGGTTCTCGATCACGCCTTGCGTGCCGCGGGCACCGAAGGACGAAAGAAGCGCCCAGTAGCACCCTTCGGCTCCCGATGTCGCATAGGTGCCTGGACGGATTTGGTTGCCCGCGATGAAAGTGCCATCTGAGAATTTCGAGGACTGCGGACCGACCGGCATGAGCCGTGTCCACGAGCCGCATCGGTTCGTTTCGAAGTACTTGTCACTGCTCCTAATGGTCACAATCCTTGCGCCGGCCTCCGGCTGGATGTCGTTGGCGATGATTCCGTTCGGACTCGTGGGACTCGATCGACGAGCCCAGTAGCACATCTCGCCGCCGGTAGCGACATATGTCCCCGGAGCGATATCGGCGCCCACGCGGAAGACGCCATTGCTGGAGAGCGAGGGCCTCGGCTCCGCGACCTTGCTGGTCGAGCTGCTGGTCCGACTGGTCGTGACGTAGCCCGACCTGCTGCCGGTGATCTTGACGGTGATCTTCGTCGCGTAGAGCGACGACGTGAGCTTCAGCGTGCGTCCCGTGGCACCCGAGATCGCGTTGCCGTTCGAGTACCACTGGTACCGGAACGAGGCGGTGGGAGACCACGACGTCGTCCTGGCGGTCAACGTCGACCCCACGCGGGCGGTGCCGGAGATCGACGGAGTCGTCGTCCGCGAGAAGCGGGCCTTCACCTTGGCGGTCGCCGCGCTCGTGCGGGTCGTCGTCGTGTAGCCGGTCCGGCTCGCCGTCACCGTGACGGTGATGGTCTTCCCGCGGTCGCCTGATCGGACGGTGTAGGTGCTCCCCGTCGCGCCGGCGACGGCGGAACCGTTGACTCGCCACTGGTACCGCAGCGTCGCCGACGGCGACCACGAGCCTGCCGTCACACGAAGGGTGTGCCCGACGACGACGGTCCCCGAGATCGACGGCTTCGGCGCCGTGGCGAACGTCCCGCGGGCGACCTTGGCGGTCTTTGCACTGGTCACGCTCGCTGACGCGTAACCCGACTGCGATCCGGTGACCCGCACGGTGATGGTCTTGCCGAGGTCCGAGGACCGCGGCACGAACGTCGCACCCGTCGCACCCGAGACCGCGGAGCCATTGACGTACCACTGGTAGCGCAACGTCGTCCCCGGCGTCCACGACCCCGGCGAGACGGTGAGCTTGGTGCCGACGCGCGGTGTTCCCTTGACGGCCGGCGTGGGTGTCCGAAGGACCATCGCGTCCACCGAGTCGCTGGTGACGCTCGCGGAGTTGTATCCCGTCGCGCGCGCCGTGACCACCACGCTGATCGACGCGTCCGTGTCCTGCGAGGTGATGCGGTACGTCGACGACCGCGCACCCGAGATCTGCTGTCCGTCGCGCAGCCACTGGTAGCTCAGCGTGCTCCCTGCCGGCCAGTCGGCGGTCGCCACCGTCAGGACGTCGCCGAGGCGCCCGCCACCCTCGATCCACGCCTCGCCCGGAACCAGCTGCCCCAGACCGACCGTCACCTCCTCCGAGACCACGGTGGCCGCCGCGAGCGGTTCCGACAGGCCCGTCACCTCGACCTGGATGCGCTTCTGGGCGTCGGCGGCCGTCAGCGCATAGCTCGATCCGGTGGCACCGGTGATCGGCACATCGTTGCGCAGCCAGCGGTAGCTGTAGGTGGTCGTCTCCGGCGCCCACCCCGCCATGCTCGCCGTCAGGGTCGACCCCACGACGGCGTCACCGCCGATGACGGCGTCGCCGGCGATCACGTGGGCCAGGGGCATCACGACGTGCTCCAGGGTGTGGGTCCCGCCCTCCTCGACCACCACCGGCTGCGCGGAGCTGAGCGTCCGGGTGCCGCCGGTGAACACGTCGAGCGCGTTCAGCACCGGGGAGGTCGGTGGCACGTACCAGAGGACGTACGTCCCGGCCTCCAGGTCCAGGGAGAACGCGTCGCCGACGACCGCGGTCTCGGCCACGGTCTCGTCCGAGCCCGGCAGCACAGCACGGACCTCGACACCGTCGGCCGGCTCGCCCGACTGCAGCGACACAGTGCCGGAGACGACCGCCGGCACCTGCGGCGCCGGATCACCCCCGCCGTCATCACCTTCCACCGGGTCGGCGAGGGCGGTCGCACCGCCACCGACGATCAGCGTCGCCGCGACGACGACACCGAGGACGGACCGCGCGACGACGCGCAGACCAGACATGCGTGAACCGGCCACAGCGGAGCTCCCAACAGAACGCAAGACGGAACGAGACGATGTGGGTCCGTGCAGCGTCTGCGCAACGCGAGCATTCGAGCCGTGAGCCCCCGGCGCTCTTTCTACAGGTGTAGTTGGCCGAGCGGCAATACCGAGCGTGTCACGGTTTCATCACGAATCGGGCAGTGGAGCTGGAGGCGTTCACGCCTCGCGCCACTGCCCACGTTCGATGAGGACGTCCTTGAGGATGTCGGGCCGGTCGGTGATGATCCCGTCGATCCCGGCGTCGAGGAGCCTGGAGAGGTCCGCGGGGTCGTCGACGGTCCACACGTGCACCTGCATACCCCGTCGGTGCGCGGCGCGGACGAAGGCCGGCGTCGTGATCCGCGCCCCGTACTGCCGCTCGGGCACCTGCGCGCACACGGCGCCGCCGAGCGTCGTGAACCAGCCGAGGAGGCGGGGCAGCAGCCGCAGCGCCAACAGCTCGGGCGGGGTCGCGGACGTCGCGACCTCCGGCAGCAGCCGCCGCACCCGCCGCATCCGCCCGTAGGAGAACGACGCGATCAGCACCCGGTCGACCGCACCGGCCTCGCGGACCGCGCGAATCGTCGGGTCGATCACCGACGTCGTCTTGACGTCGATGTTGAACCGTGTGCCGGGGAACACCGCCAGCAGCTCGTCGATCCTCGCGACCGGCTCTCCCCCGGCGAGCACGACCGACGTGATCTGCGCGGCGGTCAGCTCGCCGAACGGCGTCTCGCCGAAGCCGGAGTCGGGCGCCACCCTGCCGAAGTGCTCGTCGTGGAAGGAGAAGGCCACGCCGTCGCTGCTCGCGCGCGCGTCGGTCTCGATGTACCGGTAGCCGAGGTCGACGGCGTTCCGGACCGCCGAGACCGTGTTCTCGATGCCGACGTTGGCCGGCAGCGCCACCCCGCCGCGGTGCGCCAGCGCGATCGGGGGCGCGAGCAGATAGGTGGTCAACGGGACGACCCGAGGTGACACGAGTAAGTCGATCTCACGGCGCGATTCTGACAGCAGATCCTGAGGATCCGACCTCAGGCGCTCGCGAGAGTCTCGAGCGCCGACCCGTGGGCGTCGAGATCGCGGGCCACACCCGCGGCCGAGCTCGCGGTCCACCGGATCACGCCCGCCGGGTCGACCAGGTAGGAGCGGCGCGTCGCGATCCCCCGCTCCGCGTCGAACGCGTCGTACGCGCGACTGACCTCACCGTGCGGCCAGAAGTCCGAGAGCACCAGCGCCGAACCGAGCGGCGCGACCGCCAACCCCTCGGACTCGACCCAGGCACGGAGCGCGAACATCGAGTCGCACGCGATCGCGAGCACCTGGGCACCGGTGTGGGACGCGCTCCGCTCGAGCCGCTGCAGACCGGCGAGCTCCGCCGAGCACACGGGGGTGAACGCCGCCGGCAGGAAGACCACCAGGACGGGGGCACCCGCGAAGTCGTCGAGCGCGATCGGCGTGCCGTTGGTGTCCGGCAGTCGGAACGTCGGCGCCGGATCTCCCGGCGCGATCACCGGCCGCGGCCGCGCGAGGTCAACCGGAAGCCCGACCAGGCCGGAGCGGCGGAGATCGTCGAGGTGAGGTGCAGACCCGCCGTCGTCGCGCCCTCCTCGATCTCAGCCGGGAGCACGTGCCCGTCGCGGCCGGCCTTGGGTGCGAGCACCCAGATCAGGCCGCCGTCCTCCAGCGTCGTCATCGCGTCGGTGAGGAGATCGGCGAGATCCTGCGGGTCGCCGTCGTCGTCACGCCACCAGATCAGCGCGACGTCGATGACGTCGCCGTAGTCCTCGCCCTCGAGTGGCGATCCGGCCGCCTCCTCGAGCGCCGCGCGCAGCTCCTCGTCGCAATCGCCGTCGTACCCGAACTCTCCGATGACTGAACCCGACGTCACCCCCAGACGCCCGGTGCTGCCGGTGCTCTCCGGCTGTCCCGCCACTGCTTCCCGTGCCCTTCCGTCGTGGTGCCCGATCCCCACGATCCTAGGGGCGGTGTCACAGACATCACAGCACCCGTGGAGGAGTTGTGGTGCCGATGTGCCCGGGTTCGGGGAAGAATGAAGGTCGAGCGACACCCGCGCCGACGGCGCCGAGCACCCGACGCGACCGCGTCGACGGCCCCGCCGGCAGGCACAACGAGGTCCGACGCACATGGTCCGCGCAGTGCCCGGCGGGATGGCCCGGCAACACCAGCACGCTGCACCACGGCCGACAAGCCCGCAGAGGAAGAGGTACTCGTGACGTCCACCGGACCACTCATCAACGGTCTGCTCAGTCAGGTCCCCGACATCGACGCCGAAGAGACCAGCGAGTGGCTCGAGTCCCTCGAACCACCCCGCCCCCAGCGAGGCGGGCCCCGGGCGCGCTACCACCAGCTCCACAATCACAAACGGGCCCCCCCGCACGG
>JBMDXU010000123.1:0-32762 GCA_048594485.1 Pseudactinotalea sp. | reverse complement strand
GGCGCACGACCGCGAGGCGGAGCGGGCCGTGATCGCCGATCGCGAGCACGGTCTCGTCGACGGCGTCGTCTTCAACCCGTTGGCGATGTCGACGGCGGAGCTCGCGCGACTGCGCGGCGACTTCCCGCTCGTCCTCATCGGCGAGGCCGCACGGCCCCGGACCGCGGACCACGTGATGATCGACAACGTCGCGGCCGCGCGAGAAGCGACGGCCCACCTGCTGTCCCGGGGGCGACGACGCATCGCCTTTCTCGGGATGGTCGAGCCCGACCCCAGCGATGCCAACCAGATGCGGCTCGACGGGTTCCGGCTCGCGCACACCGACGCCGGGCTGCACCACGACGACGCGCTGGTGCTGAGGTGCGAGGAGTACTCCGTCGACGCCGGGGAGCGGGCCATGCGTGCGGCACTGGGCGAGCACGAGATCGACGCCGTGCTGTGCCGCGAGGACAGGTTCGCGATCGGTGCGATCCGGGCCGTGGTGGCCGAGGGCCGCCGTGTCCCCGAGGACGTCGCCGTCATCGGGTGGGATGACACTCACGTCGCCCGGTGGGCGACACCCGCGATCACCAGCGTCGCCCCGGACACCCGCGAGCTCGCCCGCACGGCGCTGCGTCTGCTGCACGACCGCATCACGGACGCCTACACCGGCGAGGGCCGCCACGTTCTGGTGCCGCACCGCCTCGTCGTCCGCGACAGCACGTGAGCGTCCCGACGCACGCGCAGATCCTGCGCGGTGCCGAGCAGATCACCGAGGCGATGCAGGCTCGCATGGAGGGGCGAGCCGTTCGGACCGGGGTCGACTTCTGGACCGAGGGTCCGTGGGCGGACTGGGAGCGACTGATCCCGGACGTCGAGGCCGTCCGCTCCGGCGACGCCGACGCCGTCGAGCACGCGATCGTCTTCCTCGAGGCGGACCCGTGGTGCTATCGGTCGGGGTACGCGAAGGCGTGGCTGCTGCTCGCCCTCAGGCAGCCGCCCCTCAGCGCGGCGCAGCTCGCCCGCCTGGACGACGTCGTCCTTCGGCTCGTCCGCACCGGCCGCAGCGAGTTCGTCGCGGCGGT
Source organism: Pseudactinotalea sp. (assembly GCA_048594485.1). Classification (GTDB taxonomy): domain Bacteria; phylum Actinomycetota; class Actinomycetes; order Actinomycetales; family Beutenbergiaceae; genus Pseudactinotalea. The sequence continues at coordinate 31,698 of JBMDXU010000123.1, read as the reverse complement.
GCGTTACGTCCACCGTCGCCGTGGATCGGGCCTCAAGCCCGCGCTGCGCACGCTGGTGCTCGATCCTGACGACGCGGTCGCCGCACGAGCGCTCCGGCTTCTGCTCGCGGCGCGCCGGCCGCGGCTGGATACCGGCGGCCGCGCGCGCGTCGCGTCGTTGCTACGGCACGGGTCGCGCCACGTCCTGCGGATGACCGACGGGGAGATCCACCGCACCATCGAGGCCGTCCACGGCTCCGCACCGACCTGACGCACCGACGACACGACGATGTGACGAGCCGACAGGCCCCTGGCGCGTAGTCAATCGCGCGTGGTGGTCGGGACCTGCCGGCTCGGCCCAGGGTATCGATCGACACCGGTGGATTCCGCCGGAGAACCTGCTCTCCACCGGCCTCCGCACGGCCCGCCGCGCTTGTCAGCGCCAGAGCTACTGCTTGTCCCGCCCGAACAGGGCGCGGGCTTCGGCGGCGAGCATCACGGAGCCGGCGACGATGACGCCGGTGCCGCTGCCGATGCGGTCGTCGTCGCCCTGCTCGGCGAGGTCGGCCGCGAGGGTGACGGCGTCGGAGAGCGAGGGCTCGACGTGGACGCGGTCCTCGCCGAACACCTCGCGCGCGATCTCGCCGAGCTCGTCGGCGGGCATGGTGCGGTCGATGCCGACCTGGGTCACGACGATCTCGGGCAGGACCGGCTCGAGCACCGAGAGGATCCCCTCGGCGTCCTTGTCGGCCATCATCCCGACGACGCCCACGAGCCGGGAGAACGCGAACGCCTCGTCGAGCGCCTCGACGAGCGCCTCGGCGCCACCGGGGTTGTGCGCCGCGTCGACCAGCACGGTCGGGCTGGTCCGCACGACCTCCAGCCGACCAGGCGAGGTGACGTCCGCGAACCCGGCCTCGACCACCGACGCGTCCAACGCTCCCCCGCCGAAGAACTGCTCGACCGCGACGAGCGCCAGCAGCGCGTTGTGCGCCTGGTGCGGGCCGTGCAACGGGACGAACACCTCGGTGTAGAGGCCGCCGGTGCCGCGCAGGTCGACGAGCTGGCCTCCCACGCCGACGACACGGTTGACGACCTCGACCTCGTGCCCCTCCGCCACCACACGCGCGTGCCGCGCCTGCGCCCGCTCGGCGATGACGGCGGCCGCCGCCTCGGGCTGCTCGGCCGTCACCACGATCTGCGGCGGGTCGATCTCCTTGATGATCCCCGACTTGACCGTCGCGATCTGCTCGATGCTGTGGCCCAACCACTTCTCGTGGTCCCGCGAGATCGGGCCGAAGACGGCGATCTCGGCATCGATCGTGTTGGTCGAGTCCCACTCGCCACCCATGCCGACCTCGACGATCGCGACCTCGACCGGCGCGTCGGCGAACGCCGCGTACCCGAGCGCGCTCAGCACCTCGAAGAAGTTCAGCCGGGACTGGCCCTCGGAGAGCAGGCGTTCGTCGACCATCGCCACGTAGGGCTCGATGTCGCGCCAGGTGGCCACGAAGGCCTCGGCGCTGATCGGCTCGCCGTCGATCGCGATCCGCTCGCGCACGCTGTGCAGGTGCGGGCTCGTGAAGCGCCCCGTGCGCAGACCGGTCTCGCGCAGCAGCCGCTCGATCATCCGCGCCGTCGACGTCTTGCCGTTGGTGCCGGTGATGTGGATCGCCCGGAAGCTGCGCTGCGGGTCGCCGAGCAGCGCCATCAGCGAAGCCACCCGGTCGACCGTCGGCTCGATGCGGTGCTCGGGCGCGCGTTGCAGGATCTCCCGGTAGACCGCCAAGGCCTCCCGCTCGGCCGCGCTCTCCGCCCCGCTCACGCCTCGACCTTGCTGAGGTCGACGCCGACGGAGCGGTCGTCGACGCCGTCGAAGTCGCCGTCGGGCGCCACCGGGGAGGCCTCCACCACGACCTCGACCGCGAGCGTCTCGCTGCCGATGAGGTCGGCACGGTCGGCGACCGCCTGCGCCCATGTCGTCGGCACCGACAGCCGCAACCTGATCCGGTCGGCGACGTGCAGGCCTTGCGCCTTGCGCTCGTCCTGGACCTGTCGCACGACGTCTCGGGCGTAGCCGTCGCCCAGCAGCTCGTCGTCCAGCTCGAGATCGAGCACGACGAACCCGCCGCCGGGGAGCACCGCGGCCGCGACCGTGTCGCCCAGCCGCTCCTCGACCTTGGTCACGAGCGCGTACTCGCCATCGGCGAGCGCGATGCCGTCGACGGTGACCGTGCCGTCGTCGGCCTGCTCCCAGCTGCCGGCCCGGGCAGCTTGGATCACCCGCTGCACGTCGCGCCCGAGCCGCGGACCCGCCACCCGGGCGTTCACCTGCAGCGTGGTCACGAGCCCGTGATCAGCGGCCGACGTCGTGGCCTCGTCCACGAGACGCACCTCCTTGACGTTGACCTCGTCGCCGATGAGACCGGCGAAGTCGGCGAGCGCGACACCCTCGGGCAGCGCCACCGTGAGCGAGCGCAGCGGCTGACGCACACGCAGCTTGTTCGCCTTGCGGAGCCCGTGCGCGACCGAGACGACCGAGCGTGCCGCGTCCATCGACGCCACGAGTGCGTCGTCGGCGACGAGCACCGACGCCCAGGCGTCGTCGGCGTCGTCGGGGTCCGGCCAGTCGGTCAGGTGGACCGAGCGCTCGCCGGTCAGACCGCGCCAGACCTCCTCGACCACCATCGGCGCGAGGGGTGCCGCCACGCGGCAGGTCACCTCGAGGACGGCGGCGAGGGTGTCGTAGGCGCCGGTCTCCTCGCCCCAGAACCGGTCCCGTGAGTTGCGCACGTACCAGTTGGTGACCACGTCGAGGTGGTCCTTGAGACGGGCCACCGCGCCGGGGATGTCGTAGGCCAGCAGGTCGGCGCGTGCACCCTCGACGAGGTCGCGCGTCTTGGCGAGCACGTACCTGTCGAGGACGTCGAGGTCCGCCACGGTCGACGGCGGCCGGGCGTCGTACCCGGCGCCGTCGGCCACGGTGTTGGCGTACAGCGAGAAGAAGTACCAGGTGTTCCACAGCGGCAGCAGCACACCGCGCACCTGCTCGCGGATCGACTCCTCCGCCACGATGAGGTTGCCGCCGCGCAGCACCGGCGAGCCCATGAGCGACAGCCGCACGGCGTCGGAGCCGTACTTGCCCCACATGACTTGCGGGTCGGGGAAGTTGCGCAGCGACTTGCTCGCCTTGCGACCGTCGTCGCCGAGCACGATCCCGTGGCTGATGGCGGACCGGAACGCGTTGCGGTCGAACAGCGCCGTGGCGAGCACGTGCATCGTGTAGAACCAGCCGCGCGTCTGCCCGATGTACTCCACGATGAAGTCGCCCGGGTAGTGGTGCTCGAACCAGCTCTGGTTCTCGAACGGGTAGTGCACCTGGGCGAACGGCATCGAGCCGGAGTCGAACCAGACGTCGAGGATGTCCGGGATGCGGCGCATCGTCGATCGACCCGTGGGGTCGTCGGGGTTGGGTCGTGTCAGCTCGTCGATGTACGGGCGATGCAGGTCGGTCACCGGCACCCCGAAGGCCTCCTCCAGCTCGGCGAAGCTGCCGTAGACCTCGGTGCGCGGGTACGCGGGGTCGTCGCTGACCCAGACCGGGATCGGTGTGCCCCAGTAGCGGTTGCGCGAGATCGACCAGTCGCGCGCGCCCGCGAGCCACTTGCCGAACTGACCGTCCTTGATGTGGTCGGGCACCCAGGTGATCTCCTGGTTGAGCTCGACCATCCGGTCCCGGAACTCGGTGACGCGGATGAACCACGACTCGACGCCCTTGTAGATCAGCGGGTTCTTGCAGCGCCAGCAGTGCGGGTAGGAGTGGTCGTAGGTCTCCTGGCGCAGCAGCACCGTGCCCGGGCTCACCGAGCCTGCTGCCTCGCCACGCGTGACGGCCTTGAGATCGGCGATCACCTTCGGGTTGGCGTCGAACACGAGGTCGCCGAGGTAGTCGACGACGGGCTCGGTGAAGGCGCCGTCGGCACCGACCGGCATCACGGCGGCGATGCCCTCGCGATCGGTGAGCTCCTTGTCATCCTCACCGAACGCCCCGGCCGTGTGCACCAGCCCGGTACCGGAGTCGGTGGTGACGAAGTCGGCCGGCACCACGCGGAACGCGTTCTCGTGACCGAGGTAGTAGGTGAAGGGCGGTGTGTACGAGCGACCGAGCAGGTCGGCGCCCGTCAGCCGCTCCACCACCTGGTCGACGACGTCCTCGACGCCCTCGTCCTTGAGCTCGCGGGCGTAGTGCGCCAGCCGCGCCTCGGCGAGCACGTAGCGCTCCGGCGTCCCCGTGACCGACGACTGAACGACGACGTAGTCGATGTCCGGTCGGACGGCGATCGCGAGGTTGCTCGGCAGCGTCCAGGGTGTGGTGGTCCACACCAGCGCGAGCTCACCGGTCTCCAGCCGCAGCCCGACCGTCACCGCCGGGTCCTGGCGCATCTGGTAGACGTCGTCGTCCATCCGCAGCTCGTGGTTGGACAGCGGCGTCTGGTCGCGCCAGCAGTACGGCAGCACCCGGTAGTCCTGGTAGGCCAGGCCCTTGTCGTAGAGCTGCTTGAACGCCCAGATCACCGACTCCATGTACCAGGGCTCGAGCGTGCGGTAGTCGTTGTCGAAGTCGACCCAGCGGGCCTGGCGTGTGACGTAGTCCTCCCACTCCTGGGTGTACTTCGTCACCGACTCGCGGCACTCCTTGTTGAAGGCCTCGATGCCCATCTCATCGATCTCGTCCTTCGTGGTGATCCCGAGCAGCCGCTCGGTCTCCAGCTCCACCGGCAGCCCGTGGGTGTCCCAGCCGAAGCGTCGCTCCACCCGGCGACCCAGCATCGTCTGGAACCGCGGGATCACGTCCTTGGCGTACCCGGTGAGCAGGTGGCCGTAGTGCGGGAGCCCGTTGGCGTAGGGCGGGCCGTCGTAGAAGACGAACTCGTTGCTGCCGTTCTCGCCCGCGGGTCGCTGGTCGATCGACGCCTGGAACGTCTCGTCGGCCTTCCAGTACGCCAGCACACCCTTCTCGAGGTCCGGCAGGCTCGGCGAGCCGATCACGCCGTCGGCGGACGACGGCGTCGCCGGGTGGTCCTGACGGTTGCGCGGGTAGTGGGCGGCGTTCTCAGCCATCGGGCGTGGTCCTTGCGGGTTGATGGTTCGCGGATGTTCTCCCACGAGGACGACCCGCCCGACGGCGACCCGCGGTACCACCTCGCTTGCCTCGCATCCGGTGACGCTGGCTGCGGGACCACTCTCCTGCGGCTGTGACGGGCCTGCCCCGTCCGGTTCTACTGAGCCGACCCGCGGGCCGACCGTTCTTCCGGAGGCTCACCGGTGATGGCCGGGTCGACGCCTGTGCGCACAGCCTAACGCCGGCCTTGCCGGTCTACTTCCCGCCGGTCGTCGCGATGCCCTGGACGAGGTACTTCTGACCGAACAGGAAGGCGAGGAACATCGGCACCAGCGACACGATCGACATCGCGAACATGGCGCCCCAGTTGCTGCCCGACGTGGAGTCGAGGAACGACTTCAGCGCGACCGGCACCGTGTACATGTCCTGGGAGGTCAGGTAGATCAGCGGTGTGAAGAAGTCGCTCCAGGTCCAGATGAAGGTGAAGATCGCCGTCGTCGCGAGGGCCGGCACCATGAGCGGGACCAGCACCCGGAAGAAGATGCGCACGTGTCCGCACCCGTCGATCCGGGCCGCCTCGTCGAGCTCGCGCGGGATGCCGCGGATGAACTGCACCATGAGGAACACGAAGAACGCGTCCGTGGCCAGGAACTTCGGCAGCACCAGCGGGAAGAACGTGTTCACCATGTCGAGGCTGTTGAAGACGATGTACTGCGGCACGACCACGACGTGGAACGGCAGCATGATCGTCATCAGCATGATGGCGAACCACAGCGTCTTCAGCCGGAACCGCAGGCGTGCGAACGCGTACGCGGCGAGCGAGCACGACAGCAGGTTGCCGACGATCGCCCCGACGACGACGATGCCCGAGTTGACGATGTACCAGTCGAAGCTGTGGGCGAGGGCCGTCCAGCCGTCGACGTAGTTCTCGATGTACAGCTCGTTGAGCCAGAGCCCGGGCGTCCGGAAGATCACCTCGGTCGGGCGGAGGGAGCTGACGACCATCCACACGAGCGGGTAGATCATCAGCAGGCTGGCAGCGACCAGCAGCAGGTGCTTGCCGACCGAGCCCAGCATCTGCAACGGGGTCCGGCCCCGCGGCTCGTAGGCTCGGGCGCCGTCCGTGGGCGCGGCCTCGATCGTCTCAGTCATCGTAGAAGACCCAGTACTTGGCGGCGAAGAAGTTGATCGCCGTGAACACGGCGATGATGCCGAGCAGCAGCCAGGCCATCGCGGAGGCGTAGCCCATCCGGAAGTTCGCGAAGCCCTGCTCGTACAGGTAGAGCGTGTAGAAGAGCGTCGAGTCGGACGGCCCACCCGACCCGTTGCTCACGATGAAGGCCTGCGTGAACGACTGGAACGCCCCGATGATCTGCAGCACGAGGTTGAAGAAGATGATCGGCGAGAGCAGCGGGAGCGTGATGCGCAGGAACTTCTTGACCCGCCCCGCACCGTCGAGCGAGGCGGCCTCGTAGTACATCGGCGGGATCTGCCGCAGCCCGGCGAGGAAGATCACCATCGGCGACCCGAACGTCCACACGTGCAGCAGGATGAGCGTCCAGAGCGCGGTGTCCGGGTTGGACACGTAGCCGGTCGTCGCATCGATGCCGAACGCCTGCAGCACCTGGTTGACCAGGCCGCCGCTGCCGAAGATCTGCCGCCAGAGGAGCGCGATCGCCACCGAGCCGCCCAGCATCGACGGCAGGTAGAAGATCGAGCGGTACAGCGCCAGCCCCCGCATGCCGCGGTCGAGGAGCATGGCGATGGCGAGCGCGAGGACCAGCTGCAGCGGCACGCCGACGACCACGTAGATGAAGGTGACCTTGAGCGACTGGTGCAGCCGCGGGTCGTCCAGCATCCGCAGGTAGTTGTCGATGCCGATGAAGTTCGGTGACTGGATGAGGTTGTAGTCCGTGAGCGACAGGTAGAACGACGCGATCATCGGGCCGACGGTGAAGGCGAACAGCCCCACCAGCCACGGCAGCAGGAACAGGTAGCCCGCCTTGTTGTCGCGGCCGACCTCCTTGCGTCGGGCCGCCCGCTCCTCGGGAGTCCTGGCCTTGCGGGTCCGCAGCTGTGACAGCTCGGAGATGGCGCTCATCGGTCACCTCCCCGGTGCGCTCGAACCGTGGTCATCGTGCTCAGCCCGTGATCGAGGTCGTCAGCTCGTCGACGAACCCCTGCGAGGCGTCGGCCACCGACTGGTTGCCGAACAGCACGTCGCTGCCGTAGCGCAGCAGCAGCGCACCGAACTGGTTGCCACCACCGGCCGGCGGGACCACCGGGGTCTCGCCCAGCTCGGGAACGATCTCGGTGATGAACGCGCTGACACGCTGCTGCGTCTCGGACAGCTTGTCCTGGATGGCGGCCGCGACCTCGGTGTTCGGCGGCATGCCGCGCTCGGCGAGACCGATCTCGCCGCTCTCGGTGGAGTTCATCATCCAGTTGATGAAAGCGACGGCGGCCTCGGGGTTGGCGCTGCGGGCCGACACCGACCAGAGCATCGACGCCTTGTACCAGGCCTGGCGGGCCATCGCGTCGCCGTCGATGCTCGGGAACCGCAGGATCTGGAAGGGGCGCCCCGCCGAGACCTCGAGCGCCTCGATCTGGTTGGACCACCACGCGGACATCGCCGTCTTGCCGGTCACGAACAGGCTCTGGTCCTGCGGCACCGAGGCGTCCTCGGTGATCTGGGTGGCCGTGGGGATCGCGCCGGCCTCCGACATGGCGAGGTGGTACTCGAGCCAGGTCTGCGTGTCGGTCGCGTCGAAGCCGAGGCCACCCTCCGCGGTGAACAGCGACTTGCCCTGCTGACGCAACCACGCGCTCATCAGCGCGTCGTTGCTGAACCAGGCCGAGGAGCCGATGACGTCGCCGCCGGACGCCTCACTGATCTGCGCGGCGATGCTGGCGAAGTCGTCCCAGGTCCAGGTCTTGTCGTCCGGGATGTCGACGCCGAGGTCCTCGAAGATCGCCGGGTCGATGAGGACGACCGGGGTGTTGATGCCGGCGTTGACACCGAACGTCTGGCCGTCGATGTCGCCCGAGTCGGCCGTCCCCTCGACGAACTTGGAGGTGTCGAGGCCGTGGTCGGCGAGGTTCGCCAGCGCCCCACGTGCGCCGTACTCGCTGATGTAGTTCATGTCCATCTGGATCACGTCGGGAGCGGAGTTGCCCGCCGTCTGGGTCGCGAGGCGGTCCCAGTAGCTGCCCCACTCGCCGGGCTGCTCCTCGATGGAGACGTCGGTGTTCTCGGCCGTGTACGCGGCGACCATCTTCGTGGTGTTCTCGTTGCGGACCTCGTTGCCCCACCAGGTGAGCACGAGCCCGGTGCCGTCGCCGTCACCGTTGCCGCCACCACCGCCACCACCGCCGCCGCGGCTGCATCCGGCGAGCGCGAGCCCGCTGCCGGCGACGCCCAGCGAGGCCAGGGTCAGGAACTGACGACGGGTGGTAGCCATGTGAACCTCTCAAACGTCATTGTCCGAAGGGTCGGCCTCCGGCGCTCGCAACCTCGAGCGTGCGCCATGGTAGGTCGCAGGGGTGCGCATGTGAACCGTCGCAGCGGCAGTTGTCGCGACTTGTCTCCATCCGCTTGTTGCCGCGAATTTCCGCGGATCGCGGCGCTCAGGGCAGGACGCGGCGACGGAGCTCGTCGGCGCTCAGGTCGCCGGGCCGGCGGCCGTGCCCGACGGCCTCCCGCATCAGCTCGGTGAGGGCGGTGTTGACGGGCGCGCGCCGGCCGAGACGGTGCGCGATGGCGGCGATCTCGCCGTTGAGGTAGTCGGTCTCGGCCGAGCCCGTGCCGCGCTGCAACGACTGCCAGGTGGATCCGCCGAGCTCCTCCGGGGCGCCGGGGACCGGCCGGACCGTGAGCCGGTCGCGCCAGACCTCCTCGGACTCCACGCTGTTGACGGCGATCCCCGCCGCCTCGTAGAGCGCGCGCGCCTCGACCCGGGCGGCCTCGGCGACGTCGTCGGCGTCCCCGGCCTGCGATCCCACGAGCGCCTGCACCGCGTTCCCGAGGTTGCCGAGCAGCTTGCGGTACTTCCAGGGCATCACGTCCTCCGGCAGCGGGACCTCGATGCCGGCCCGGCCCCACGAGGAGGCGACCGCGGCGAGGAGGCGCGTGTCGTCGTCGTCGGCGAGGTGTGCCGGGTGGCGGGAGGCGTGCAGGATCGCGCGGGTCGGCGAGGAGCGCACCACGACCTCACCGGGCGCCGTCAGCACGGCGGGCATCCAGACGCAGACGCCGATGACCCTCGCGAACCAGCGCAGCGCCATCTCCTCGCTGGCCACGCCGTTGAGCGCGGTGAGGATCGGGAGCAGCTCGCCGGCGGTGCCGATCCGCTCGCCCCCCTCGTCGGTCACCGGGGCGCCCGACCAGGCAGCGAGGGCATCGGGCGCCTGGTGGGTCTTCGTGGTGAGCACGAGGACGTCATCGGCGCGGAGGGTCAGGTCCTCGGGTGAGCCCGCGACGGGCGGACGCACCTGCACCTGACGGTCCGGGAGCAGCAGCCGCAGCCCGTTCTCGCGCATCGCCCGGAGGTGGTCGCCACGCGCGACGAGCACCACGTCCTCCCCCTGCTCCGCCAGCAGTCCGCCGACGCCCGCACCGATCGCTCCGGCTCCGATGATCACGAATCGCATGCGGCTACTGTGCCGCACGCGTCGTCGCGGGGTCGCCGCTGTCCATCGCGACCGGCCGCGCGGCGGCTGCGCGGACTCGCCGACGCCTCGGTCCTGCCCGGCGGGGGCGTCAGGGGTGAGCGGGTCTGCGGCGGATCGCGCGCGGAGCGGCTGCCGGGCCGAGCTCGGCCAGCGCTCGCGCGCGGAGGTCGTCGAGATCGGCGACCCCGGAGACGGTGACGACGAGCTCCTGCCCGAGCCTGTCGTGCGCGACGGCGGCCACCGAGGCGGACTCGACGTCGGGCTGGGCGGTGAACCACTCCCGGACGCGCACGAGCGAGACGTTGTGGCCGCCGACGACGGCGACCTCGTCGGCACGACCGTCGAGGAAGAGGCGGCCCTCGTCGTCGAGATGCCCGAGGTCGCCGACCGGGACGTGACCCGGCTCGGTCGATCCCGCCCGCCACGGTGAGCTCACCCGCACCCGGCCGACGACGCCGACCGGGACGGGGTCGCCGTCGTCGTCCACGATCTCGACGTGCACGCCGGCGGCGGGGCGGCCGACGGTGCCCGGCGCGTCCCGCAGGTCCTCGGCGGTGGCGATCGTGGCGGTGCCGACCTCGGACGAGCCGTAGAAGTCCACGAGCACGTCGCCGAGCAGCCGCTGCGCGCGCTCGATGGTGCTCGGCGTCAGCGGCGCGGACCCGGTCGCCACACGCCTCAGGGAGGGCAGCGCGACCGCAGGGACGCCGTCGGCGATCTCCGCCTCCAGGGCGTCGAGGACACCGACGAGCTGGGCCGGGACGACGGCGAGAACCCCCGCGCGATGCCGGTGCACGAGATCGACGAGCCCGGGGCCGTCGTGCCCGTGCGCGAGCACGGCGGGGGCGCCCACGACGAGGGCCGCCGTCAGCACGGACAGCCCGTGCCCGTGCGCGAGCGAGGGCGCCAGCAGCACGGGCTCGTCGCGGTGCAGCTCCAGCGCCCGCATCAGGCTGAGCAGCGTCGCGAGCTGCGCGAACCCGGCGCCCGCCCGCTCCGTCGTCTTGGGCGCGCCGGTGCTGCCCGAGCTCAGCAGGCTGAGGGTGCCGGCCGAGCGGGGACGCGGCACGGACCGCAGCGACCGCCCCGGCGAGCGCGCAGCCGCGGCCTCGGCGTCGACGAGGGTGGCGCTGGGCGCGGCGGCGGCGACGGCGTCGGCGGTACCCGGGTCGACGACGGCGATCTCGACGCGGGCGAGCGACTCGCCGAGCGCGCGGCCGACGGTGGTCCTGGGGATCACGAGAGCGTCCAGCCCGAGCGCTCCTGCCGCCGTCACCGCCGCCAGGAAGCCGCGGGAGTCGGCTGCCACGATCGCGACCGTGCGTGTCGCCGCCCGGCGAGCAGCCGCCGCGAGCTCGGCGGCGACAGCGTCCACCGCCTGCTCGAGCTGGGACCCGGTGACGGGACCGTCGTCGTCGACGAGCAGGACCTTGCGCGGACGGCCGCGGGCGGCCGCCAGCGCGACACCCGACAGACTGGCGCCGTAGCGCAGGGTGGCGGGGATCCCGCGGAGGTCCGTGGGTCTCCACTGCCCGGCGACCCCGACGGCGTCCGGGACGGCGTGCCACGACGGTGTGTGCGCGCTCACCGTGGCTCCGGCGGATGTGGCCGCCACATCGTGGCAGCCATGCGGTCCGCGACGCCGGGGGCGACCGTGGTCAGGGCGGCGCCGAGCCGACCCCACCACGGCGCGACCACCCGCCGGCGGCTCAGCATCGCGCGGCAGACCCACGTCGCCGCGCCGTCGGCCGAGAGCGCGGGCAACCGTGAGTCGGCGTACGTCGGCGCGCTCATCGCGGTCCGCGTGAGGGGCAGATGGATCGACGTGACGGCGACGCCGTCGTGGCGCAGCTCGGGAGAGATCGAGCGGAGCCACGCGTCGAACCCCGCCTTGGTCGCGGTGTAGACCGACCAGCCCGGCCCGGGCAGCACCATCCCGACGCTGCCGACCGAGACCAGCTGGCCGCCGCCGGCCGCGCGCATCGCGGCGAGCAGCGGCAGCGCGAGTGCGATCGGACCGAGCATGTTGACCCCGGCGAGCCGTTCGACGTCGTGGCGTCGGTCGGTGTACCGGGCGAGGTCGCGGTGGATGCTGTGGCCGGCGTTCGAGACCAGCACCGTGGGGGCGCCGACCTCGCGCACGATGCGCTCACCGGCGGCTGTGGCCGCGTCGAGGTCGCGGAGATCGACGGCGAGCGCGGTCGCCGATCCGCCGTCGGACCGCAGACGCCCGGCGACCACGTCGAGAGCGTCGGCATCCCGGGCGAGCAGGACGACATGAGCACCCGCGTCAGCGCACCGCCGGGCGACGGCGCGACCGACGCCGCGCGAGGCGCCGGTGACGACGACGACACGGCCACCGATCGCGGCGCGCAGCGCCTCGCCGTCGACCATCACCGAACGCATGCCCAGGGCGCTGGCGAGGAGCGTCGTCATCGGGCCATCCTCGCCGATGAGCGGACCGTGGTCGGCGCAGGAACGCGGTACGAGGTGCCCGTAGGATCGAGCCGGCTCTCGGCACGACTCCGGAAGGCGACATGAAGGTTCTCATCACCGGCGGAGCCGGTTACATCGGAAGCACCGTCGGGCTCGCCTGCCGCGACAAGGGGTGGGACGTCGTCGTCCTCGACGACCTGTCGACCGGCCAGCGCGAGTTCACCGAGGGGACGGTCTTCTACGAGGGCGACATCGCCGATCACGCCCTCATCGGCCGGATCTTCGCCGAGCACCCGGACATCGCCGCCACGGTGCACTGCGCCGCCAAGATCGTGGTGCCCGAGTCGGTCGCCGACCCGATCGGGTACTACCGCAACAACGTGTCCAAGACGATCGAGCTGCTCGACGCCCTGCGCCGCAACGGGTGCACGCGGCTGCTGTTCAGCTCCTCGGCGTCGATCTACGAGCCGGAGCCCGATCTCACCGTCAGCGAGACGTCGGGCCTCAACCCGCAGAGCCCGTACGCGGCGTCCAAGATGCTGTGCGAGCGGATCATGGCCGACGTCGCGGCGGCCACCGACCTGCGAACGCTCTCGCTGCGGTACTTCAACCCCGTCGGCGGTGATCCCGACCTGCGCACCGGGCTGCAGAACCCCAAGCCCTCGCACGCCCTCGGAAAGCTCGTCGACGCCTACACCTACGGCGACGTCTTCACGATCACCGGGGTCGACTGGGCGACCCGGGACGGCTCGGCCATCCGCGACTACATCCACGTCTGGGATCTGGCCAAGGCCCACGTGGCGGCGCTGGAGCACTTCGACGAGGTGTGCACACCGCAGGAGCCGTACGCCGTCATCAACATCGGCACCGGGACGGGGACGACGGTGCGCGAGCTGGTCGCCGCGTTCACCGAGGTGGTCGGCGAGGGCAACCTCAAGGTGGTCGAGGGGCCCCCGCGACCCGGCGACGTCATCGGGTGCTACACGACGTCCGCGCTCGCTCTCGACAAGCTCGGCTGGCGGGCCGAGCTCACGATCGCCGACGCCATCCGCACCGCCCTCGAGTGGGCCAGGATCCGGCCGGAGCGGCTCGGCGCGTAGCGAGCGGAGCGCCGCGCACCCGCCGACGGCGCTGAGGGATCGCCGCCGGCCACCGCCTCACCCGTCGAGCGCGTCGGCGTCGCGGAGGCGTGTGACGACGGCGACCGCACCGGGTCCGAGCTCGAGCGGTCCGCCGTCGTAGCGCACCGACGGCCCCTCCGTCTGCACCAGCAGGGGGCCGACCCCGAGCACGGCATCGAGATCGAGGACGTAACGCCGAGGGACGTCGGCGAGGTTGGTGAGCACGAACCGGGTGTCCTCGATCCGGTAGCGCAGGCGGTAGGCCTGCTGGCGCAGGGTGATCTCGCCACCGCCGACCACCCGGGGCGCGATGCGCAGGTCGGCATCGAGGTCGGGGCGCAGCCCGAGGTAGGTGTGCATCAGGACCCAGGCGAAGACGCACGGGTACTCGTAGTAGTGCGCGGCGCCGTGCCAGGGCGAGCCGTCGACGTAGTACACGCGACCCATGTCGTACCGCTCGCCCATCACCCAGCCGTCGGTGGCCGCCATCTCCGCCACGCGACGGAGCTGGTCGAGCAGCATCGCGCCGTCGCCACGCGCCGCCCAGTACTCCGCGTCCCAGCACCAGTAGCGGCCGGCCGCGCACAGGTCGTAGGGACCGCCGTCGCCGATCTCGTCGTCGGTGTAGTCCTGCACTCTCGCGGAGAGGAAGGTCGGGAACCGTTGGAACTCCTCGAGCTCGGCCCCGATCAGCGCCTCAACGGCATGCGCCTGACCGGCGTCCGCCGCTCCCACGAGCACCGGGAGCTGGTTCGCCAGCAGGTGGAGATGGTCGTGCGCCCGACCGGACCGGTCGACCCAGTCCACGAACCGTGCCGCGTCCGGGTCCCACCACCCGCCCGGGATCGGCTCGCGCAGGCTGGCCGCGAGGGTGTCGCTCGTGTGCCGGCTCGCGGCGGCCTCCTCACCGCGCCCGACCCGGTCCTGCAGGTCCGCGAGCAGCGCGAACGAGCGCACCGCCAGCGCCTGCGCCATCGTCTCGCGACCATCCTTGATCACCTGGTCCTCGTAGTAGACGTCGCTCCACAAACGTCCGTGGTGGTCGATCTGGGACCGCACGAGGGACGCCGCTCCCTCGAGGTCGTCGATGTGCTCGCGCAGCCACGCCAGGTCATCGGTGCGCGCCAGGTACAGCCAGGCCGACTCGATCACCTCGATGTTGCCGGTCACGAGGAACATCACGGCGTTGGCGGTGCCGTCGAGGCTGCTGCGGCGCACGTGGTACTCGCGCTCGCCCGTCGGCTGCACCGCGCACGGGTCGCGCCACAGGCCCTGCGGGTCCTCTCGCATCATCCGCAGCTGGAGCTCGATCATCCGCCGCACCACGTCGTGCTCCAGCGCTCCGCCGACCGCCAGGCGGCCCTTGATCTGGAACTCGTGGTCGACGTCGGGATAGGTCCCCAGGTAGGTCGAGGCGAGGGTGCTCACCACGTAGCCGCGTGCGTCGGCCGACCCCGCCGCCCGGGTGCGCTCGACGACCGAGGGGAGCAACGTGCCCCACTGGAACCCGGCGAGCGCGTCAGCCAGGAGGTCGCCGCCGTCGAGGTCCAGCGCGAACTCGTCACCGGGGGCGTCGGCGTGCGGGCGCGCCCGGTGCCGGACGAGCGTCGCGCCGGCGGCGTCGACCGTGAGGTGCACGACACCGTCGCCGACGACCGCGCGGATGCCCTCGCCACGCACGCACCACGAGCCGGCCGGGTCGCGGGGGTCGGCGGGCAGTACCCAGCACGGGCCCGAGCCCGACAGCTCGCGGTGCGCCGGATCGCTCGGGAGCACGAACCGCTCCTCGCGGCCGTCCAGCAGGAGCACGGACCCGCCGGGGACCGTGAGCTGCAGCCGTTCCTGACCCGGGTGGGCGGTCGCGGTCCAGGTGCGGTCGTCGACCCGGTCGAGGCGACCCGCCTCGAGGGTGGGCGGCGTCGTCGTCATGCGTGGCTCCTCGTCTCGGACGCTCAGGACCTGGCGGCGCCGCGCCCGGCGTGACCGGCGAGTGAGTCGGCCGCCTGCACGAGCGCCAGGTGCGAGAGCGCCTGCGGGAAGTTCCCGGCCTGCCGGGAGGCGTGCACGTCGTACTCCTCCGACAGCAGCCCGACGTCGTTCGCGAACGAGCACAGCCGGTCCATGAGGGCGCGTGCGTCCCCGAGGCGGCCGGAGGCGGCGTACTGCTCGACCAGCCAGAACGAGCAGGCGAGGAACGGGTGCTCGTCGCCGTCGAGCCCGTCGACGCCCGAGGAGGTCCGGTAGCGCATCACCAGGCCGTCGCGCAGCAGCGTGCGCTCGATCTCGGCCACGGTGCCGAGCATCCTCGGGTCGTCCGCCGCGCAGTAGCCGACCAGCGGGAGCAGCAGCAACGAGGCGTCGACCTCGGTCGTGTCCCGGTGCTGGACGAAGTGGCCCCGCTCGGCGTCGTAGCCGTACCGGTCGATCTGGGTGCGCACGTGCTCGCGGTGCCGCTCCCACTCCTCGACGTCGCCCGGCAGGCCGTGCTCACGGACGGCACGGATCGCACGGTCCAGCGCCGCCCAGACCATCACGGCCGAGTGGGTGAAGTGCTGGGCAGGCCCGCGGATCTCCCAGATGCCCTGGTCGGGTCGATCGATGTGCTCGACGACGCACCGTACGAGTCCGCGCTGCAGGGGCCAGGACCAGTCCGACTCCTCCAGCCCGGCGGCGCGCGCGGCCTCGAGGGCCACCATCACCTCGCCGATGACATCGGCCTGGAACTGCGTGGCCGCGCCGTTGCCGACACGGACGGGCGCGGCCCCCTCGTACCCGGGCAGGCTGTCGATCTCGCGCTCGGCCAGGTCCCTCTCGCCTGCGAGGCCGTACATGATCTGCACCTGCGACGGCTCGCCGGCGACGGCCCGCAGCAGCCACGTGCGCCAGTGCTCCGCGACGTCGAGGAACCCGTGCGCGATCATCGCCTCCAGCGTGAGCGAGGCGTCCCGCAACCACACGTACCGGTAGTCCCAGTTGCGGCTGCCGCCGAACGTCTCCGGCAACGAGGTGGTCGCGGCCGCGACGATGCCGCCGGT
This sequence comes from Pseudactinotalea sp., assembly GCA_048594485.1. Classification (GTDB taxonomy): domain Bacteria; phylum Actinomycetota; class Actinomycetes; order Actinomycetales; family Beutenbergiaceae; genus Pseudactinotalea. The sequence continues at coordinate 15,334 of JBMDXU010000123.1, read as the reverse complement.
GAGGCTGTGGGTCAGTGCGCGCAGCACGAGCAGCGAGCGGGTGACCAGCTCGGGGTGGACCGGACCGGCGTCGATGTCGCCCGCCCAGTCGTGCCACCAGCCGCGCGTGCGTGCGAGCTCGACGTCGACGTCGACCGGCTCGGGCTCGGGGTCCCACGGCCGGAACCACTGGAGCGTGAGGTCGACCGTGGTCCCAGCACTCACGCTGAGCGCGCCGGTGTGCACGTGGTCGGCGCTGGTCAGACGGGTTCCTCGGACCACCAGCGCATCGGGGCCCGCGACCGCACGAAGCGCGGGCGCGTCGTCGGTCCCGACCTGGCGCACCCACGGCAGCGCGCGGGCGTAGTCGAAGCGCATGAGCAGCCGGGTGCTGAGCGCGACCGTCCCGCGGATGCCCACGACGCGCCGGATCACCGACGGCACCTGGTCCGTGCCCATCAGGTCGTGCACCTCCGCGACGCCGTCGGCGCACTCCCACCGGGTGATGAGGACGAAGCTGTCGCCGTCGTAGCGCCGGGTGGCCACCGCGTGCTCGTCGTCGGGGCGCAGTTCCCAGCAGCCGTGCTCGCGTTCGCCCAGCAGCGAGCCGAGCAGCGACGCCGAGTCGTAGCGGGGAAGGCACAGCCAGTCGATGGTGCCCTGCCGGTCGACGAGCGCGGCGCCGCGGCAGTCGCTCAGCAGAGCGTGGTCCTCGATAGCGGCCATGGCACCAGTCTCGCGCAGCCGCCTCGGGTCCTCGCACCGCCGGACAAGGCATGGAGCAGCGCGCTCGGAACATCGCCGGCGATGCCGACGAAGGTGCTGCCGCACCGTCCCACCAGTACGCAACACGCGGCTCCGGCGACGCATCAACCCACGCTGACACGCCGACGACCCGGCGCCCACGAGGCTGGGGCCGGGTTCGGGGCGCGACGATCAGGTTTCGGGTGGGTCGACCGGGCCCGACGCGGTCGCACGCGTTTCGCGCTCGTCGAGATCGAGGCCGACCGCGAGCCGCGGGGCCTGGCTGCCCTCGGCAGCGCGTCGGCTGCCCCGATGGTCGCGAACGAACGTCGCGCTCGTTCCCAGGTCCCACGCGAACGCGCCGGGCGACGTCATGCGATACGAGACCCGACCGGTGGTCTTCAGGCGATGGTGTCGCCGACACAAGCACGCGAGGTTCTCGGTGGCGGTGGGCCCGCCGCGCGCAGGCTGCGCGTGATCGAAGGGCACGATGTGGTCGATGTCGCAGGCTCGCGCCGGTGCGGTGCAGCCAGGGAAGACACAGGTGTGGTCCCGTCCGATGATCTGCTCGCGCAATCGTTCGGGGATCTCGTAGGCCTGGTGGTGGATCCGTTCCTGCTGGTCGAGCACCGGCAGCACCCGCACCCGTGTGCTCGTCTCACCGCACCACCGACGGATCGTCTCGGCCGTGATCGGCAGATCTCCGGTCGACGCGTGCTCGGCCCGCCCCAACGCCGGACGCCCGCGCACCGCCTGGAGGACCTCGCGGTCCGTGACGTGCAGGTGCAGCACCACCTCCCGTCGCGCTCGCGTGCGGCCGCTGCCGGCGGCGGCAGCCCCGATCGTCGACCTGTCGCCCTCCACCCGCGGCACCGGCACCGGCACCGGAGACAGGGTCATGCTCGTCTCGTCCCAGATCGCATGCGTCGGGACCGGTTGCCCCGCCGCAGCCATGTGCTCTCGCGCAAGGTCGCCGACCGCCCGGGCCCGCCGCGCCTGCCGCGAGTCCGCGGACCCCCACGCGGACAGCTGCTCCGCCTGCTGGCCGACGGCGGCCTCCAGCGCCAGAGCGTCGGGCAGATCCAGGACACCGTGCACAGGTACCTGGCCCAGCAGGTCGCACCGGTCCAGCTCGACCGCGAATCCGCGGTGATCGGTGCGAGCGCGGTCCAGCTCCCTTCTGCGGGCCTGGTCGTGGCGGGCGACCGCCTCGACGATCAGCCGGTCCAGGGGCCCGACGCCGATCCGGCCGGTCAGCCCCTGCAGGTGGCGGTCCACGAACCGGGCCGCCTCGCGGCTCAGCCCGCAGGTCGCTCGGGCGACCCGGCGGGCCTGCCACACCGGGACGCGACCCTGACGGACCTGGGCGTACAGGTCCGGCAACCGGTAGGCGAGCTCCAGCGCCTGCGCCACGAGCCGCTGAACCGAGCCGGGTGAGAGCCCGAGCGTGGCACCCAGCTGTGCGACCGCCAGCGCCGAGACCTCCGGCGCCCCCTCACCGTTGAGCGGCTCCAGCGACTCGCGCCCCTCCACACCTCCGGCGGGGACCCGCACCCGGCACCGGTCAGCGGGGTCCAGCGGCGGGTGCGAGGCGCAGAAGTCGACCACGGCGACGAGCAGATCCACCTCCCCCTCACGCACGATGCGCTGCGCGACGGCGACCACCTCGAGCAGGTCACTGCCCTGGATGTGCTCCGCCATCGCCGCCGTCATAGAACAACGGTACGAGAGACCACCGACAACGGCACTGGCCTCCCCGGCCCGCCACGTTCACGTCCGCGGAGGAGCTGTCCGCCGTGCCACCACGCGCCGCGCCTGCGCGAGCACGGGTTCGTCGACCATGGTGCCGTCCAGAGCGAACACGCCCGCCTGCTCGGATGCAGTTCGCAGCACGCGCTCGGCCCAGGCGACACGCTCCGCGGTCGGCCGGTACGCCTCCCTGACGACCGCGACCTGCGTCGGGTGCAGGCACGCCGTCGCGGAGAACCCGACGGCGGCCGCGTCCTCGGCCTCGCTCCGGAGCCCGTCGAGGTCCTCGAGATCGAGGTGGACGGCGTCGATCGCCGCCTTCCCGTGCGCGGCGGCCGCGATCAGGACCGACGACCGGGCGTGAGCCGCCACGTCGCGGTAACGACCCCCCGGCCACCGGCTGCTGCTCCCGCCGAGCGACGCCACCAGATCCTCCGCACCCCACATGAGGGCGGCGACGCCGTCGGACGCGGCGATGTCGCCGACCGCGAGGACACCGCGTGCGGTCTCGACGAGCGCGACGACGTCGTACCCCGCCAGCGCATCGACCTGGGCGGCCGACTCGGCCTTCGGGAGCATCACCCAGCGGTACGGCGTCGCGGCGAGCGCACGCAGATCGGCGTCGAGCTCACCCGAGCGCACGCCGTTGACGCGCACGATCACGCGAGCCGGATCGAGCGGGCGCGCGACGAGCGCCTCACGCGCGGCCGGCCTCTCGGCTGACCCGACGGCGTCCTCCAGGTCGAGGATGACGGCGTCGGCTCGCTCGAGCGCCTTGCGGTAACGATCGGGTCGGGAGGCAGGACAGAAGAGGAGTGCCGGGCCGAGGTCGAACCCGCTCACGACCCCGCCCCGTGCGCGAGGTGATCACCCTCGCTGAGCCACATGAGCGCCGTGCGGGTCGCGATCACGACCACCGTGCCGTCCTGGTTCAGCCCGGTGTGCTCCATCGTCGCGATGCCCTGACCCGGGCGCGAGGCCGACTCGCGCTTCGCCGTCAGCACGGTCTGCCCGTAGAGCGTGTCGCCATGGAACATCGGCGCCGGGAACCGGACCGACTCGAACCCCAGGTTGGCGACGATCGTCCCCTGCGTCAGGTGCGCGACCGAGAGCCCCACCACCGTGGCGAGCGTGAACATCGAGTTGACGAGGCGTCGTCCGAACGGCTGGGTCGCCGCGTACGCGGCGTCGAGGTGCAGCCCCTGCGGGTTCATCGACATCGTCGAGAACAGCACGTTGTCGGCCTCGGTCATCGTGCGTCCCGGCGCGTGCCGGTACACGATGCCCTCGCTCAGCTCGTCGAGGTAGAAGCCCCGTTGCTGCACCTGCTCCATGCGCCGATCCTGCCTCACAACCCTCCGCCGGTGAGGCCGAGCGAGCGGGCGATCACCATGAGCTGGACCTCCGTGGTGCCCTCGCCGATCTCGAGCACCTTGCTGTCGCGGTAGTGCCGCGCGACGACCGAGGAGTTGAGGAACCCGTAGCCGCCGAAGATCTGCGACGCGTCGTGCGCGCACGCCACCGCGGCCTCGCTGCCGACCAGCTTGGCGATCGACGCCTCCTGCTTGAACGGCTTCCCGGCCGCCATGAGCCGCGCGGCCTCCACCCAGGCGAGCCGTGCCGTGTGCACCTTGGCCGCCATCCGCGCGATCGTGAACGCGATGTGCTGGTTCTGCTCGATCGGCCTGCCGAACACCACCCGCTCCTTGGCGTAGCGGATCGCCTCCTCCAGGCAGCCCTGCGCGGCACCGGTGGCCAGCGCGGCGAACGCGATCCGGCCCTCGTCCAGGCAGGCGACGGCGTACGCGAACCCGCGTCCCCGCTCGCCCAGCATGCTCTCGCGAGGCACACGCACGTCGGTGAGGGTGAGCGGGTGGGTGTCGGAGGTGTGCCAGCCGATCTTGTCGTAGGACGGGCCGACCTCGAGCCCCTCGCTCGGCACCGGTACCAGGAACGCGCTCAGCTCGGGGCCGACACTGCCGTCGGCCTTCGTGACCTCACCGGTGACGGCCGTGACCGTGAGCAGCCGCGTGATCTCCGTGCCCGAGTTGGTGATGAACTGCTTGCTGCCGTTGATGACCCACTCGTCGCCGTCGAGGACGGCGGTGGTCCGGGTCGCGCCGGCGTCCGAGCCGGCGTCCGCCTCCGTCAGCCCGAAGGCGCCCAGCGCTTCACCACGGGCCAGCATCGGCAACCAGGTGTCCTTCTGCTGCTGCGACCCGAACCGCAGGATCGGGACCGCGCCGAGACCGATCCCCGCCTCCAGGGTCACCCCGAGGCTCTGGTCGACGCGGCCGATCTGCTCGACCGCGAGGCAGAACGCGGTGTAGTCCCCCTCCGGCGTCGAACCGCCGTACCGCGCCGGGAACGGCAAGGCGAACAACCCCATCTCCCCCATCTGCCGGATGATCCCGTAGGGCAGCGTCTGCTTGGTGTCGTACTCGTAGGAGGCCGGCGCGACGACCGTGTCGGCGAACTCCCTGACCTGCGCAGCGAGCTCCAGCTGCGCGTCGGTGAACCCATAGCCCATCGATGACTCCTTCGTCGTGATCTCGTGGATCGTCGGTGGACCGCCGCGGTCTTGTGGACGCGGAGCGGGAGGGGTCGACGTCGACCTGTCCCCCGCCCCCGGCGGTCGGACCGAGTCTACCCGTCTGTCTCACATGTCGGACGGGTGGCGGCGCGGGAGTCGCTCAGCCGGGGTGCACGACCGCGACGACCTGATCGGCCGCCACCACGTCGCCGAGCCGGACACGGAGCTCGACCGTGCCGTCGGCCGGAGCCGTCACGGGGTTCTCCATCTTCATCGCCTCGACGACGACGATCGTGTCGCCTGCCCCGACGCTCGCGCCGTCCTCGACACCGAGAGCGACGACCGTCCCCGGCATCGGGGTCCTCACCTGGGGCTCGGCGACGGCTCCGGCGCGGACCCGTCGCGACCGCGCGACGCGCTCGTCGCGTGTGAGCCGGGCGATCTCCCACACCCGACCCCCACGCCACACCCAGGCGGTGTCGCCGTCGACGGCGGTGCGCACCCCTGGCGGGAGCGTCGCCGACGCGGCCACCTCGACCGCCTCACCCGCGACGAGCAGCACCGACGACGGCGCCCGGTGCTCCCCGATACGCCACCCCGATCGTGTCGTCCACGGCGAGTCGCCCGGACCCTCCGGCGGCGCGAAGGCGTGAGCGGCGGCGGCCAGCACCGCGGTGTCCGGTGCCGGCTCGACGGGCTCGCCCAGCACGTCGAGCAACGCGGTGTCGGCGACGCCGTCGACCACCTGCGGCTGCGCCAGCAGCGATCGGAGGTAGGCGAGGTTCGTGTGCACCCCGAGCACCACCGTGCGCGCCAGTGCCGCCTCCAGCCGCGCCAACGCCTCGGCGCGATCGGCCCCCTGCGCGATCACCTTGAACAGCATCGGGTCGTAGTCGGCGCTCACCAGCTGACCGGCATCGACACCTGAGTCGACGCGCACACCGTCCGGGAGCAGGAGCTCGAGCAACCGGCCGGTGCTGGGCAGGAAGCCACGCTCGGGGCGCTCGGCGTACACACGCGCCTCGATCGCGTGACCCCGCTCGACCAGCTCACGAGCGGGCAGCCGCTCCCCCGCCGCGACCCGCAGCTGCTCCTCGACGAGGTCGACGCCGGTGACCGCCTCGGTCACCGGGTGCTCGACCTGGAGGCGGGTGTTCATCTCGAGGAAGAACCACTGCGTCGGGTCGTCGCCCGAGACCAGCATCTCGACCGTGCCGACACCCGCGTAGCCGACGCTGCGCGCGATCCGGACTGCTGCCTCCCCCAGCCGGTCCCGGGTCGGCGCGCCCGGGTACGGCGCCGGGGCCTCCTCGATCACCTTCTGGTGTCGTCGCTGCAGCGAGCACTCGCGCAAGCCCAGCAGCTCGACCCGGCCGTGGACGTCGCCGAGCACCTGCGCCTCGATGTGTCGCGGCCTGGTCACCAGTCGCTCGAGCAGCAGGGTGTCGTCGCCGAACGAGGCCGCCGCGAGCCGCCGGGCCGCCGCGAGCGCGGCCGGCAGGTCGTCGGCCGCCCGCACGACCTGCATGCCCTTGCCACCGCCGCCGGCGCTCGGCTTGACGATGAGCGGGTACCCGACCTCGGCGCTCGCGCGGGCGACGAGCGTGTGGTCGTCGCGCTCCCCCGGCTCCTCGGCGATCCCCGGGATCACCGGCACCCCGATCCCGGCGACGTGAGCCTTGGCGGCGATCTTGTCGCCCATGAGCTCGAGCGCCCGCCGGTCCGGTCCCACCCACACGATCCCCGCGTCCGCGCACGCTCGCGCGAGGACGGGGCTCTCCGACAGGAAGCCGTAGCCGGGATGGAGCGCGTCGGCGCCGGCCCGCGTCGCCGCGGCGACGATCGCCTCGGCGTCGAGATAGCTGGGCACCTCCAGCGTCAGGTCCGCCTCGCGCGCGTGAGGCGCGCCGCCGTCCGCCGGTGTCACGACGCCCACCGAGACGATGCCGAGGCGGCGCAACGTCCGCATGACGCGCACCGCGATCTCGCCGCGGTTCGCGACGAGCACGCGCGCGAACGGCCGTGATCCCTGCATCGCCATCACATCCGGAAGAGCCCGAAGGCGGGCTCGGGCAACGGGGTGCGGGAGACGACGTCGAGCGCGAGGCCGAGCACCGTGCGGGTGTCGGCGGGGTCGATGACGCCGTCGTCCCACAGCCGCGCGGTCGCGTAATACGGGCTCCCCTGGGTCTCGTACTGCTCCCGGATCGGCGCGGCGAACGCCTCCTCGTCCTCCGGCGACCACGGCTCCCCCCGCGCCGCGAGCTGGTCGCGACGCACGGTCGACAGCACCGACGCGGCCTGCCGCCCACCCATGACCGAGATGCGCGCACCTGGCCACATCCACAGGAAGCGCGGCTCGTAGGCGCGGCCGCACATCGCGTAGTTCCCCGCGCCGAACGAGCCGCCGACGACGACCGTGAGCTTGGGCACGCGCGTGGTCGCGACCGCCGTCACCATCTTGGCGCCGTCCTTGGCGATCCCGCCCGCCTCGGCCTCCGAGCCCACCATGAACCCGGAGACGTTCTGCAGGAACAGCAGCGGGATGGCCCGCTGGTCGCACAGCTCGATGAAGTGCGCACCCTTGAGCGCGCTCGAGGACAGCAGCACACCGTTGTTCGCGAGGATCCCCACCGGATGGCCGTGGATGTGGGCGAACCCGGTGACGAGCGTCGTGCCGTACTCGGGCTTGAACTCGGTGAGCTCGCTGCCGTCGACGATCCTGGCGATGATCTCGCGCGGGTCGTAGGGCTGGTTGACGTCGACGGGCACGGCCCCGTAGAGCTGCCCGACGTCGACGACGGGGTCCCTACTCTCGCGCACCCGCCAGGCGGGCTCGGCGGGCGGCGGCAGCGTCGCGACCATGTCCCGCAGGATCGACAGGGCGTGCTCGTCGGAGTCGGCGAGATGGTCGACGACGCCGGAGACCCGGGCGTGCACGTCACCGCCGCCGAGCTCCTCGGCGCTGACCTCCTCGCCGATCGCCGCCTTCACCAGCGGCGGTCCGCCGAGGAAGATCGTGCCCTGACCGGCGACGATCACGGACTCGTCGGCCATCGCAGGGACGTAGGCACCACCGGCGGTGCAGGAACCCAGCACCGCCGCGAGCTGGGCGATGCCCGCGGCGCTCATCCGCGCCTGGTTGTAGAAGATCCGGCCGAAGTGCTGGGCATCGGGGAACACCTCGTCCTGGCGCGCGAGGTTCGCGCCGCCGGAGTCGACGAGATACAGGCACGGCAGGCGGTTCTCGGCCGCGATCTGCTGCGCGCGCAGGTGCTTCTTCACCGTGAGCGGGTGGTAGGCGCCCCCGGTGACGGTCGCGTCGTTGGCGACCACGAGCACCGGCCGCCCGGTCACCATCCCGATCCCGGCGACGACACCGGCGGCGGGTGCCGCGTCGTCGTCCATGCCTTCCATGGCGAGCGGGGCGATCTCGAGGAACGGGCTGCCCTCGTCGAGCAGCTCGTCGATCCGCTGCCGGGGCAGCAGCTTGCCCCGGTCGAGGTGGCGCTCCCGGGAGCGCTCGGACCCGCCGAGCGCGGCACGCGCGAGCCGCTGCCGCAGCTCGTCCACCAGGGCGCGCTGCCCGGAGTCGTTGGCCTGGAACGTCTCGCTCGCCGGGTCGACGGCGGTCGCGAGCGTGTTCGGTGTCGTCATCGACGCCCTCCTCGATCACAGGGGTCACCTGCTCGGGCAAGGATGGCACGGACCTCCCGCACCGGCCGTCACGTCCGACGGGTCGCGATCGTGGGGCGCGTCAGAGGTCGCCGCAGGCGGCACCCCAGTTCGTGTTGATGCCGACCCCGAGGTACTTCCACACGTGGGCCGAGTACCCGCCGGACTGCGGCGCGTACACGGACAGGCTGCGTCGGGTGCCGTCGGAGTAGGTCGACGTGGCGCCGGTGGCGAGGGTCGTCCCGGTCGGGCAGCTCGAGGCGCCGTCGGGCGTGTCGTAGATCTTGAGGAAAGCCCGGATCGTCCCGCTTCCCGCGTACTGGAAGCTCGTGGTCACGTAGCTGCCCGAGCGGGAGATGCAGACCTGGCCGGGACCGTCCGTCGCTGCGCAGTCGCTGCCGGCCATGGCCAGGCGTGCCTCGACGCCCGACTGCGTGGTCGGCGCCTGGGTCGGTCGTGCGTCGCCGGAGCAGCGCTCCTCGCGCTCGACGACCGGGAGCGCGAGGTCCTCCGGCGCGCCGAGCGCGGCGTTGATCTCCTCCGACACCGCCTCCGTGACCTCGACGTCGACGAGCACGCAGCCGACGGCAGCGGACATCGCGGCCCAGTCGGTGCTCGCCGCCTCCTGCGCCGCGGCGTCGGCGACGTCGGCCCACTCCTGCGCCGAGGTGTCGTCCGTGTCCGAGCCGTCGGACGCCTCCGCGGCCGCCGCCGTCGACATGCCGAGCAACGAGGTCGCCGACACGAGCGCGAGCGCCGTGACCAACCGGCCCGCTCGTGATGTGATCACTGCTGACACCCGTCATTGATACACCACGCCCGATGTCAGCCTCGGGAACGTGTGACACAGATCACAGTAATGCAGGGCAGGGAGCCGGACATCTTCTCAAGCGAGGCGGGACGGGGCGACGGATGAAGGCCGGCGACCGAGCGCGGTTCGAGGAGCTGTACTGGCGACATCACCGCGACTTGCTGGCCTTCATCCGTCGACGTGTTCCGCTCGACGCCGCGGAGGACGTGCTCGCCGAGACGTTCGTCGTGGCGTGGCGACGACTCGCTGACATCCCCGTGGAGGAGCGGGGCTGGTTGTTCGGGGTGGCGCGCAACGTCATCCGGAACACCTACCGGGCCGAGGCCAGACAGCGTGCGCTGCACGTCAAGGTCGCGGAGCGGGAGGAATCGATCGCAGCGGGCACGAACGCGTTCGACGACGCGATCGCGTCACGGACCGATCTCGCCCGCGCATGGAACCAGCTGTCGGAGACGGAGGAGGAGGTGATCGCCCTCGTGGCCTGGGACGGACTGAGCAACACCGAAGCGGCTCAGGTCCTCGGCGTCACCACCTCCGCCTACGCGGTGCGGCTGTTCCGCGCACGGCGACGGTTGCTTCACCTGCTCGAGCGCCGATCGGGGGGTGCTCGATGAGGCAACCGTTGCTGGACGCGGTCAAGGGCCTGGACCCGGCCGTCGGAGGGCCGGAGATCGACGGCGAGGCGATGCTCGCGCGCATCCATCAGCGGGTGCGCGAGGGCAGCCTCGCCGACGTCACCCACCTGGTGCCGCGCACGCGGTCGCGCCCGGCGCAGCGGCTGGCGATGGGAGCCGCTGCGCTGGCCGTGGTCGTCGCCGTCGCCCTGGTGCTCACGCTGGTGCAGCCCGGCCCGCAGGCGTACGCCACCTGGGACGCGACGCCGACCCTGGTGCCGCCGACGTCGGAGACGGTCGCGACCTGCCCGGACACCGATCCGGCGGCACCGGACGTGCCGATCGAGCCGGTGCTGGCCGATCAGCGCGGCGCCTACACGTTCGCGGTGCTCACCGGCGACGACGTGGTCGTGGAGTGCCTCGTCAGCGTGGCGGGCGAGGACGTCTACGCCGTCGCACAAGGGGTCTCCTCCGGCGAGCCCGACGCGTTCGAGCTGGGCGAGGCACCCGTGCTCGTCGTCGACCCCGGCGGAACCTGGGGCGGCGAGGCGGGCGAGGGCCCGATCACCACCGTCGTCGGGATCGCCGACGACGACGTCACGGCTATCGAGATCTCGACCGAGAACGGCCTGACGGCGCAGGCCGCCGTCGACGACGGCTGGTGGTCGGTGTGGTTCCCGGGCGAGGTGGACATCGCCGCGGACCTCGTCGTCACGACCCCGGAGGGACGGAGCACGCTCAGCCTGGACGGTCTGATCGCGCCCGGTCTGGGGTAACGAGCCGCACCGACGAGCCCGAGTACCATGGTCGGCGCGGACAGCGCGGCGGATCTGCTGCGGCTCCTCCGGCTGGACCTTGGCCGGGTGTCCCCGGTTCCCCACCGGTAACCCGAAACCTCGACCCCAAGGCTCGTCCGTGCTCTCACGCCCTCGCCGCGGCCCTCTCGTCGTGCTCGCGGCCCTTCTCCCCCTCGCTCTGCTGGCGGCCTGCTCGACCAGCGACGGCGGTGCCGAGCCGTCGGGTCCCGACCCGACGGACGCCGTCGCAACCGGTTACCCCGTCGCCGTCGACAACTGCGGCTTCGACCTGACGCTCGACGCGCAGCCCGAACGCATCGTCACGATCAAGTCGTCGACGACCGAGCTCGTGCTCGCGCTCGGGCTGGCCGACAGGCTGGTCGGCGCGGCGTTCCTCGACGGCCCCTTCCCCGACGACCTCGCCGAGGCCGGCGCGCAGGTCCCGGTGCTCGCGGACACCGCACCGTCCTCGGAGGTCGTGCTCGGCACCGAGCCCGACCTCGTGTTCGCGGGCTGGGAGTCGACCTTCGCGGCCGACGGCGTCGGCGAGCGGGCCGAGCTGGCCGACCTCGGTGTCGCCACCTATGTCCCCCCTGCCGCGTGCCAGGAGGAGGGCTACGCGCCCGACCCGCTGACCTTCGAGGACGTGTTCGCCGACATCGAGCAGGCGGGTGACCTGCTGGGTGCGCCCGACGCCGCCGCCGCCCTGGTGAGCGAGCAGCGCGACGCGCTGGCCGCCGTCGAGCCCTCGACCGACGGGCTGAGTGCGCTCTGGTACTCCTCCGGCTCGGACACCCCTTACGTGGGCGGCGGCACGGGGGCGCCGCAGATGATCATGGACGCCGCCGGGCTGACCAACATCGCGGCGGACGTCGAGTCCTCATGGGGGCCGGTCGGCTGGGAGACCGTGGCCGCGAACGAGCCCGACGTGATCGTGCTGGTGAACTCCGACTGGAACACCGCCGAGCACAAGATCGAGGTGCTCGAGTCCAACCCCGTGACCGCGACCCTGCCGGCCGTGCAGGAGGGGCGGTACGTGGTGGTGGAGTTCGCTGCCTCGGAGGCCGGGATCCGCAACGTCGAGGCCGCCGCCTCGATCGCCGAGCAGCTGGCCGCACTGGGGTAGCTCGGTGACCACGCGGGTGCAGACGCCGACGACGGCCCCGGCCGTCGTGCGTCCGCGCGCGCGTGCGGTGCCCTGGCTCGGCATCGGGTCGGCGCTGCTCGTCGCCTCGCTGCTGCTCGCGGTCGTCATCGGACCGGCGTCGGTGAGCGGGCCGGCACCGATCGGGGTCGGCGACGTGCTCGCCTCGGGATGGCACCACGTCACCGCCTGGCTCGCGGACCGCGGGCTGCCGGTGGCCGTCGCGGAGAACCCGCTCTCGACGGTGCGCGACGGGATCATCTGGCAAGGGCGGGCACCGCGCGCGCTGACGGCGGTGCTCGTCGGCGCGGGACTCGCGCTCTGCGGCGTGGTGCTGCAGGGCGCCACCCGCAACCCGCTTGCCGACCCCTACCTTCTCGGGATCTCCTCGGGCGCCTCGCACGGCGCGGGGGCGGTGCTGGTCCTCCGGCTGGCGGTGCCCCAGCCGGTCGCGGCGTTCGTCGGGGCGATGCTGGCGCTGCTGGCGACGCTGGCGCTGGCGGGTGTCGGCGGGCGGCTGACGGCGACGCGCGCGGTGCTGGCCGGCGTCGCCGTGGGTCAAGGCTGCGGCGCGGTCGTCTCGTTCGTGATCTTCTCGACGACCCGCGGCGACTCCTACCGCGACATCCTCGGCTGGCTGATGGGGACGTTCGGCGCCGCTCGCTGGGACTCGGTGGCGATCGCCGGGATCGCGCTCGTGCTGTTCGGCGGGGTGCTGCTCGGGTTCGGCCGGAGCCTGGACGCGTTCGCGTTCGGCGACACGGCCGCCACGGCGCTCGGGGTGCACGTGGCGCGCATCCGCTGGCTGCTGCTGGGCCTGTCGGCGCTGCTCACGGGCGCGCTCGTGAGCGTGAGCGGTGCCATCGGTTTCGTCGGCCTGACGGTGCCGCACGTGGTGCGGATGCTGCTCGGCCCCGCACGCGCGGGCAACGCCGCGGTGGCGCGCACGAGCGCCGCTGTCGGGGGGATCTTCCTGCTGTGGGCCGACACCGTCGCCCGGACCGTGTTCGCGCCGATCGACGTGCCCGTCGGCGTGCTCACCGCGCTGCTCGGGGCCCCGGTCTTCGCGATCCTGCTCATCCGCGGTCGACGGCGGGGCGAGGCATGACCACGCCGTCCGACCCCACGCTCGCGGTCGGCGACCTCCACGCCGTCGACCTGTCGGCCGACGGTCTCGGCTACCGCATCGACGGGCTGTCGCTGGTGCGCGAGGTCTCGATGCACCTGCAAGCCGGGACGATCACAGGACTGCTCGGCCCGAACGGGTCGGGCAAGTCGACGCTGCTGCGCCTGGTCGTCGGCGCGCTGCCGCCGAGCGCCGGCGCACTGTCGGTCACTGAGGACGGGCAGACCCACGACCTGCTGGCGATGCGCCGTCGGGACCGGGCGCGGCGGCTCGCGCTCGTCGAGCAGGACACCCACGCGGAGGTGCCGCTCCGCGTCCGGGACGTCGTCGCGCTCGGCCGGTTCCCCCACGAGCGACGACTGCTCGCGGCCGTGGGCGACGCCGTCGACCACGACACGATCGTGCGCGAGGCGATCGAGAGGGCCGGCGTCGAGGCGCTCGTCGAGCGGTCGTTCGACACCCTCTCCGGTGGCGAGCGGCAGCGGGTCCATCTCGCTCGCGCGCTGGCTCAGCAACCTCGGGTGCTGCTCCTGGACGAGCCCACCAACCACCTCGACCTGGCGGCCCAGCTCGACATCGTCCGCCTCCTGCGGGAGGTCGCCGACACCGGCGTCGCCATCCTCGTGGCGCTCCACGACCTCGCGCACGCCGCCGCCGTCTGCGACGACGTCGTCGTCCTCGACGCCGGTGCCGTCGTCTCCGTCGGTCCCCCAGAGGAGGTCCTCACCCCCGCCCTGCTGGCGGACGTCTGGGGTGTGGCCGGCGAGTGGGTCACCGGCCGCACCGGCCGCGCCCTCATCCCCACCCCCCTCCCCTGATTTCAACTGGTTTCCGGACATCCCCGGTTTCACCTGGTTTCCGGACATCCCCGATGTCGGCCGCTTTCCTCAGATCGCCGGTTTCAACTGGTTTCCGGACACCCCCATGTGTCCGCGCTCCCGGACTGCTGGGTGTGCCGCCGTCGGACCGCCGACGGCGGAGTCAGTCGTCGACGCCGACCATCCGCTGCAGGTGCTCGTGGTTCTGCGTCATGTCAGGGTTGGCGATGCGGGAGTCGTCCGAGTCGCCGCTCGTCATCACCGCCTCGAGATACCGCCGGTCGGCGTCGAGCCGGTCGAGCGGCCGGTCGGTCGGGTGGCCGTGGCCGGGGATGAGCACCCGGGCACGCGCTACGTACGGCGCGAGACGCTCGAGTCCGACGAGGTAGGAGGGCAGGTCGTCGGGCCAGAACGGCAGCGGCAGCTCGATGTCGGAGAGCATGTCGCCGGCGATGAGTACGCGGCGATCGGCGAACCAGAGCGCCGCGTGCCCGGGCGCGTGCCCGTCGTGGACGACGACCTCGGCCTCGCCCCATGGATCGGGGAGCCGATCGCCGTCGACCGCGACGACCTGGGCGAACAGCGCGATGAGCTCGTCCGGCCACCCGGGCCCCAGGTGCTCGAGCAGCCCGGCCCGCTCGGAGGCGGCGAGCTCAGCGGTGCGCGGCGAGGCCCAGCGCGGCGCGGTGCCGAAGCGCGGGTGCCAGAGCAGGTGGTCGTGGTGCGCGTGCGTGCTGAACCCGGCGCTCACCACGAGCCGACGCTCGTCGAGCAGGTCCGCGATCGCGGTCAGCTCGCCGGGCACCCAGGCCGGGTCGACGAGGAGCGCACCGCACTCCCCGACCACGACCGTGGAGGTGGTGCGGTCGACGGCGCTCGTCGTGACCAGGACGCCGTCGGCGACCTCGACGGCGGTCATCGGGCCTTCGTGGCCGCGAGGTAGGCCGCGCCTCGGGGCGAGAGGCGATACCCGACCGAAAAGCTCAGCGTGAGACCCAGGTTCTTGAGCTTGCGGACGTCGAGCTTGAACGGGTCGCGCTCGCGGCCGACCATCGCCGCGAGATCGGGGGCGCGGCGCTCCGGGTGGTCGGAGATGAGCGCGAGCGTCTCTCGGGTCCACGGCCCGATCGGCGACGCCCGATCGAGACGATCGAGACGTGCGGTGATCGCCGCCACGTCGGCGGCGTCCAGATCGGCGCTGCTCGCGAGGTCGTCGCGCTCGTCCGGGCCGTCGTGGAGCCGGAACTCGATCCGGTAGATCGGCAGCGCGGCGTCGCCCGGGAGCTCGCGCAGCAGGGCGGCTGCGCTCGGGTACCCCGCGGCCTGCGCCTCCGCACGCGTGAT
>JBMDXU010000122.1:0-2456 GCA_048594485.1 Pseudactinotalea sp. | reverse complement strand
CCGACGTACGTTTCTGCGTCACGACTACGGTGGTCGCACACGTGGCACGGATCACGGCGCGGGGGAACGAGAAGGGACAGCAGTGACAGTGGAGACGGGTGGAGCGGACCTCCAGACGCTCGCGCGGGTCGTCGGCCGCGTGCGGGCCAACATCGAGCGGGTCATCGAGGGCAAGCCCGACGTGGTGAACGCGTCGCTGGTCGTGCTGCTCGCCGAGGGCCACCTCCTCATCGAGGACGTGCCGGGCGTCGGCAAGACCCAGCTCAGCAAGGCGCTCGCGCGCAGCATCGACAGCACGGTGCGGCGCATCCAGTTCACGCCCGACCTGCTGCCCTCGGACGTCACCGGCGTCTCGGTGTTCAACCAGAACACCCGCGAGTTCGAGTTCCGGCCCGGCGGCGTCTTCGCCAACATCGTGGTCGGCGACGAGATCAACCGCGCCTCCCCCAAGACGCAGTCCGCGCTGCTGGAGTGCATGGAGGAGCGGCAGGTCACCGTCGACAACACGACCTACCAGCTCGAGACCCCGTTCATGGTCATCGCGACCCAGAACCCCATCGAGATGGAGGGCACCTACGCCCTCCCCGAGGCGCAGCGCGACCGCTTCATGGCGCGCGTGTCCGTGGGCTACCCCGTCGAGGCCGCCGAGCTCGCCATGCTGGGCTCCCACACCCGCGCGAACCCGCTCGACGACCTCGAGCCCGTGACCGACGCCGCCGAGGTGCGCAAGCTGATCGGGATCGTCGGCCAGGTGCACGTCTCCGATGCGGTGCAGCGCTACGCCGTCGCCCTCACCTCGGCCACCCGGCGCAGCGACGAGCTCACCCTCGGCGCCTCGCCGCGAGCGACGCTCCACCTGGTCCGTGCTGCCAAGGCGGCCGCCGCGATCGACGGGCGCGACTACGTCCTGCCCGACGACCTGCACCGGCTCGCCCGCCCGGTCCTCGCCCACCGTCTCCTGCCCAGTGTCGAGGCCGCGATGAGCGGCCGGTCGACGGCGTCCATCCTGGACGGCGTCCTGGCCGGCGTGCCCGTGCCCGACGCCGCGCGATGACGTGAGTCCGGAGCAGTCGTGAGGGAGGCACTCGGCGGGCTCACCGTCCGCGGACGGGCCTTCCTGGCCGCCGGCGTCACCGCGATCGTCTGCGCGATCCTGCTCGACCAGTCCGCGCTGACCCGGGTCGGGGTGCTGGTGGTCGTGCTCCCCCTGCTCACGGCCTGGGTGGTGGGCCGCAACCGCTACCGGCTCGCGCTGGTGCGCACCGTCAGCCCGCAGCTGGTGGCCGCGGGGCAGCCCTCGAAGGTCACCCTGACGCTCACCAACGAGGGCCGGACGCCGAACGGCGTGCTGCTCCTCGAGGACCAGGTGCCCTACGTGCTCGGCACCCGCCCCCGCTTCGTGGTCGAGGGCATCGGCAAGGGGTGGAAGCAGACCGTCACCTACCAGGTGCGCTCCGACGTGCGCGGCCGCTTCGAGATCGGGCCGATGTCCGTGCGCGTCACCGACCCCTTCGGGCTCGTCGAGCTCGGCCGCACGTTCCGCACGACGGTGCCCCTCACCGTCACGCCGCGCACCGTGGTCCTCCCCCAGATCCCGCTCGGAGGCGCCTGGACGGGCTCCGGCGACAACCGGCCCCGCGCGTTCGCGACCGGCAGCGCCGAGGACGTCACCGTGCGTGAGTACCGCCGCGGCGACGACCTGCGCCGCGTCCACTGGCGCAGCTCGGCCCGGGTCGGCGAGCTCATGGTGCGCCGTGAGGAGCAGCCCTGGCAGTCGCGGGCCACGCTCTTCCTCGACAACCGGACCATCGCCCACCGCGGCCACGGCATCGCGTCCTCGCTGGAGGCGGCGGTCTCGGCGGCCGCCTCGATCGCCGTGCACCTGACCCACCGCGGCTTCGCCGTCCGCCTCGTCACCGCGACCGGCGAGGACCCGAGCAGCGTCTGGCACCTGCGCGACGCCGACCTCAACACCGGGCCGCTGCTCGAGGCGCTCGCCGTCGTGCAGCAGGTCCCTGCCCACCACCTCGACACCGGCTGGCTGGCCGAGGGAGCCCACGGCGGCCTCACCGTCGCCGTCTTCGGGCACGTCGAGCCCTCCGACCTGCCGGTGCTGCGCCGGATGCAGCACCAGGCCGGGTCGGCGCTCGCCGTCGCGCTCGACGTCGAGGCGTGGGCCGGACGGCCGTCCGGGCTGGCCGCGACCCAGGCGCTCGCGGGCCAGGGCTGGCGCTCGGTCGCCCTCGGTCCACGCGACCGCTTCGACGCCGTCTGGCAGGAACTGGGCCACACCAGCGCCCAGCGCGCCCGCGGCGCGGGCACCCGCGAGTCCCAGGAGGCCGGCCGATGAACCGCAGCCGCGGCACCGTCGCCGGCGTCTTCCTGCTCCCGGCCGTCGCCGCGCTCACCACCTGGATCGCGACGTACGCCTGGCGCGGCTTCTCCGAGCAGCCCGG
>JBMDXU010000121.1:0-10453 GCA_048594485.1 Pseudactinotalea sp. | reverse complement strand
AACGGCGGGGATGAGCACGTTCAGCGACAGCGTGTAGCCGCCGATGACGAACTCCGTGACCTCACCCGGCATCAGGCGCAGGGAGCCTTCGAGGAAGAGCATGTACCAGTCGGGCTGGGCGCCGGCAGACACCAGGGCCGGGTCGAACGGGCCGTAGTTCCAGACCGAGTTGATGCTCATCGTCGCGCCCATCATGGCGAGCACGCCGAACACGATGAAGAAGAACCCGCCGGCCTTGGCCATGTACACCGGCATCAGCGGGTAGCCGACGACGTTCTTGTCGGTGCGGGCGGGGCCGGGGTACTGGGTGTGCTTCTGCCAGAACACCAGGAACAGGTGCGCGGCCAGCAGCGCCAGGATCAGCCCGGGGATCACGAGGATGTGCAGCGTGAACATGCGCGGGATGACGTCGGTGCCCGGGAACTCGCCACCGAAGACCATGTAGGACATGTAGGCGCCGATGACCGGGATCGACTTCACCACGCCGTCCGTGATGCGCAGACCGTTGCCCGAGAGCACGTCGTCGGGGAGCGAGTACCCGGTGAGGCCCGCGAGGAGGCTGATGATCAGCATCGAGAAGCCGATCACCCAGTTCAGCTCGCGAGGCTTGCGGAACGCCCCCGTGAAGAACACACGCAGCATGTGGATGACCATCGCGCCGACGAACATCAACGCGGCCCAGTGGTGGATCTGCCGCATCAGCAGGCCGCCACGCACGTGGAACGACATGTTGAGCGTCGAGGCGAACGCCTCCGACATCTCCACGCCCCGCATCGTGACCGGGAGGGCGTCCTCGGGGTAGTGCACCTCGGTCATGGAGGGCACGAAGAACATGGTCAGGAAGAAGCCCGACAGGATCAGCACGATGAAGCTGTACAGCGCGATCTCGCCGAGCAGGAAGGACCAGTGGTCCGGGAAGAGCTTGCGGGCCAGGCCCTTGATCATCGACGCGGCGCCGACACGCTGGTCGAGGTAGTCGACCGTGGCTGCCACGGGTGCCGGCACGACGGGGTCGGCGAGGGTGGAGCTGGATGAGGCGTGCGAGTTGCTCATGGTCGTTCACGCTGCCAATAGCTCGGGCCGACGGGCTCATCGAAGTCGGCGGTGGCGTACAGATAGCCCTCCTCGTCGACGGCGATCGGGAGCTGGGGGAGCGCCCGGGTCGCCGGTCCGAAGATGACCTTCGCCGCGTCCGTGATGTCGAACGTGGACTGGTGGCACGGGCACAGCAGGTGGTGCGTCTGCTGCTCGTACAGTGCCACCGGGCACCCGACGTGGGTGCAGATCTTGGAGTAGGCGACGATCCCGTCGTAGGACCAGTCCGCCTTCTCCGGCGCCTCGACCAAGATGTCCGGGTCCACCCGGATCAGCAGGACGACCGCCTTGGCTTTCTCCTCGAGGTAGTGCTCCTGCTCGGGCAGGCCGTGCGGGATGACGTGCACGAGGTTGCCGTTCGTGACGTCGGCGGCACGGATCCTCGTGTCCTGAGGGTCACGCGCCAGGTAGCGGTACTGCCCCTGGTAGTACAGCTCCGGGTCACCGCCGCGGACCGGGGCCCACGCGGTGTGCTTGAACTTGCCGATGTTCCAGTCGGCGCCGAGGTTGCCGACGAGCGGCACGATGAACGTGAGCGGAGCGAGGGCGAGCGCACCGCCGATCGCGCCCTTGAGCAGCGGACGACGCGCGATGTTCGAGTCCGCTGCGCCGTCGCGCAGGATCTCCAGCGCCTGCCGCTGCACGGACGGCCCGGCGGACATCGGGTGACGGTCCTCGATGCGCTCGGAGTCCTCCATCAGCGCACGGGCCCACTGCACGGCAGCCAGACCGATGCCGAGCATGCCGATACCGAGCCCGAGGCCGAGCACGAGGGTGGACCACCGCACGTGGAGCACGTTCTCTCCGTCGAACGGTAGGACGAAGTAGCCCACGACTCCCGCGACGCTCGCCAGGATCGAGATCGCGAAGATCGCGACCACCTGACGCTCCGACCGCTTCGCGACCGCCGGGTCGGAGTCACCGAGACGGTGCCGGTGCGGAGGAAGACCCGGGTTGCTGAAGCGCTCGGGGAGCGTCCCGCCGTCGGCGTGCGTGTCGGGATCGGACGTGATGGGGCGTTCGATGCTCATGACGACCTCGATCCGATCCAGACCGCGATGCCCACGAGCATGCCGATCCCGACCACGAACACCCAGACGCCCTCGGCGACCGGGCCGATGGAGCCGAGCGAGAAGCCGCCGGGCTCGGGCTCGCGCTGCTCGATGATGAACGCGATGACGTCGCGCTTCTCCTCGGGAGTGAGCGTCGCGTCGTTGAACCCGGGCATCGACTGCGGCCCGGTGAGCATCGCCTCGTAGATCGCCGTGGGGGTGGTCTCGTCGAGAGCGGGCGCGTACTTGCCCTCGGTGAGCGCACCACCGGCGCCGACGGCGTTGTGGCACATCGCGCAGTTCGTGCGGAACAGCAGCATGCCGTTGGCGGGGTCGCCGAGCGTGGCGTCCACTTGCTCCTCCGTCGGGATCGACGGACCGGGACCCAGCGTCGCGACGTAGGCGGCGAGGTCGAGCGCCTCCTGCTCGCTGAACTGCGGCGGCTTCGCCTCTGCCTGCGGGCCGTTGGCCTGCATCGGCATGCGGCCGGTCGCGACCTGGAAGTGCACCGACGCCGCCCCGGCGCCGATGAGGGAGGGGGCGAGATCGGTACCCGCGGCACCCGGGCCGTGGCAGGTCGAGCAGTTCGTGATGAACAGCTTCTCGCCGTTGGCGGCGTCGGCCTGCGCCTCGGTGTCGGCCTGGGCGCCCGGGGCGACGGCGGCGTAGGCGCCGCCGACGAGGATCAGCGCGAGCGCGGTGAGGAACAACGGGGCGAACCGGTTCCTGCGGGTGCGGGCCGCGACGCTCACGCGGTCTCCTCTCCGTGTCTGTCGATGGTCCGGGGTCCGCCCGGGGCGGGGGTGCTGTCGGGATCGGTTCACGTCGTCATCACCTCACGAAGTAGATGACCCCGAACAACAGGATCCAGACGGCGTCGACGAAGTGCCAGTAGTACGAGACGACGACGGCGTGCGTCGCCTCGCGGTGGCCGAACTTGTACGTGTTGAAGGTCCGCAGCAGCACGTACAGGAAGCCGATCAGGCCACCCACGACGTGCAGACCGTGGAACCCGGTCGCGAGATAGAACACGGACCCGTAGGTCGAGTTCTGCATCGTGAGGCCCTCGTGGACCAGCTCGGCGTACTCGAAGACCTGGCCGGCGACGAAGACGGCGCCCAGCACGTAGGTGGCGGCGAACCACTCGATCAGACCCCAGCGGCGGATGTTGAGCAGCCCGCCGGTGCGCCGCGGCTGGAACCGCTCGGCAGCCCAGACACCCAGCTGGCACGTCACGGAGGACGAGACCAGCACGATCGTATTGGCGAGCGAGAAGGGGATGTTGAGCAGACCCGAGCTGGACTCCCACACCTCGGGACCCGCGACGCCGCGGTGGGTGAAGTAGATCGCGAACAGGCCGGCGAAGAACATCAGCTCGCTCGAGAGCCAGACGATGACGCCCACCTTGGTCAGGTCGGGGCGATGCACCGTCACATGCGGGCGCAGGGCGGTTGAGGTCGACGACACATGGTCATTATGGACGCTCCGAGGACTGCTGGACACACCTGGCGCGTCCTCGTCGGAACGCGTCGGCAGTTTTTTTCTGACGAGGTGACGCACCGTGGTCGAGCGTCAGGTCGATGGGGATCGCGCGAGGCTGCGCGCTGGTGGACCCGCGGCCCGACTAGCATGATCGTGGCGCACCTCACGGGCGCCGATGGGACCGAGCAGGCGACGAGGGACGAGATGGCCGGAGCACACGACGTGGTCGAGGCGGACGCCGCCGGCGAGACGATGCAGCGCCGCGCGACCGTGCTGCTCTACAGCGACGACAGGGCGACACGAGCGGAGATCCGCAGCTTCGTGGGCCGCCGCGCGTCGGCCGACACGGACCTGATCGACTGGGTCGAGGCCGCCACCGACGCCGCCGTCGTCGAGTACGTCGAGCGTGGTGGGCTCGACCTCCTCGTCCTCGACGGCGAGGCCGCCAAGGTGGGCGGGATGGGCCTGTGCCGCACGCTCAAGACCGAGATCTTCCAGTGCCCGCCGGTGCTGCTGCTGATCGCCCGCCAGCAGGACGCGTGGCTGGCGTCGTGGTCGGAGGCCGATGCCGTGGTGGCCGCCCCGTTCGACCCCGTGGAGCTGCAGGAGGCCGTGGCCGCGCTGCTCCGCGACGAGCGGTGAGCGTCGAGGCACCTTCCGACGCGGCGAGGGCTTGGCCGGACCTCCTCGCGCGCCTGCTGCAGCGCGAGGACCTGAGCCACGCCGAGACGGCGTGGGCGATGGACCAGGTGATGTCCGGCGCCACGAGCCCGACGGTGCTCGCCGGCTTCCTCATGGCCCTCGGCACCAAGGGCGAGACGGTCGCCGAGCTCCGGGGCCTCGCAGACGCGATGCTCGAGCACGCGGTGCCGATCGAGGTCACGGGCGACTCCGTCGACGTCGTCGGGACCGGGGGCGACCGTCACCGCACGGTGAACATCTCGACGATGGCGTCGATCGTCGTCGCCGGAGCCGGGCTGCGGGTCGTCAAGCACGGCAACCGGGCCATGTCGTCCGCGAGCGGCTCGGCGGATGTGCTCGAGGCGGTTGGCGTCCGGCTCGACCTGCCCCCCGAGCGGTCGGCCGAGCTCGCGGCCGAGGTCGGCATCGCCTTCCTGTTCGCGGCGCGCTACCACCCCGCGATGCGGCACGCCGGGCCGGTCAGGGCCGAGCTCAAGGTTCCGACGGCCTTCAACGTGCTCGGCCCCCTGACCAATCCCGCTCGACCCCGTGCGGGCGCGATCGGCGTCGGCAACCCCCGCATGGCATCGCTGGTGGCGGGCGTGTTCGCCGAGCGCGACCGCAGCACACTCGTGTTCCGCAACGACGACGGGCTCGACGAGCTGGCCCCGACCGCGCCGAGCCGGATCTGGGAGGCGACGGACGCCAGCGGCGGCGTCGTCGTCGAGCACGTGGTGGACACTGTCGCCGACCTCGGGCTGCAGCCCGCCACGCTCGAGGATCTCCGCGGCGGTGACGCCACCGCGAACGCCGCCGTGCTGCGCGACGTGCTCGCGGGCGCGCCCGGTCCGGTGCGCGAGACCGTCCTGCTCAACGCCGCCGCGGCGATCGTCGCCGACGCGCGGCTGGCCGGCGTGGCCGAGGGTTCGCTCGTGGACCGCCTGCGTCACGGCCTGGAGCACGCCGCCCGTGCCGTCGACTCCGGTGCCGCCTCCGACGTGCTCTCCCGCTGGGTCGCCGCGTCCCAGGCCTAGGAGTCGCGCGGCGCGACCACTGCGGCCGGACGGCCGGGCCTCACTCGCGCAGGTGCGCGCGCAGTCGAGCGGTGTCGGCGTCGGTCCAGCCGTCGGCGGCGAGGAGGTCGAGCAGCGGGCCGAGATCGCCGGCGGGGGCGATGTGGTCGAGGACGCCGGCGATGACCCGGGCATCGGGACGTTGGGAGTCGGCGGTCTGGCCGCGCAGACCCCGGACGTAGACCGGGTCGTGCAGGAGGCGCTCCATGATGAGCTCGATCCGCTCCGCGCTGGCCGCGTAGTCGGCGATGATCGCCTCACGATCGGCACCGGCGAGCAGGAGGGCGACGGCGACGACGGTGCCGGTGCGGTCCTTGCCCGCCGCGCAGTGGACCAGCGCCGCCCCCTCGGCCTCGGCGATGGTGCGCAGTGCGGCGACCATCGAGTCGGGGCGGTCCAGCAGGTAGGCCACGTAGTGGTGCGCTGCGGGTGGGCCCCAGGGTTCGATGTCGGTGTCGTCGACGCCCTGCTCGACGGCGGAGGGGACGAGCGCCCGGTCGATCGCCGCCGGGTCGGTCGTCGTCTCGACCGGCTCAGGGCCGGGCTGCGGCGCCGAGGTCTCGGGCCTCGCACGCGCCCCGCCCTCGTCGAAGAGCGATAGCTGGCGGATCCTCACCCAGGACTCCCGCGTCAACGGTCCCGGTCCGGCAGCCGCGGCCTCGGCATCGGCCCGCAGGTCGACGACGTCCGTGACGCCGCGCGCGCGGAGTACCTCGACATCGGCCGGGGTCAGGTCCTGCAGGTTGTCCGAGCGGAGCAACCTGCCGGTGGCGATGCGGCCGCCGTCGGAGGTCGGCATGCCACCGACATCACGGACGTTGACGGCGCCCTCGAGAGCGATCCAGGCGGGAGCTGTCGCCGTCACGGGTCAGTCGCCGAGCCCGAGCGAGAAGGCGGCCTCGAGATCGTGCTGGGAGTACGACTGGAAGGCGAGGTACGTCTGGGTGCGGACGACCCCCTCGACCTTGCTGAGCTTGTCCGAGATGACGCCGGCGAGCTGGTCGTGCTCGGGGACCCGGACCATCGCGATCAGGTCGACGTCACCGGTGACCGAGTACACCTCGCTCACGCCCTCGATCTCGGCGGCGGCCTGCGCCACCTCGGGGATCAAGGGTGCCTCGCAGTCGATCAGCACGATCGCGGTGATCATGGGCGCGTCCTCCTCGTCGGTGGGTCTGTCCCATCATGCCGGACTACGACGCGGCGGACACCGGTGACCTCCTGCCCTCGCCGGCATCGGCGCCGGCTGCCTCGGCCCGGTCCGGAGCCACCGGCCCGAGCACCTCGAGCTCCTGACGTCGTGCCTCCACCCAGCCGCGGAGGTCGCTCGGGCGCGCGGCGAGCGGGACCGACCACCCCTGGGCGTCCGGGTGCTCGTACGCGATGAGGCGCGTGCCTGCCTGACCCAGCCACCCCGCGAGGAGCTCGGTCTCCTCGGTGCTCGCGGCGCCCCCGGGTCGCGAGGGTGCCGGTACCTGCTCGGCCGTGGCGCACAGGGACGCGACCAGCGGCATCGGGTCCGCGCCACGCGGGCAGAGCGCCGTACCGGCGAGACGTCCGTGTCGCAGCACGACCAGCTCCCACCCGCCCTGGTGGCTGCGAGCAGCGACGACCTCGCTTGCCCCCTGCAGATCACGCACCCGCAGCCCTCGCGCCAACGCACGCGAGAACGACTCCGCCCGGTCGCGGCGTGCCGCAGCCTCCTCGAACCGGTGCTGGGACGCGAGCCGTTCGATCTCGCGTGCGGCGGACATCACGACGGTGCCGTCGGCTCCGACCATCGCCTGCCTCGCTCGGTCGGCGACATCGGCGTACGCGCGCGCCGCATCCGCGTCGACGCACGGGGCACTGCACCGCCCGATCTGCCCGAGCATGCAGTCGGAGGCGCCGGCACGGGGCGTGATCGGCAGCCGACGGGTGCACTGGCGCAGCGGGATCGCCTGCTGGATCGCCTCGATCGCCAGCTGCGCCGCGGCCTGGCTGCCGAACGGTCCGATCGCGACCGCATCGGCCGGGACGTCGCGGACCACGGACAACCGCGGGTGCGGCTCATCGGTCAGCCGCACCCAGGGCAACCGCTCCGGGCGTCTCGAGCGGCGGTTGTAGGGCGGGTCGTGCTCGGCGATCAGCCGCAGCTCGCGCACCTGTGCCTCCAGCCGGGTCGTGCACGACACGCTGCGGACCGACTCCGCGAGATCGACCATCTCCCCGATGCGTTTGCGCTTCTCCGATGCCGTGAAGTACTGCCGCACCCGGCGCCGCAGGTCCGTCGCGGTGCCCACGTAGAGGATCTGCTCCCGCGGACCGACGAACAGGTAGACACCGGGGGAGCGCGGCAGGTGATCCGCGATGGTCGCGCGTCTGCGACGCGACTCCGGGACCGGGTCGGAGGCCGTGGCGAGATCCTCCAGATGCTGCACGCCGAGCGAGGCCATCCGCGCCAGCAACCCGTGCAGCACGTCGACCGTGGCGCGGGCATCCTGCAGCGCCCGGTGGTTCGGCGTCGTGGCCGACCCGAACAGTCTCGCCAGGCTCGCCAGGCGATGGTTCGGCGCCTCGTCGCGTGTGACGACACGCCGGGCGAGCCGGACCGTGTCCACCACGGTCGGCCGGGGCCACGCGAGATCCATCCGGGCCGCGTCGGCCTTGAGGAACCCGATGTCGAACGGGGCGTTGTGCGCCACGAGCACCGCGCCGCGGGAGAATTCCAGGAACGCGGGCAGCACCTCGGTGATCGGGGGCGCGGCGATGACCATCGCGGTGGTGATCCCGGTGAGCACGGTGATCGTGGGCGGGATCGGCACTCCCGGGTTCACGAGCGTCGCGAACTCGCCGAGCACCTCGCCGCCCCTGACCTTGACGGCGCCGATCTCGGTGATCTCGGACGCCGACGGCGAGCCACCGGTGGTCTCGAGGTCGACGACGACGAACGTCACCTCGTGGAGCGGCACCCCGAGCTCGTCGAGCGCGAGCTGCACCGGCGTCCCCCCGCTCGGACCGAGGTCGAGACGGCCACCGGGTGGTGAGCGGAGCAGGTTCTCGGGCACGCGTCGGACACTAGAACACCCGTCCGACACTCACGCCGTCAGCCGGCGCGTGACGCCGTCATCCTTCGGCGTTGCGGTCCTTCGCGGCACGCGCGTAGAGGTCGTCGATCAGGTTGCCGAAGTCCGACAGCACCTTGCCGCGCTTCACCTTCATCGACGGCGTGAGGTAGTCGTTGTCGATGGTGAAGTCGTCGGTGAGGACCTCGAACTTCCGGATGCTCTCGGCGCGCGAGACCTTGCTGTTGGTGCGATCGACGGCGGACTGCAGCGCGGCGAGCACCTCGGGGTTCTTCGCAGCCTCGACGATGCCCATCTCGGGCAGCCCGTGGTTGGAGAGCCAGCCGGGGAGCATCTCGGGGTCGATCGTGATGAGTGCCGCCACGAACGGCCGCTGGTCGCCGACCACGAGGCACTGGCTGATCAGCGGGTGCGACCGGAGGCTGTCCTCGAGCTGCGACGGCACCACGTTCTTGCCGCCCGCGGTGACGATCAGCTCCTTCTTGCGGCCCGTGATCTTGAGGTAGCCGTCCGAGTCGAGCTCGCCGATGTCGCCGGTGTGGAACCAGCCATCGGTGATCGCCTCGGCGGTCGCCGTCTCGTTGCCCCGGTAGCCGCGGAAGACGGCGATGCCCTGGGCGAGGATCTCGCCGTCGTTGTCGATCTTGATCGAGATGCCCGGCAACGGCGGGCCGACGGTGCCGATCTTCGCCTTCGCGGGCACGTTGACCGAGAGCGGAGCGGTGGTCTCGGTCAGCCCGTACCCCTCGAGCACGGTGAGCCCGACGCCGCGGAAGAAGTGGCCGAGCCGCTCCCCGAGCGGGGCACCGCCGGAGATCGCGAACTGCGCCTGGCCACCGAGCGCGTCGCGGATCTTGTGGAGCACGAGCTTGTCGGCGACCTTGTGCGCGAGCTTCACCTTGAGCGACGGCCCCGAGGGATCGTCGAGGCCGCGGGAGTAGTCCTGCGCCGCCTTCGCCGCCCACCGGAAGATCTTCTCCTTGCCACCGGCCTGGGCCTTGGCCTCGGAGGAGTTGTAGACCTTCTCGAACACACGCGGCACCGACAGGATGAACGTCGGCCGGAAGGTCGCGATGTCGGCCATGAGGGTCTTGGTGTCCGGGGTGTGCCCCTGCGGCACGCCGGCGGCGACGCAGAGCACCTCGACGAACCGGGCGAACACGTGCGCGAGCGGCATGAACAGCAACGTGCGCGACGTCGAGTGCAGGATCTCCGGGCCGAGGGCGCCGACGGAGTTGCGCGTCAGCTCGACGAAGTTGCCGTGCGTCAGCTCGGCACCCTTGGGCCGGCCGGTGGTGCCCGAGGTGTAGATGATCGTGGCGAGGTCGTCCGTGCGGCTGGCGTCGCGGCGTGCCCGGATCTCGTCGTCGCCGACGTCGACACCCGCTGCGGCGAGCTGCTCGAGCGCACCGGCGTCGATCTCCCAGACGTGCTCGAGCTGCAGCGGCTGCAGCCGCTGACCCTCGGGCACCTCGCTCTGGCCGGCCACCTCGGCCTTCGCCTCCTCGACGACGGCGGCGTGCCCGGCGTTCTCGACGACGATGGCCTTCGCACCGGAGTCGGAGAGGATCCAGGCGGTCTGGTCGGCGGCGGAGGTCTCGTAGACCGGTACCGGGACGGCGCCGGCGTACCAGATGCCGAAGTCGAGGAACGTCCACTCCGGACGTGTGCGCGCCATGATGGCGACGCGGTCGCCGGGTCCGATGCCCGAGGCCACGAGCCCCTTGGCGATCGCGGTCGCGGTCGCGTGCATCTCGGCGGCGGTGACCGGGCGCCAGCTGCCGTCGACGAGACGCTCGACCAGCACCTTGTCCGGTGTGCGGTTGGCGTGGTCGGCCAGGAGGTCGCCGACGGACATCTCCACGGGCGTCGTGACGAGCAGGGGCGTGGAGAAGGTGTCCATTACTGACTCCGGTGACAGAACGGGCAGGGAACGCACAGACTATCGGCTCGCCGGAACCCTCAGCCCACCACGCTCCAGCCGAGATCGCACTCTGTGGCTCGA
>JBMDXU010000120.1:0-2037 GCA_048594485.1 Pseudactinotalea sp. | reverse complement strand
GCACGTGCACCGCACGACCGAGCTCCCACAGGCCGAGCCCGCACGCGACGATCGCGAGACCCAGGAACGCCTCCTTGCGCCAGAAGAACAGGCTGGCGACGACGAGGAGGCCGAGTCCGAGACCCACCCCGATCGCCATGGGGACGTTGCGACCCCCCGACGGCAGCGGCGTGGTGATGTCGGGGATCTGCCCGTCGGCCACGGGACCCGGGGCATGGTGCTCCGGTGCGGTCGGCGGCTCCTGCTCAGCGGCATCCGGGTGGTCACCGACGCTCGTGGCGGGCTCCGCGACGGCGCGGCTCTCCTCGGCAGCAGTGGTCGGGCCGGGCCCGACCGACGGCGCCACGGCCACGGGAGGCGCGGAAACCGGCACCGGGGTCGGCACGGCCGACGGCGATGACGCCGACGCGACACCGTCGGGCGATGGCGCCGTCTCCTCGGCCGTGCGGGCCGCCCGTGCGGCCCGTCGCTCGAGCTCGCGACGCTCGCGCCGCGTCGTCGGCGCGACGGCGTCGCCTGCGGCGGCGGGTCGAGGGTCGGCCATGCTCAGACCTCGAGCAGCTCCTTCTCCTTGCCGGCGAGGATGGTGTCGATGAGATCGGTGTGCTTCTTCGTCAGGGCGTCGAGCTCGTTCTGGGCGCGGTTCACCTCGTCCTCGCCCGCCTCGCCGTCCTTCGCGATGCGGTCGAGCTCCTCCTTGGCGCGACGGCGGACGTTGCGCACCGAGACGCGGGCATCCTCGCCCTTGGTCTTCGCGAGCTTGACGTACTCCTTGCGACGCTCCTCGGTGAGCGCGGGCAGCACGAGCCGGATCATGTTGCCGTCGTTCGCCGGGTTGACGCCGAGGTCGGAGTCGCGGAGCGCCTTCTCGATGTTCGCCATCGCGGTCTTGTCGAACGGCGTGACCGTCACGGTCCGCGCGTCGACGATCTGGAACGACGCCAGCTGCTGCAGCGGCGTCGGGGCGCCGTAGTAGTCGACCGCGATCTTGGCGAACATGCCCGCGTTGGCGCGGCCGCTGCGGATGTTGCCGAGGTCCTCACGGGCGACCTCGACGGCCTTGTCCATCTTCTCCTCGGCCTCGAAGAGGGTCTCGTCGATCACGACTGCTCCTTGGTCTGCGATGTCTGGGTGGCGAGCGTGCGCTGGTACGCCGCGACGGCGTCCTCCGAGCCCACCAGTGTTCCGATCTTGTCACCTTGCAGCGCCCGGCTGACATTCCCCGCCGGGCTCATGCCGAACACGCGCATGATCACGGCGTTCTCGCGGGCGAGCCCGAACGCCGTCGAGTCCACGATCTTGAGATCGCGACGCAGGGCCTCGTCGAAGCCGACGGCGTCGTAGCGCGTCGCGGTGGGGTCCTTCTTCGGGTCGGCCGTGTAGACGCCGTCGACACCGTTCTTGGCGACGAGGACCTCGTCGCAGTGGGTCTCCAGCGCACGCTGCACGGCGACGGTGTCGGTGGAGAAGAACGGCATGCCGGCGCCGGCGCCGAACACCACGACGCGGCCCTTCTCCATGTGCCGGATGGCGCGCAGCGGGATGTACGGCTCGGCCACCTGGCCCATCGCGATCGCCGTCTGCACACGGGTGCTCACGCCCGCCTTCTCGAGGAAGTCCTGCAGAGCGAGGCAGTTCATGACGGTGCCGAGCATGCCCATGTAGTCGGCGCGCGCGCGGTCCATGCCGCGCTGGCTGAGCTCGGCCCCGCGGAAGAAGTTGCCACCGCCGACGACGACGGCGACCTGGACGCCGCCCTCGACCGCAGCCGCGATCTCGGTCGCGACGGACGCGACCACGTCGGGGTCGAGGCCTACCGCGCCACCGCCGAACACCTCTCCTGAGAGCTTGAGCAGGACTCGACGGGTCACGGGAGCGTCCTTCCGACGGCGGTGCGGTGCTGGGCGATCATGGGCCGACGCCCCGTCCCAAGGTACGTGGGACGGGGCGTCGGTGAGACTGCGATGAGGATCAGGCGCCCACGCGGAAGCGAGCGAACCCGGTGATCGTGCCACCGGCCTCGCTGACCACCTGGCC
>JBMDXU010000012.1:0-13792 GCA_048594485.1 Pseudactinotalea sp. | reverse complement strand
GCTCGCGCCGGCGCGGCTCGCGCTCGTCCGGCCGCGGTGGTCGATGGCCGAGCCGGTGGTGCACGCGGCCACGACCTGGCCGCTGCGCACCGCACTCGCCCACCGCGGTCTCGCGCTCCCCGACCTGCGGCACCGCGGGGTGCGGCACGTGCTCGTGGGTGGCCGCCGGTGGTGGCCGGGGGTACCGCGGAGCGCGCGCACGTGGGAGCGGTTGCAGCACGGCGTCGACGCACCGCCACTGCCTCCGGCCGACCCCGATGCGCTCGCCCTCGTCGTGTTCACGTCGGGCACGACGGCGCAGCCGCGGGCGGTCACGCACACCCGGGGCACGCTGTCGGCGGGGATGGCCGCCGTCCAGGAACGGCTGGGGCTGCGCTCGACGGACATCCTCCACACCGACCAGCTGATGATCGGGCTGCCCGCGCTGGCGGCCGGCGCGACCTGGTCGTTCGCACCGACGGGGTACGACGGCGCGACGTACGCGCGGACCGCGCGCGAGCGCCGTGCGACGGTCGCCTACGCCGTCCCGGCGGTGCTCGTCGACGCGGCCGAGCACGGGCTGCCCGACCAGACCCGGCTGATGGCGACCGGCGGTGCCCCGGTGACCCCCGCCGTCGTCCGCACCCTGCAGGCACGGTCGCCGCGCGCGAGGGTGGTCGCGATCTACGGCATGACCGAGGCGCTGCCGGTCGCGACGACCGACGGCGTCGACCTGCTCGCCCACGCCGGCGGCGGAGGTGAGGGACTGCTGCTCGGCCACCCCGTCAGCGGCACGCACGTCCGTGTCGATGCCGACGGTGTGCTGCACGTCCGCGGCCCGCAGGCCACACCCGGATATCTCGGGGCCGAGCCGATGACCGAGGTCGCGACCGGTGACCTCGGCACCGTGCTCCCCGACGGCCGGCTCGTGCTGCTCGGGCGGGCCAAGGACATGCTGCTGCGCGGCACCACCAACATCTACCCCGCGCTGATCGAGCCCCTGGTGGAGGAGGTCGACGGCGTCGCGGAGGCCGCCGTCGTCGGCCTCGCCGACGACCGGACGGCCGACGAGCAGATGGTGCTCGTCATCGCCCCGCGCGAGGGGGCGCCGTCGGACCTGGCGGAGCGGGTGCGCCGCGCCCTCCCCGGCCGCCTCGACGCCGACCGTCTCCCCGATCACATCCTCGTCGTCGACGCCCTCCCCCGCTCAGGCCGCGGCTCGAAGGTCGACAAACCCGCCCTCCGCACCCTCGCCCGCACCACCCTCACCCCCTGACGTTCCCGATTTATCAGCCTTGTGGGGACACCGCCGTCAGGCCGCTTCAACCTCGACATCCACGAAGTGTGCGAAAGGCATCCCTGCGCGGGATTCGTCACCAGACAGGTCTTGCGGGACGCGTCGCGGCAGGTTCACGCCGCGGTGTCGTGGTGATGGACGCATCCCGTTCGACGATCCGCTTCTTACGTCGAACTCGGGACTGACGTTCATGGGCATTGTCAAGATCACCCCTCGCCGGGGAGGCCCGCCATCTAGGCGAGGGCGGACGATCCTCAGCCCGTGCCCAAGAGCTTCCGGTACTCCTGAGCGTCCAATCGCGTGTCCTCAGCCACGAGCAGCGCTTCCGCCGAAGACCGGTAGCTCCAGCCGCGCTCTACAGGAAGCACCCCAACCGTGACGAGGTTCGAGTCTTTCTCGATGGCCAACGCGGCGTCCCACTGTGCGCGTCCTTCTGCTGATCCCAGAACGCGGACCGGGGAGCGCTCCGACAGCCACCTACTCAGCGCAGCCGGATCGATCCCCGCGTCAACAACCGTCGCGTGAACACGCTCCGGCTCGGGCGGTGTCTCTGGCCAGGCTGCCAGGTGCTCTCGCCACAACGACTCCCACACCTCCCTCGACACCGGACGAGGGGCAGCCGCGATCGCCTCGTCGTCGATCGCCGGAACGTCAGCAGCGGGCGGCAGACCACTGGCCTGGCGCAGCAGGAGCAGCCGCACGAGCTGCTTCGGAGAATCGATTTGGGGCCCTGTGTGGTGCTGCATCACCTGTTCACTCCCATCCGGTCGCTGGTGATGGCGCTTCTAGTAGATCGCTTCAGAGTCGATGGGACCCAGACTCTGGCACAGCAGGCCGTTCCACAGAACCGAGTACCCAGTCGCCTTCGCGGTCGCCCACCCGCCGGTGCGTACCGTCGCTGTCGCCTGCATGCTGAACACGAGGTTCATGGCTAGCGCGCCGTGCCACCTGTGGTTGTGGTTGTAGGCCGACGCCGGCTGAATCACGTTGGTCATCCACGTGTACCCGACCGACGGCTGATTGGTCCGGAAACCGGTCTGAACCTGGTATTCGCGCACCCCGACGTCGTACATGAAGACCCACGACTCACCGCAGCTGCCGATCACAATGTTGGCAGGCGCGACATCTGGCCCGCCGCCCGAACCAAGCGGGCCGCCGAGCATCGTCGGTTCTGTAGCTTCACCCGAGATGAGCGCCTCGGCATCGAGCGCGGGCATGTCCGGGTAGTAGGCCAGATACGGAGTCCCGTCCTCCCGATACTGAACATCAGCCCCGTTCGCGATCGCTACTGCTCGCTACCACCGCGAGAGCCAGGGTCGCTGCTGCGATACCAGCCACACAACGTCCTGCATAAACTCGCCATTGAGTAGTCGCAACTGAGGCTACTGCCGACACCGCTCGCGCACCAGTGCTGTGATGGTGTCACCGGCATCATGAGTTCGTGGCCGCCCAGTACGCCGTCGGCCGCTCGCTGCGCGGTCAAGTCCTGGGTCCAGTGGGCGTCACCTATCGACGACACAGTTGCGTCACTAATTGCTGCAGGTCACACGTAAGACAAACAAGTCGGAATGTCTCGAAAGGCAGACACATCGGGGCGGTGGGAGGATCGGGAGGTGGCGGAGCGGATCCAGATCCATGTGATCGCCGACTCGACCGGCGACACGGCGGCGCGGGTGGCACGCGCGGCGCGCGCGCAGTACGCCGACCGGGAGATCCGGATCACGCGTCACCCTCGGATCTCCTCGACCGCGATGCTGCGACGGGTCGTCGAGCCGCTCGCCGGGCTCTCGAGCACGGTCGTCGTGTTCTCGACGCTGGTCGACGAGGAGCTGCGGTTCGAGCTCGATCGTCTGTGCACCGACGCCGGGCTCGCGCACGCGGACCTGCTCGAGCCGGCGGTCAGCGCGCTGCAGCGAGCGATCGGAGAGGCACCGTCGAGAACGGTGCGTGAGGTCGGCGTCGGCGAGGACTACTTCATGCGCATCCAGGCGATGGAGTTCTCGATCGCGAACGACGACGGCAAGCTCACGAGCCCGCTCTCGGCGGCCGACATCGTGCTGATCGGCGTCTCGCGCACCGGGAAGACGCCGCTGTCGATGTACCTGGGCTACCTCGGCTACAAGACGACGAACATCCCGCTCGTCCCCGGCATCCCCGCACCCCAGGCGCTGTACGACGTCGATCGCTGGAAGATCGTCGGCCTCACCATCGACCCGCAACGACTGCAGCAGATCCGGCATCGCCGGATCCGGAGCATGGGGGCGGCGGGTGGCAAGGACGGGTATGCCGAGCTCGCCAAGATCTACGACGAGCTGGACGAGGTCTCGCAGATCCAGCGGCGCCTCGGCTGCCCCGTCATCGACACCACCGCGATCGCGCTCGAGGAGGCCGCCGTGCGGGTGATCGAGGTCGTCGAGCAGCGCAAGGACGCCCTCTCCGAAGGTTGAATCGTTCTCCTCCCGCGGAGCCTCCCGAGCGCCGTCGGAGCCCCGTTACCCTTCGAGCACGCCACCGCCGGCGAAGGCCCGCGGGCCGGGTGCCATCGTGCGGAGGGAAGCCCCATGACGAAGCAGCGCTACCTGTACGACCTGGCCGACGGCGACGCGTCCATGAAGGCGCTGCTCGGCGGCAAGGGTGCCGGCGTCGCGGAGATGAAGCGGCTGGGGGTGCCGGTCCCGGATGCCTTCACGGTGACGACGACGGCGTCCGTGGACACGATGGCCAACGGCGGCACCTGGCCGGAGGGGTTGTGGGAGGAGACGCTCGCCGCGCTGGAGCGGCTGGAGCAGCGCACCGGTCGCGGGCTCGGCGACCCGGAGCGACCGCTGCTGGTCTCGGTGAGGTCGGGCGCAGTCGTGTCGATGCCCGGCATGATGGACACGATCCTCAACCTCGGCATCGGCGAGGCCACCGTCGAGGCGCTGGGTCGCGAGGCCGGCGACCCGCGGTTCGCGTGGGACTCCTACCGCCGCTTCCTGCAGATGTACGGCGAGGTCGTGGAGTCGGTCCCCGCGCACGTGTACGAGGACGCGCTGACCGCTCTCAAGCGCTCGCGCGGCGTCGCGCAGGACACCGATCTGAGCACCGACGACCTGCGCGAGCTCGTGAAGACCTTCATGAGGGTCAGCCGGGAGCACATGGGTGAGGACCTCCCGGACGACCCCCGCGAGCTGCTGCGTCGCGCCATCGACGCCGTCTTCCGCTCGTGGCTCAACCCGCGCGCCGGCGTGTACCGGCGCGCCAACGGCATCCCCGACGACCTCGGGACCGCCGTCAACGTCATGCAGATGGTGTTCGGCAACCGCGGCGACACCTCCGCGACCGGTGTGTGCTTCACCCGCAACCCGGCGACCGGGGCGAAGGAGCTGTACGGGGAGTTCCTCGTCAACGCGCAGGGCGAGGACGTCGTCGCCGGCATCCGCACGCCGCGACAGCTCGCCGAGATGGAGCAGGTGCTGCCGGAGGCGTACCACGAGCTCCTCGACGTCATGCAGCGGCTCGAGGCGCACTACGGCGACATGCAGGACATCGAGTTCACGGTCGAGGACGGCTCGCTGTCCCTGCTGCAGACCCGCAGCGGCAAGCGCACCGCCGCGGCGGCGCTCAAGATCGCACGCGACCTCGTCGCCGACGGCGTGATCACGCGCGAGGAGGCGCTCCGCCGCATCGAGCCGGCGCAGCTGGACCAGCTGCTGCACCCCGCGATCGGCGACCACGACGAACGCCCGCTCACCCGCGGTCTCAACGCCTCGCCGGGGGCCGCCGTCGGCGAGGTCGTCTTCGACTCCGACACCGCCGAGCGCCGTGGCAAAGCGGGCGACGCCGTCGTCCTCGTGCGGTGGGAGACGACGCCCGACGACATCGCCGGAACCCTCGTGGCCCAGGGTGTGCTGACGGCGCACGGCGGCATGACGTCGCACGCCGCCGTCGTGGCCCGCGGCATGGGCAAGCCGTGCGTGGCCGGGGCCTCGGAGATCACCATCGACGCCGACGCGAAGACCCTCACGATCGGCGACGTCACCCTGGTCGAGGGAGACCGGATCACCCTCGACGGCTCGACCGGCGAGGTGTACGCGGGCGCGCTGCCCCTGGTGCCGCCGCAGATCAACGCCGACTTCGCCGCCGTCGTGGGATGGGCCGACGAGATCCGGCGGCTCGGCGTGCGCACCAACGCCGACAACGGCCCCGACGCCGTCAGGGCGCGCGAGTTCGGCGCCGAGGGCATCGGGCTGTGCCGCACCGAGCACATGTTCATGGAGCACGACCGGCTGCCCGCCGTGCGTCGGATGATCCTCGCGAGCGACGACGCCGCCCGCGCCGCCGCGCTCGAGGAGATCCTCCCGATGCAGCAGACCGACTTCGAGGCGATCCTCGAGGCGATGTCCGGGCTGCCGGTCACGATCCGGCTGCTCGACCCGCCGCTGCACGAGTTCCTGCCGAGCCTGGTCGACCAGGCGCTGGAGGTGCAGCGGCTCGAGCTCACCGAGGGCACGCACCCGACGGACCTGCGTCACGCGCGGGCTCTCCTCGCCCAGATCAAGAAGCTCACCGAGCAGAACCCGATGCTCGGCACACGCGGGGTCCGCCTCGCCCTGCTCTACCCCGAGATCCCGCAGATGCAGGTGCGCGCGATCGCGCGGGCGGCGTTCGCCGTCGCCGACCGCGGCGGCGACCCGAGGGTCGAGATCATGGTGCCGCTGGTCGCGTACGCCGAGGAGCTCAAGCGGATGCGCGAGATCATCACGCAGACGCTGGAGGAGGAGTTCGACAGCGCCGGCCGACGGCTCGATGTGCCCATCGGGACGATGATCGAGCTGCCGCGGGCCGCCGTCGTCGCCGACCAGATCGCCGAGTTCGCCGACTTCTTCAGCTTCGGCACCAACGACCTCACCCAGACCGGGGTCGGCATCTCCCGTGACGACGCCGAGGGCGCCTTCCTCAGCGCGTACATCGACACGGATCTCGTGCCGGCGAACCCGTTCGCGTCGATCGACGTCGACGGCGTCGGTGGCCTCGTCGGTCTCGGTGCCGAGCGCGGCCGGGCGGCCAAACCCGATCTCAAGCTCGGTGTGTGCGGCGAGCACGGCGGCGACCCGGCGTCGATCGCGCTCTTCGAGCGGCTGGGGCTCACCTACGTCTCGTGCTCGCCGTACCGGGTCCCGATCGCCCGCTTCGCCGCGGCGCGGGCGGCGCTCGGCGCCGACTGAGCTCGCGGGACAGGCCCGGACCAGCACGCATCGGCCAAGATGGTCCGGTGCCCGACCCCCACGACCTCGACGGATCGCCCGACGGACTCTTCGACCTCCCGGCGGGTGCGCGGCGGACGCGGCACCGGATCGTGCTCCTCACGGGCCCGTCGGGATCGGGCAAGTCCTCGCTCGTGCGACGGCTGGGCACGCCGTCGGTCTCGCTCGACGACTTCTACCGCGACATCGACGACCCAGGTCCGCCTCAGCTGCCGCAGGCGTACGGCAGCGTCGACTGGGACAGCCCCCTGTCCTGGGATCACGCGGGCGCCCGGCAGGCACTCGTCGATCTCTGCCGTGACGGCGAGACCGCGCTGCCGATCTACGACATCCCCACGTCGCGCCGCACCGGCACCACCCGACTGCTGCTCACCGACGAGCCGATCGTCGTCGCCGAGGGCATCTTCGCGGCCGAGCTGGTCGACGACCTCCGGCGTCAGGACGTGCTCGCCGATGCGATCTGCCTCGTCCGGCCCCGACTGATGACGTTCTGGTACCGGCTGCTGCGGGACGTCGGTGAGAACCGCAAGCCCCCGCTCACGCTGCTGCGGCGGGGCAGCTCGCTGCTCCGGGCGGAGCCGGCGCTGGTCCGCGGGTGGGTCGAGAAGGGCTGCCGGCCGCTGTCGCCGGCGCAGGCCGAAGCCGCGATCGGGGGGCTCGTCGTCGGTTCATGAGCCACGATGGCCCGATGGGAACGACGGAGAGGGCCGGCGCCGCGGCGAGCCGCGCGGGCCGCAGCAGCGCGGTGGCAGCACTGGCCCGTGTCGGCATGGTGGTGAGCGGCGTCGTCCACCTGCTGGTGGGCTGGATCGCGCTCCAGCTCGCCTGGGGGTCGCCCTCGCAGAACGCCGACACCTCCGGGGCGTTCGGCTCGCTGGCCTCCAACCCGCTCGGGCTCGGGCTGCTGTGGGCGGGCGTCGTCGGATTCCTCGCGCTCGCCGCATGGCAGCTGAGCGAGACGCTGACGGCGTCGGAGACGAAGGACAAGGTCAAGGCGGCCGCCAAGACCGTCGTCAACCTCGCCCTCGCGTGGAGCGCGCTCCGGTTCGCGCTCGGCAGCGGTAGCGACAGCGCCGAGCAGTCGAGCAGCACCACCTCGACGCTGCTGGCCCAGCCCGCCGGCGTGGCCTTGGTCGTGGTGCTGGGGCTGGCCGTCGTCGGTGTCGGTGTCCATCACGTGATCTCCGGCGTCAAGCGGAGGTTCGTCAAGGATCTGCGGAGCCATCCGGGAACGTTCGTGGTGCGGGCCGGTCAGCTCGGGTACGTCGCCAAGGGCATCGCGTTCGCCATCGTCGGTGGGTTGTTCGTGACGGCCGCGATCCAGCACGACCCCGAGGAGGCGACCGGTCTCGACGGCGCTCTGCGGACCGTGCTCGAGGCCCCGTTCGGCAAGGTGCTGCTCACGCTCGTCGCGCTCGGGCTGGCCGCCTACGGCGTCTACTCGATCGCCAAGGCGAAGCACGCGAAGGTCTGACGAGACCCTCGCGCGCTCCGCTCAGCGCACGACCTCAGCCGAGCCGGATCACGCTCCACGACACCGGGGGCAGCGTGACCGTGAGCGTCCCGTCGGCCAGCGCGGCGGTCTCGTTCGCCTGCGGCAGCACCGACGTCGAGTCGGCCTCGGTCGCGGCCCAGGTGTGGTCCTCGGACCAGTAGGTCAGCGCCTCCACGAGCGCGAGGTCGCCGAGCGAGGCCACCGACACCTTCAGCTCCAGCGGCGTGTCGGTCGAGCGGTTCACGGCGAACACCGCGACCTCGCCCGTCTCGGGGTCACGCGTGGCGACGGCGTCGAGGGAGGTGACCTCACCGAACTTGGTGGTCTCGTGCGTGGGCGAGTCGAGCGCGACCTGCAGCACCTGCCCCTGCGCGTGCTTGGCGGTGAGCGAGAACGGGTGGAACGTCGTCTGCTTCCAGACGGCCCCGCCCGGCTCGGTCATGATCGGGGCGATCACGTTGACGAGCTGGGCGAGCGACGCCGAGTGGACGCGGTCGGTGTGCCGCAGCAGCGAGATGAGCAGCGAGCCCACCACCACCGCGTCGGCCACGTTGTACCGGTCCTCGAGCAGCCGCGGCGCGACCGGCCAGTCGTCGCCCTCAGGGACCTTGCTCTCGATGCGGTGCTGGTACCAGACGTTCCACTCGTCGAAGCTGATGTTGATGAACTTGCTGTGCTTGCCCGTCGCGCGCACGTAGTCCGCGGTCGCGACGACGGAGTCGACGAAGTGATCCATGTCGACGGCGGAGGCGAGGAAGCTCGCGAGGTCGCCGTCACGCTCGGCGTAGTAGGCGTGGGCGGACACCAGGTCGACCTTGTCGTAGGTCTCGGCGAGCACCGTGGCCTCCCACTCGCCGAAGGTCGGCATGCCGGAGGAGGACGACCCGCACACGACGAGCTCCAGGTCGGGGTCGATCATCCGCATGGCGTTGGCGGTCTCGTTGGCCAGCCGCGCGTACTCGGTGGCGGTCTTGTGACCGGTCTGCCACGGCCCGTCCATCTCGTTGCCCAGGCACCACATCCGGATGCGGTAGGGCTCCTCGTGGCCGTTCGCGCGGCGCAGGTCGGCGAAGTGGGTGCCCCCGACGACGTTGGTGTACTCGAGGATGTCGAGCGCCTCCTGCACCCCGCGTGTGCCGAGGTTGACGGCCATCATCGGCTCGATGTCTGCCTTCGCGCACCAGCGCAGGAACTCGTCGACGCCCACCGTGTTCGGCTCGGTCGAGTGCCAGGCGAGGTCGAGCCGACGCGGCCGGTCCTCGACCGGACCGACGCCGTCCTCCCACCGATACCCGGAGACGAAGTTGCCACCTGGGTACCGGACCGTGCCGACGCCGAGCTCCTTGACGAGCTCGATGACGTCCTCGCGGAACCCGTCCTCGTCAGCGCCGGGGTGCGCGGGGTCGTGGATGCCGTCGTAGACGCAGCGTCCGAGGTGCTCGACGAACGACCCGAAGGTCCGACGTCGGACGGGCCCGACGACGAACGCCGGGTCGAGGGTGACGGTGGCAGTGGTGGTCATGGCGCTCCAGTTCGGGTCAGGTGGCAGAACATCAACGACATCGGGGTAGGGGGCGATTCGTCAACGAAAGCGGGGTAGGGGGCGATTCGTCAACGAAAGCGGAGGAGGCGGACGCCGTGGGCGGGGATCGTGAGGTCGTTCGGTGTCGTGGTGGCGCCGGTCCAGACGTCGACGGCGGCCGCGGGAACGTCGACGAGCGCCGGCAGATCGATCGTGGCGGCGCTGCCGCCGAGCCAGAAGGCGCCGATCCAGTCGGCGCCGGTCTCGCCGTCCACCGCCCGCCAGATCCGCAGGTCGCCGTCGCGGTGGATCTCCGCGCTCTCGCTCGAGTGGCGCAGGATGCGCAGCACCTCGGCGTTGGACAGCAGCGCGAAGGTCTCCTCGTCGGTCTCGGGCAGGTGGCCGCCCATCATGAGCGGCGAGCGACCGAGCACCCACAGGCTCACGAGGGTGCGCTGCTCGTCACGCGTGAGCCGGGAGTCGCGCGGGTCGCCCCGCTCGGCGCGGATGCCGATGCGACCGAGCGGGAGCATGTCGGCATCGGCCCAGCCTCCGGGCTGCTGGTGCGGCGCCCACGCCGCCAGCCGGTCGAACTGTGCCTCGACGTCCTCCCAGCGGTCCCACAGGTCGTCGGAGATCCGCCACATCGCGGCGTTCGCACGCAGGTGGTCCAGGTGCGCGAGATCGAGACCGGTGCCCGGCGACAGGCTGAGCGCGATCTCGCGCCCGCTGCGCCGGATCGCCTCGGCGTAGGCCGCGATCTCGCGGTCGTGGTACGGCGCCAGCATGTCGTCGGCCTTGATGAAGTCCACGCCCCAGCCCGCGAACGTCGCGACCTGGGCGTCGTAGTAGGCCTGCGCACCCGGGTGGTCGTGGTTCAAGCCGTAGTTGTCGGGGTTCCACGAGCAGGTGGAGCCCAGGTCGGCGATGTCGGCAGCCGTGTACGGCGTGCCCACGACCGGGAGCCGCCGCTCGACGGCGATCTTCGGGATGCCGCGCATGATGTGGAGACCGAACCTGAGCCCCAGGTCGTGCACGCGTGAGGCGAGCGAGGTGAAGCCGGAGCCGTCGGCCGCGCTCGGGAACCGGTTGGGCGCCGGCTGGTGGATGCCGTGGGCATCGAGCAGCAGCGGGGCGTCGTCGTTGTAGCCGTGCGCGCGAGCGGTCGGGTCGTACCACTGGATGTCGACCACGACGGTGTCCCACCCGAGCGGGAGCAGCCGCTGCGCCATCACCTCGGCGTTGGCCATCACCTCGTCCTCGGTGACCGTCGTGCCGAAGCAGTCCCAGGAGTTCCACCCCATCGGGGGTTGCAGAGCCGTCATGAGAGTCCGATCACGGTCTTGAGCCCGGTACGGGCGGTGGCACGCGCGAAACCGCCGGCGACGTCGTCCAGCGGCACCCGCTCGGTGA
The DNA here is from genome assembly GCA_048594485.1 of Pseudactinotalea sp. GTDB lineage: Bacteria > Actinomycetota > Actinomycetes > Actinomycetales > Beutenbergiaceae > Pseudactinotalea. Next base: position 2,840 of record JBMDXU010000012.1, on the reverse strand, counting down.
CGATCGAGCGCACGTCGACGTGCCCCTGCTCGACGAGGCGGATCGCGCGTGGGTACATCTCCTTCATCCGGCGCACCATCGCGAACGTGAGCCCCTTCCGCCGCGCGAGGTGCGCGCCGAACGAGCTCCGCTCGCCGTCGGGGATGCCGGCGAGCACCACCCGCCCGCCGGGCCGCACGGCCGTCACCGCGATGTCGATCGCGGCGTCGGTGCCGGCGATCTCGAGGACGACGTCCGCGCCGATGCCCCATCGCCGCCAGGTGGCCGGCTCGCTCGCCTCGTCGACGTCCAGCACGGCGTCGGCGCCGTGCCGCGCCGCGGCCTCGCGCCGGTGGGCGCGCGGCTCGACGGCGATCACACGCCCGGCGCCCGCGGCCCGGGCGAGCTGGATCGACAGCAGCCCGATCGGCCCGCAGCCGACGACCGCGATCGTGTCACCGACACGGGCGTGCGCGAGGTCCCAGGCGTGCAGGGCGACGCCGAGCGGCTCGAGCATGGCGCCGTCGGCGCCGGTCATGCCGTCCGGTAGCGGGTGCAGCAGGTGGGTGGGCCAGGCGATCAGCTCGGCCATGCCGCCGTCGAGCGTGCTGTGACCGGCGAACTGGATGTGCAGACAGAGGTTGCGGTGGCCGGCCTCGCACATCTCGCACCGACCGCACGGGATGGCCGGGTCGACGGCGACCGGGACGCCGTCGAGCTCTCCGGACGCGCCGACGCCCGCGAACTCGTGACCGGGGATCGTGGGGCGTGTCAGCGTCGCGTCCCCGATGCCGCCCTCACCGAACCAGTGCAGGTCGGACCCGCACAGGCCGACGTCGCTCACCCGGACCAGCGTGTGGCCCTCCGAGGCGACCGGGTCCGGGGCGTCCTCCACCCGGACGTCGCCGACCCCGTGCAACCTCGCTACGCGCATGCCTCGATGTTAGCGTTCACACCCCAGCGCGTCGCGTCGTGTCCCGCTCCGCGGGCCGGCGTCAGGCCCGGTTCTGCGGCGGCACGTAGAGGTTGTCGACGGGGATGTCGCGGCCGGTGGGCGTGTCCACCACGCGGATACCGCGCTCGTCGCGCACCACCTGGAGGTCCGAGCCCACCTTCAGGTCCCAGATGCCGATGAGCGCAGGCTCGATGGCGCAGACCTCGTTGAAGTCGGCGATCTTCCAGTTGCTGGTGTCGTTGAGGTAGTCGCTCGTGTCGACGTGGCTCATGATGCGCCAGCCGTTGTCGGCAGGACCGCTCGAGCGCTCACGCACCATCCACCGAACCAGCCCGGCGCCGCTGAGCACGTTGGTGGTGGCGAGACAGGCGCCGGCGTTCGGGATGAACTCCGGGTAGTCGCGAGGGGCTGCACGGTCGCTGGTGCTCATGAGTTCTCCCGGGCGGCGTCGAGGTCGCGGACCTTCTGCTGCAGGATCGGGCGGCTGCGCGGCGCCGCGTCGAGGATGAGCTGACGCACGGTGTGCGTCGTGCTCGCGGGGGCGTCGAGGTCGAGGTCGGGCCGGCTCAGCAACGCGTCGTAGAGCGGGACGGCCGCCTCGTCCGAGATGTTCATGTTGTAGACCATCGCCAGCGGCGCCCCGTACTTGGCGTCGGGCTTGTTGACGTCGGCGCCCCCGTCGAGGAGTCGCGTCAGCAACCGGGACTCGGCCACCGGGTCGTGCGCCCGCTGCGTCAGCAGCACGTGCAGCAGCGTGGTGCCGGACGACGTCACGACCGAGGCGTCCGCGCCGTCGTCGAGCAGTCGCTCGGCGATGGCGACCCGGACGCCCGGGTCACGGTTGGCGAGCGCACCGAACAGGACCGTCTGCCCCGTGGAGGGCGAGATGAAGGTCGGTGTCGACTCCGGGTCGTAGTCGGCCAGGAAGGACTCCAGGGTCGCCCGCTTCGCCTGCAGGATCGGGTCAGCCACGTGCTCTCACTCATCTCCTCGCGGGGCCCGGCTAGGACCCTCGGTCATGCTGCCACAGCCTCCGGACACCGTCACTCGTCGACGTGCGAGCGGTTACGGCCCGGGTCCTCGGCCAGGTAGTTCTCCGGGTCCCGGTACTCCGCCAGGAACTCCTCGAGCGAGATCTCGTGGTTGAGGTAGCGCTGACGCAGCTCGCTGTACTTGGAGTCCGGGAGGTGGCCCATGTCCCAGAGCCCGTCGCGGGGCTGACCAGGCTCCCAGGTGATGAGGTCCCAGCTGTCGTCGGTCCGCTGCACCCAGATCTGGTTCTCACCAGGCGGGTCCAGGGGGGCGCCGTTCTCGTCGAGCAGCCACCCGTTCTGCGCCGCCTCGACCTGCGCGTCATGCGTGTAGTCGAAGACCTGCGCCTCCTGGCCGGCGGCGTACGACGGCCGGTTGTTGGCGTACGGCATGAGGTTGCCGTTGTCGTCGTAACCGAACGAGCCCGGCTCGCCCGTGGCGGGCATCCCGGAGCTCCCGTTGCCGGAGCCGCGGTTCTGCGCGACCCACTCCTGGTTCTCGGGGTCCCACCGCATCTCCCAGCCGCGATGTCCGGCCGAGTTCTCGAGCAGCAGCGGCTGACCCGTGCGGGGGTCGACCGGCTGACCGTGCTCGTTGACGGGTGCGTTGTCGAGCGCCTGCTGGACGTCGTCCGGCGTGTAGCTCGGCGCGTCCGGCGACGACGCCGGGATGGTCTCCGGTGCGGCGACGTCCGGGTCGTAGGGCCGCCCCTCGCCCGGGTTGGTCGGGTGCGTGCCATCGGGAACACCGGTCGGCGACTCCCCCGGGTTGGTGCCCGGCTCGGTCGGCCCGGTCGGCTCCGTCGGGTTGGTCGGCCCGGTCGGCTCGGCCGGGTTCGTCGGCCCGGTCGGCTCGGCCGGGTTCGTCGGCCCCG
>JBMDXU010000119.1:0-5590 GCA_048594485.1 Pseudactinotalea sp. | reverse complement strand
CGGCTGCTGACCCGGCGGCATGGAGGCGCCGGCGAAGGGCGGGACCGGCGGCGGTCCAGGCTGGGGGCCCGGCTGGGGGCCGGGCTGGGGGCCGGGCTGCGGACCCTGGGGCGCGAAGGGCGTCGTCATGGAGCCATCCTGCCCGGTCGACCTCGTCGACGGTCGGCCCGACGGCGGAGCGAGCCGCGTCGATCTCCTCCCGGAGGCGGAGCGCACGGTGAGGGAGGTCCGCTTAGGATCGACGCGTGATCTTCAAGTCCGTCGGCGACGAGCGCCCCTACCCCGATCACGGGCGCACGAATCCGAAGGACTGGGCGGAGGTGCCGCCTCGACAGGTACGGCTCGACGAGCTGGTGACGACCAAGTCGACCCTCGACCTGCGCAGCCTGCTGTCGGAGGACTCGACGTTCTACGGCGACCTGTTCGCGCACGTCGTCAAGTGGAAGGGCACGCTCTACCTCGAGGACGGGCTGCACCGCGCGTTGCGCGCCGCGCTCGGGCAGCGCAACGTGCTGCACGCCCGGGTGCTGGAGCTCTCCTAGGACATGTCCACCCTCCGAAGGGCCCGTCGGCTAGGTTGGCGGCCGTGACCCAGACCCCGGAAGCGCTGCGCGCCCGCGCCGCCCGTCGGCGCCATCTGCAGCAGCGCCAGACGGTGATCTTCGGGACGCTCATCGCCGCTCTCCTCGTGATCGCGCTGACCGCGGGAGCGATGTGGGCGGGCGTGCTGCCCTCGCCGGTGAGCGTGCCGCTCTACAGCGGCGGCGGTGTCCCGTCGCCGACGGCGATCACACCGCCGTGCCCTCCCGAGGACACACCTCCGGTCGAGTACAGCGAGATCGGCGTCAACGTCTTCAACGGGACCGAGACGTCCGGTCTGGCGGGCCGCACCGCGGCGCAGCTGCGCGAGCTCGGCATGCAGACCGGGACCGAGGGCAACGGCGACGAGTACGGCGGCGTCGCGCTCCTCACGACAGGTCCGACCGGGCTCGCCGCCGCCTACACGCTCGCCTCGTTGTTCCCGAGCACCCAGATCGCGCTCGACGACCGTAGCGACGACTCCGTCGACCTCCTGCTCGGCGTCAGCTACGAGGCACTGATCCCGACGGACGAGGTGACGCTCGACCCCGACGAGCCGATCCCGGCCCCCGAGGGCTGCAGCCCCGTGACGATCGAGACCCAGGACGACTGAGTGAGCACCCCCGGGTTCTCCTCGTTGAGCCGCCCGACGGTGCCCTACGGCGCGGCCGAGCTGGTCGCCGACCTGCCGCCCACCGCCGATGTCGGCACCGTGCCCGACCTGCGCCGCCCCGTGGACCCACAGGTCTTCGTCAACGCCTACACGCGACCGCTGCCCACGTACGCCGACACCTTCTCCGGCCCGGGGTACGAGTCGAAGCCGCTGCCGACCAGCGGGTTCGCGGTCGCCGCGCTGGTCTGCGGCCTCGTCGGAGTGTTCCTGGCGGTGCCGGCGCTCGCCGCCATCGGGCTCGGTCACGCCGGCCTGTACCAGACCTCCAAGAACACCCACCTGGGGCGTGGCATGGCGATCGGCGGCCTGGTCCTCGGGTACGGCGTCGTCGGTCTGGTCGGGTTGATCTCGCTGAGCATCTGGGTCGCCGGCCGATGAAGCCGTTCCTGCTGCTCGCGACCCGCCCCGAGGACGACGCAGCCGATGCCGAGTACGCCTCGTTCCTCCAGTTCACCGGGCTGACCGAGGACCAGCTGCGGCGCGTCCGGCTCGAGCGCGAGCCGATGCCCGCGATCGATCTCGACGACCTCTCCGGGATCTTCCTCGGCGGCAGCCCGTTCAACTCCGGCGAGCGCGAGAAGTCCGAGCTCCAGCTCCGCGTCGAGGCCGATCTGCGACGGCTGCTCGACGACGTCGTCGCGCGCGACTTCCCGTTCTTCGGCGCCTGCTACGGGGTCGGGACGTTGGGCCTGCACGCCGGTGGCGTGGTCGACACCACCTACTCGGAGCCGGTGTCCGCCGTCGAGGTGACCGTGACCGACGCCGGTCGGGAGGACCCGCTGCTGTCGGAGCTGCCGCCGTCGTTCACCGCGTACGTGGGGCACAAGGAGGCGCTGCGCGACCTCCCGCCGGGCGCCGTCCTCCTCGCGACCGCCCCCAGCTGCCCGGTGCAGATGTTCCGCCTCGGCGCCAACATGTACGCGACACAGTTCCACCCCGAGCTCGACGAGCCCGGGATCGTGGCGCGCATTCGCGTGTACGCGAACCACGGGTACTTCCCGCCCGAGACCCGCGACGAGGTCATCGACGGCGTTCGTGGTGCGTCCGTCGGGTCAGCGCATCTGCTTCTGTCACGGTTCGTCGAGGTGTACGCGCGGGAGTGAGGTTGGCGCGCCAGAATGCAGCAGAGCGGTAGCGGTGGGAGCCGTCGCTGGGCGGCTGGCTCCTTCGTCGCACGCCGCCCGGCTCCTCCCAAATCCCGCCATCTGTCTTCTACCCAACGCAGCAGAGCCCGCCCCGAAAACCGTGGGGCGGGCTCTGCTGCGTTCGGCGGTAGCGGTGGGATTTGAACCCACGGTGGACTTTCACCCACACACGCTTTCGAGGCGTGCTCCTTAGGCCGCTCGGACACGCTACCCAGCCGGGACAGGGTACCCAACGGGGACGGACCACCCAAACCGGGCTCGCCACAGCGCACCGCCCGCGCTGGAACGTGCCTCGGACGTCGGTGTCGGGTGCCGTGTCGGAGGGCGGTGGGAACGTGGGAACCAACCCCGTTCGTCCCCCCCAGCGCAGGAGGTCCTCATGTCCGACACCCCGTACCTCGTCCAGGTCGTCATCGACTGCGCGAGCCCTCACGACCTCGCCGACTGGTGGGCGGCCGCGCTCCGCTGGTCGGTGGAGCCGCAGGACCCGGAGTTCATCCGGTCGATGATCGCCCAGGGCTTCGCGTCCGAGTCCGACACCACGACGCACGGCGGCGCGCTGGTCTGGGCGTCCGGCGCCGCGATCACCCATCCCGACGGCGGTGGCGCGCCCCGGATCCTGTTCCAGCAGGTCCCCGAACCCAAGACCGGCAAGAACCGGGTGCACCTCGACCTGCGCGGCGACACCGACGACGGCGAGATCGACCGCCTGCTCGAGCTCGGAGCCACGAGGATCGGCGGCGGCAGCGAGGGCCCGCACCACTGGATGGTGCTCACCGATCCCGAGGGCAACGAGCTGTGCGTCCCGGTGCCCGCGCCGACGAGGGAGGCGCCGGCCGACTGACCGACCTACCAGCCGCGCTGACGGCGGATCATCGCGAGGCAGTCGTCCATCGACACCTCCAGCGCCCCGACCCGCACCCACACCCGTGGCGTCCGCGCCCCAGCGGCCTTGAGGACGACGACCTGACGATCGATCCTGATCTCGGGCACCTCGATCCAGGTGCGGCTCGTCGGCAGGAGACGCATCGACGACTCGATGCCCTCCGTCGTGAGCCGGTAGCGCGTCCCGGGCAGGCACGCACCCAGCGCCGCCACGAGCACGGACACCGCCAGGAACACCCACCCGAGACCGTGCTCGACGGGGTCGTCGCTGCCGAGCAGCAGCACGAGCGCCAGCCCGAGCGTGATGACCAGCACGATCGCGACCATGACGACGATGCTGGTCTTGGTCGGCAGCAGCAGCGACCCGTCGGGCCCGGCGACCACCCCGTACGGCAGCGAGCGCTCGTCAGCGGTCAGATCGGCGCGGTCGCGCCGGCGAGCGCGGTCGAGGGCAGGGCGAACGGTGCGGCGATCGATCACCGTGAGAAGAGCGGTCAGTCCAGCCACAGCAGCCACCCACACCAGCAGCGCGATCCACCAGTCGTCCCCGGCAGACCTGACCGCCGCGGCCGACCCCGACACGATGGCCAGACCCGTCAGCCACATCGCGGTCCGCACGGCGAGCAGCGCTCGGGTGCGGACCATCCTGGCGGCGCGCGGCATGCCCCTGATGACACCCGAGCCGCTCCCGTCGCGTCAACGGCACAGCTGCCCCGCCACGGCCGGGCAGCGAGCCCGGCGCTCGACGGCACCCTGACGTCGGCGCCGAGGCTTACCGTGGACACCGTGACCACCGAGACCGCGACCCGATCCGGATCGGTGAGCGACGCCGTCGACCTCCTCGCCGGAACACCGTTCACGGTCCTCACCGGCGCAGGCATCTCGACCGACTCCGGCATCCCCGACTACCGGGGCCCCGACTCGCCGCCGCGCACCCCGATGACCTTTCAGCAGTTCGTCGGCGACGACGCGTTCCGCCGGCACTACTGGGCGCGCAACCACGTCGGCTGGCGACACATGCGCACCACCCGCCCCAACGCCGGGCACCGTGCGCTGGTCGGGCTCGAACGACGGGGCCTCATCACCGGCGTCATCACGCAGAACGTCGACCTCCTGCACGAGCAGGCGGGCTCGCAGCGTGTCATCGACCTGCACGGTCACTACAACGAGGTCATCTGCCTCCAGTGCGGCACCGTCTTCACACGCACCCACGTGCACGAGATGCTCGACGCCGCCAACCCCGGTTTCGCCGCCGACGTCGCGGACATCGAGATCGCACCCGACGCCGACGCGGTCCTCACCGACACACAAGGGTTCGTCGTGCCGCCGTGCGAGGTCTGCGGCGGGATGCTCAAGCCGAACATCGTCTACTTCGGCGAGAACGTCCCGAAGGACCGGGTGGCCGCGGCGTACACGATGGTCGACGACGGCGGTGCGGTCCTCGTCGTCGGCTCCTCGCTCACGGTGATGTCGGGATTGCGCTTCGTCCGTCACGCCCACGCGGCGGGCAAGCCCGTCGTCATCATCAACCGCGGCGCCACTCGAGGCGACCCGCTCGCCACTCTGCTCGTCGCGGACGGCACCTCCGAGGCGCTCGCCGAGCTCGCCGCCTCGCTGCCCGATCTCAGAGGTTCAACGCGTGGCAGCATGAGCCGGTGAACAGCGCCTCCCTCGTCGTCGAGGTCGGAGTCGGGCCGGTCTCGCCCGCCGATGTCATCTCCGTGGCGCGCCGTGGCGCTGCGGTCCGGATCGGCGCGGACGCCACCGCCGCGATCGAACGCAGCCGTGCCGTCGTCGACGCCCTCGCCGACGACGTGCTGCCCCACTACGGGATCTCCACCGGGTTCGGCGCCCTGGCCACCCGCCACATCCCGCCGGACCGACGTGCCGAGCTCCAGCGCTCGCTCGTCCGCTCGCACGCGGCGAGCTCGGGGCCGCCGGTCGAGGCCGAGGTCGTGCGGGCGATGATGCTGCTCCGGCTCTCCACCCTCGCCACCGGGCACACGGGCATCCGCCCCGCGACCGCGCAGCTGCTCGCGGACCTGCTCAGTCACGGCATCACGCCGGTCGTGCGCGAGTTCGGCTCCCTCGGCTGCTCCGGGGACCTCGCCCCGCTCGCCCACTGCGCTCTCGCCCTCATGGGCGAGGGCGAGGTCACGACGCCCGACGGCGGCACACGCGCCGCGTCCGAGGCTCTCGCCGACGCGGACCTCGTGCCGGTCGTCCTCGATGCCCAGGAGGGGCTCGCCCTCATCCACGGCCCCGACGGCATGCTCGGGATGTTGCTCATGGCGATCGCCGACCTCAC
>JBMDXU010000118.1:0-17337 GCA_048594485.1 Pseudactinotalea sp. | reverse complement strand
CCCTGCGATGGCGATCTCGTCCACCGACTGCCGTGCGCGCGTGGTGGCGGACAAGCCCGTCTGGTACCTCGTTCCCGACGGCGTCGTGCAGTACATCGGCAAGCACGCGCTCTACCGCGACCCCTCGACGTTCACGATCGGCGGCCGCGATTCCGACACCGGCGGGGAGGGTGCCGCGTGAGCGAGGAGCAGGTGGGTGAGCGTCGCCGTCGCCGCGAGGCCGAGCGGGCCGCACGCGAGGCCGAGGGCGGGGGCCAGGAGCGGCCGCTGACCCGTCGAGAGCTGCGTGCCCGCGAGACGGCGATCGCGACCGGGGCGCTCGAGCTCGACAGCACGGGCGAGATCCGGGTGATCCGCGACGAGGGGCCGACGTCGACAGCGGCGGACGAGCCGCCTCCGGTCACCGGGTCGATCGGCTTGACCCGCCGCGAGCTGCGCGCGCTCCGGGAACAGCAGGCAGCGGTGTCCTCGACGCCGCCACGTGGGCTGGCGAGCCCGAGCTCGGCGTCGAGCGCGATCTCCGCTGCGAGCGGGGCCGATGCGGTGACGCCGTCGCCGAGCGCCGGAGCGCTGCCCAGCCCACCACGGCCGCCGGTGCGGCGTCCTGTGGTGCGTCCGCCGTCGTCCGCGACGGTGCGCGGGCTCGCCGAGGACGGCACCGGGCTCGGTCCGGCGGTGCGGAGCGAGCAGAACTCCGGTGCTGAGACCTCCGGTCCGGCGAGCTGGACGACGGCGGAGGTCGCGGCGATCGACGTGACCGACGACCGCTTGGTGGCTCCCGCTGAGCCGAAGCCGTCTCCGGCGAGGTCCGAGCCCGCGCCGGTCTCGCGTCGGTCGGTTCGCCCGTCGCCGCCTGAGCCGGCGATCGTCGACGAGGCCGCGTCGACGGCGTCGAGCACGCCGGTGCCCTCGATCGACGAGGTGATCGCCGGTGAGGCGGTCGAGCCGGAGCCGTTCGACCGTCGCCCGGCGTGGCCCGAGCTGCCGCCTCCGACGCCGAGCGGGCCGATGCCGGTGGTCGAGGCGGAGGTCGCGTCGTCCGCTGCTCCGGAGCAGCCGGCCGCGTCGGTCGACGCGACCGAGGTGATGCCGACGCAGCGGACCGACGAACGGGCGCCGTCGGTGCCCGTGAGCGTCGACGACGGGAACGATGAGGACGACGAGCCCGACGCCGATCACGACCACGGGACGCCGCTGTGGCTGACGCTGCTGATGGTGCTGGTCCTGATCGTGATCGGGATCGTGCTGGGGCTCCTGGTGTTCCAGGTGTTCCGAGGCGGCGATGTGAGCACGGCGGCGCCTGCCGCCTGGATGGGGATGATGACGTGATGCGGACGGGTCGACGATGACGGCGGATGCGCGGGCGGTCGAGCTCGCCGTGGCGGCGGCGCGCGCTGCGGCGGACAAGAAGGCGCGGCAGGTGATCGCGCTCGACGTGTCGGAGCGCCTGGTGCTGACCGACGTGTTCCTGGTGACGTCGGGGTCGAGCGAGCGGCAGGTGAAGGCGATCGTCGACGGCATCGATGACGCGCTCCACGAGCTCGGCGTGAAGGCGCAGCGCAAGGAAGGTGTCGGTGAGGCGCGCTGGGTGCTGCTGGACTACGGCGACATCGTGGTGCACGTGCAGCACGACGAGGACCGAGAGTTCTACGCGCTGGAGCGGTTGTGGAAGGACTGCCCGGTGATCGAGCTCCCCGAGGACGTCGTGACGGCGCCCGGTCCTGACGAGACCGACGCGGTGACCGACCGCTGGGCTGCGCGCGGGTGACGGCCGGCACCGTCCTGCTCGTGCGGCATGGGCAGACGGAGTGGAACGCCACCGGTCGGCTTCAGGGCCAGGCCGACATCGAGCTCGACATGACCGGGGTCGGGCAGGCGGCGCGGGCGGCCGTCGCGATCGCCCGCCTGGGGCCGACGGCGGTCGTCGCGTCCGATCTTCGGCGTGCCGCCGCGACCGCCGAGACGATCGCGGCCGCGGCCGGCCTGCCCGTCGAGATCGACGCGCGGTTCCGCGAGCGGTCGTTCGGCGCGTGGGAAGGCATGGTGCACGCCGAGATCGAGAGCGGGTGGCCGGCCGAGTACCGGACGTGGAGCGGCGGCGGTCAGCCCGACGGCGTCGACCTCGAGCCACGTGGTGACGTCGGACGCCGGGTCGCGGCCGCCGTCGTCGACCACGCCGCACGGCTCGGCGAGGACGAGACGCTCGTCGCCGTGACCCACGGCGCAGCGATCGGCGCGGGTGTCTCCGCGCTGCTCGGGCTCGACGCGGGCGAGTGGAACGGCATCTCGGGGCTCGGCAACTGCCTCTGGTCGGTGCTCCGCCCGACCCGCAGCGGCACCCCCGCCTGGCGACTCCACGCCCACAACATCGCCGCCCCGAGCTGAGTTTTCGTTCCCGCCCGCGATGGCCTACACTCGTACAGGCCCGAACGGGCCACGGGGCTATGGCGCAGTTGGTAGCGCGCTTCCATGGCATGGAAGAGGTCAGGGGTTCGAATCCCCTTAGCTCCACCACAGAAGTGAGTCGCGACAGATCTGATTCGTCGCGAGCGCGTCACTGACGAGAGCCCGGCCATCGGCCGGGCTCGTGGTATCCGGACGCGCGGAAGTTCGGCAGGCTCGCCATCCCGATCATCCGGAGCGGGCGACAGTCATGTCGGCGTGCGCGACGCACGTGCGGGCGGGAGGGTCGTCCGCACGCCCAGCGTGAGCGGCTCCGGCGTCGGCCCTGTGATCGACAGCGAGTCGTTGTGACGGGAGTGGCGCATGTGACGCGTGTCCGCTACCTTTTGCTGACGCTTCAACGGAATCCCGACGCCGTGGGGCGGTTCTGCCGAACCTCGTAGATCCAGGACCCCGCCATGCCGTCCACCTCGCGCCCCCTCTCGTCCAGCGCCATCGCGCGCTCCGTCGCTGCTGCTGTCGCCGCGCTGCTCGTCGCCGTCGGGCTGAGTGGCCCGGCCCGAGCGTCGTCGGAGCCGTCCGATCCGGCCACTGATCAGGTGGTCGAGTCGACAGCGGCGCCGACCGACCCGGTCACCGCGCCGGGAGGTGACCCGACCGGTGACCCCACCGAGAGCGCCGACCCGACTGAGCCGACCGAGCCGACCGACCCGGCCGAGCCGACCGAGCCGACCAGCCCGGCCGAGCCGACCGAGGACCCCGTCGAGGAGACCGTCCCCGAGGAGGTCGCGCCGGAGCCGGAGGCTGCCGTCACGGACGACGTCAGCCAGGACGAGCCGCAGCAGATGTCGGTGATGTCGGCGAAGACGGTGACCTCCCCGCTCCCGCCGGGCAGCTACCGGATGACCTCACCCCAGGGCCCCCGCTGCGCCCCGACCATCAACGCCTCGCTCGCGCACATGGGTCAGGACATGGCGGCGCCCTACGGGACGCCGATCTACGCGATCGCCGCCGGCACGGTCCGCTGGGCGCGCTCGGAGCCGACCGCCGGGCAGTGGATCGTCATCGAGCACCTGATCAACGGGCGGATCGTCACCAGCTCGTACTCCCACTCGCGCAACGCCACCGAGTTCGTGCAGGCGGGTGACCGGGTCCGCGTCGGGCAGCGCATCGGCTCGGTCGCCTCGACGGGCGTCTCCACGGGCAACCACCTGCACCTGGAGATCTGGGAGGGCAAGTACGGGACGTCCGGCGGCGGAAGGGTCGTCAACCCGGACACCTGGCTCGCCACGCGTGGGGTGTCGTTGCGCGACGGTGCGACGTCGGTGTACCTGCCTAAGCCGCCGACGTCGTGCACCTACTGGTCGACGTCGACGATGCGGCTCTACTCGACCTCGAGCGGGTCCACGGTGGTGACGACGGTCTTCGCGGGAACGGTGCTGAAGACTCCGGGCGCGGGGGTGAAGAGGGACGGCCGCATCCGGGTCACGCTCCCGGACGGGACGCGCGCGTGGGCTCCCGCTGCACAGGTGTCACCGAAGCGGGTCGCCGCCGCTGCACGGACCCCGGGCGTGCTCAACAGGGACTTCACCGGCGACGGCTTCGCCGACGTGCTGGCGATCGATGCGTCCGGAGCGTTGCGCATGTACGTCAGCAACGGAGCGGGCGGATGGCGCAGCTCGAGCGTGATGGGGCGTGGCTGGACCGGCTCTCGCATCATCGCGGCGAACGACGCCACCGGCGACGGGAAGGCCGACATCTTCAGCATCGACCGCGCCGGCCGGCTGTACGTGCACGCCGGTCGCGGCGACGGCACGTTCCGCGCGCGCGTGTTGGTCGGGAACAGTGGGTGGGCGCGGCTCGTGCACGTCTTCTCGCCCGGTGATCTCAATGGCGACCGCAAGCCCGACCTGGTCGCCGTCGACGCCGCGGGCAGGATGTGGCTCTACAGCGGCGACGGACGCGGCGGCCACCGGTCCGGCCGCACCCAGATCGGGGCGGGCTGGCAGAACTTCCGCCAGGTCGTCGCCGGCGGAGACATCAACCGCGACGGGCGTCCCGATGTCCTGGCCGTCGACTCCCGCGGTCGGATGTATGCCTACTTCAGCAACCGGTCCGGTCGGTTCACCACACGCGAGCACGTCGGCTCCGGGTGGACCAACCTGCGGGTGACGCCGCTCGGCCGGTTCGACTCCGACACGGTCGACGACTACGTCGCGATCGCCTCGGACGGCGCCCTACGGTTCTATCGTGGCAGCGCCAAGGCGTGGGTGTACTCCGCCAAGGAGCTCGGCCGAGGCTGGACGCGCATGCAGCTGGCCTGAGGCCTGGTCGGCAGTCGGTTGCCGTCCGACGTCGACCGGTCCGCCGTGTCGCGTCACTGCAGGCGCGGGTCTGCGGTCGGGTCGTCGTACGGGGCTGGGCACTGGTGGCCTTCCGCCTCCGGTCGACGCTCGTAGTGCCACGGCTCGTTCGCGTAGATCTGGCAGAGGCCGAAGTCGCTACCGTGCTGCGACAGCCAGGACATGGCGTCCCAGGGCCCGATATCGACGGCGTCGCCCGATACGTGCGGTGAGGTCTCCGGAGTGGCGACCCACCGGGCCGCCTCGGCTTCCGACCCGTACTTCTGGACGGCGTCGGCGAGCAGCGCCTCCTGGTAGGCGGGGGAGCGCCAGCCGCTGGTGACGTAGATCGTGACGCCGTCGCGTTCGGCCTCGGCGGCCGCCTCTCGTAGCGCGGCCAGCAGGTCCGGATCGAGCTCGGTGATGCCGGGCTCGTCGTCGTCGACGCGAGCGTCGTCCGGGAGCACGCCGTCGGCGCGGTCGACCACACCGTCATCCCAGGCCGTCGTCGTCGTCGGAGCGGGGTCGACGGACGCCTGCTCGGCCGCACAACCGACCAGGACGGCGAGCGCCAGAGCAAGTGACCCGGTCAGCACAGGACGGAAGGTGTCGCGACTCATGCCCGCAGTCCACACGCGCCGACGTTGCCGCAGCGTCTGCGTTCCTGCATACGCCGGCGATACACGGTGATCCCTAGCATGGGGATCATGCGTGTGCTGGTCGTCGAGGACGAGCCCCTGCTGGCCGAGGCGATCCGCGACGGGCTGCGGCTGGAGGCGATCGCCGCCGACATCGCGCTCGACGGGCACACGGCCCTGGAGCTGATCGATCTCAACGACTACGACGTGATCGTGCTCGACCGGGACATCCCCGGTCCGTCGGGCGACGAGGTCGCGGCGAGCGTCGTCGACGGCGGTAGCGGGGTGCCGATCGTCATGCTCACCGCCGCCGACCGTCTCGACGACAAGATCTCCGGGTTCGAGATCGGCGCCGACGACTACCTCACCAAGCCGTTCGAGCTCAAGGAGCTCGTCCTGCGGCTGCGGGCGCTGTCCCGTCGGCGTGGCCGCACCCGCCCTCCCGTCCACGAGCTCGCCGGGCTGCGGCTGGATCCCTTCCGCCGTGAGGTCTACCGCGACGGGCGGTACGTCGCACTCACCCGGAAGCAGTTCGCCGTCCTGGAGGTGCTGCTCGACGCCGGGGGTGGCGTCGTGAGTGCCGAGGACCTTCTCGAGCGCGCGTGGGACGCCAACGCCGACCCGTTCACCAACGCGGTACGGATCACGGTGTCGGCCCTGCGCAAACGCCTCGGGCAGCCGTGGGTCATCGCCACCGTCCCCGGAGTCGGGTACCGGATCGACGTCGACGGCGACCCGGGCGCGGCCAGGTGAGCACCACCCGGCGCGCCGGCCTCAGCGTGCGGCTCCGCCTCACGCTCAGCTATGCCGCGCTGCTGCTGGTCACCAGCGCCGGGCTGCTCGCCGTCGTCTGGCTGTTCCTGCTGCGCTACGTGCCCGACCAGGCCGTCGTCGTCCCGGCGGACCAGGTCCCGGGCCTGGGTGCCGACCAGCCCTCGCTGTTCATCCCCGGGCGCAGCGACCTGTGGCAGGCCTTCGCGCCCAAGGCAGGGCTGATGATGGCGGCACTGCTCGTCATCGGTCTCGGCGGCGGTTGGTTGCTCGCCGGACGCATGCTCGCTCCGCTGCGAGCCGTGACCTCGGCGGCACGGGAGGTCGGGACCGGCTCGCTGTCCCATCGCATCCGGATGGCCGGTCCCGCTGACGAGCTCCGCGAGCTCGCCGACACCTTCGACACCATGACCGCGAGGTTGGAGGCCCAGCTCGGGGAGCAGCAGCGCTTCGCCGCCAACGCCTCGCACGAGCTCCGCACGCCGCTCGCGATCACGCAGACCATGCTCGAGGTGGCTCAGCGCGACCCGGGGCGCCACGACGTCGAGCTGCTCGCCAATCTCGCGGCCGTCAATCGTCGGGCGATCGAGCTGACGGAGGCGTTGCTCGTCCTCAGCCGTGCCGACCAGGCGACGATCACCCCGGAGCCGGTCGATCTGTCGCTTGTCATCGAGGAGGCGGTCGAGACGATGCTGCCGTTGGCCGAGGGCCGCGACGTCGTCGTCGAGGTCAGTGGCGGGACCGCTGTCGTGCCGGGTTCGCCGACTCTGCTGCTCCAGCTGGTGACGAACCTGCTCCACAACGGCATCGTGCACAACCTCCCCGAGCGTGGACGGGTCTGGATCCGGACCGGCGTCGAGCGCGGTCGCGCCGTCCTCACTGTCGAGAGCACGGGCGAGGAGCTGCCGCCCCGGTTGCTGGACGTGCTGACCGAGCCCTTCCAACGCGGCGCCGGCCGAGTCCGGCGCGACGGCTCCGGTGCCGGGTTGGGGCTGGCGATCGTGCGCAGCATCACCCGTGCGCACGGCGCGGATCTCGCGCTGGTTCCGCGCACCGGTGGCGGCCTCGAGGTCCTCGTGCGGTTCACCGCCGACGCCGGCCCGGAGGGGACTCGTCCGCGCGACTGAGTGTGCTCGCGCCCATCACCCCCTGTGATCTCCGTGACATTCGGCTGGAATGACCGGGTTCGGACTTTGTCGCGCCGCCTCCGGTGCCCTAGCCTCGAAACGATTCGATCCATTCGTGCCGCTCTGCACCTCTTCCCCCCGAGGCACCCCTGTGACCAGAGACCTCACCACCGGTCCGCCCCTTCGTCGCATCCTCACCTTCGCGTGGCCGCTGCTGGCCGGCCTGCTGTTCCAGCAGGTCTATCAGCTGGCCGACGCGCTCGTCGTCGGCCGTGTCATCGGCATGCACGCGCTCGCGTCGGTGGGGGCGAGCGGGAGCATCATCTTCCTGCTGCTCGGGTTCACCATCGGCCTGGCGAACGGCCTGGCGATCCCGGTCGCCAAGGCGTTCGGCGCCGGCGACACCGACGGCGTCCGTCGCTTCGTCGCCACGGGCGCGGTGATCTCGGCGGTTGTCGCCGCCGTCGTCACCATCGGTGGCATCCCGCTCGCCCGGGCGATGCTCGTCTGGCTGGACACCCCGGCCGCGCTGCTGCCCGACGCGACCGGCTTCCTCACGGTCATCCTGTCCGGGTCGGTCACGCTGGTGGCCTTCAACTATCTCTCGGCGATCATCCGTGCCCTCGGCGACTCGACGACCCCGCTCGTCTTCCTCGCTGCCTCCAGCCTCCTCAACGTGGTGCTGGTGATCGCCCTGGTGTCGTGGACGCCGCTCGGTGTCGCGGGCGCCGCTCTCGCCACGGTCCTCGCGCAAGCCGCGACGGTCATCGCGTGCCTCGTCCTCGTCGCCACCCGGATGTCGCTGCTGCGGCCGCACCGCCACCAGTGGCGCCCGCGCCGTGCCGAGGTGATCGAGTCCTCGCGGCTCGGCGTGCCGATGGGGCTGCAGATGTCGATCATCGCGATCGGCACGCTCGTGCTCCAGTACGCCATCAACGGGCTCGGCCCCGATGCGGTCGCGGCGTTCACGGCGGGCTCTCGCGTCGACTTCATCGCCATGGCACCCATGCAGGCGACCGGCATGGCGGTGGCCACCTACGTCGCCCAGAACCGCGGGGCCGGCCAGTGGTCGCGCATCCGTGAAGGTGTCGCCCGGATGGCGTGGGTGATCACCGGCATCGCCGTCGCCGTCGGCGCAGTCTGCATCGTGTGGGGCACCGAGATGGTCCGCGCCTTCGCTCATGAGGACGTCCACGCGGAGTCGATCGTCGAGAACGCTCACACGCTGCTCATGGTCAACGGCTACCTCTACGCGATCCTCGGTCTGCTCTTCGTGTTCCGCAGCGCGCTGCAGGGCATGGGCGACGCCCGTGTCTCCACGGTCTCCGGCGTCGTCGAGCTGGTGCTGCGGTCGGGCGCGGCCCTGGTGCTCGTCGCGCCGCTGGGCTTCCTCGGGACCGTGCTGGCCGCACCGCTCGCCTGGGCGGGCGCGCTGGTCGTGCTCTGGTGGGCGTGGGAGCGCAAGCGCCGCGAGATCTCCCTGTGGGAGGACGCCGACCTCGCCGTGGCCGCGACCCCCGGCCCCGCCGTCGTCCCCGCACCTGCCGCCGCGCACTGACGGGCTCGGGCCGACGGCGGCGCCACCGACGACGGTATGACGTGAGGCGCGTTCCTCAGCGGGGGCGCGGAGGATCCTCGCCATCCCCGGCGGCGCTCGCGGCGGCGTTCTCGTACGCGCCGGCCGGAGCTGCCGCCGGACCGGGCGGCCTCGGCCCGACGTCGCCCCGCGCCCGTGCCGGGTGCGTGCGGCGATACCGCCGCCACAGCCACAGCGCTGCCACAGTCGGAACACCGAGAGCGACCACCCACGGCAGCAGAGCCCCCAGCACCACGAGGACCATCCCGAAGAACGCGCTGAGCGCGTTCCACCCGCTCTCCAGGCCGCCGAGGAACCCACCGCGGGCCTGGGCGGGAGCGGCAGCGACCGGGTTGAGGCTCACCGTGAGCGTCGAGAGGGCGACCTGGTCCGCGAGCGCATCGCGCTGCGACTGCAGCGCCTCGAGCTCCGCCTGACGCTCGCTCAGCTGGGTCTCGACGTCGAGCAGATCCTCGGTCGTCTCGGCGCCGGCCATGATCTCGCTCAGCCGCTGGGTGGAGGTCTCCAGGGCGGCGATGCGGGCGTCGAGGTCGACCACGGTTCCGGTGACGTCCTCCTCCGACTGGTTGATCCACTGCACCTCGCCGAGGTCGTCGAGATCCTCGAGCAAGCCGTTCAGCTCGCCGGAGGGCACACGCAGCGTGAGGGTGGCCGAGCCGTGCTCGTCACCGGCGTACTCCTCGCGCGCCTCGACACGGCCACCGGCGGCCGCGGCGAGCGCCGCGATCGCGTCCGAGGCCGCTGCGGGATCGTCGACGACGACCTCGGCGCTCGCGGTGACGATGACCTGGCGTCCGTCGAGGTCGGCAGGATCAGCGGCAGGCTCGCGATCGACCTCGGCTCCGCCGCCCGCGCCGCTGGTCGCGGCGACATCGTTGCCGCCGCCGGAGCCGGAGCCCCCGCCCGAGGAGCAGCCCACGAGCGCGAGGGCGCAGAGCGCGGCGGTGACGAGTGAGGTGAGAGTTCGGCGTCGTGTCCCCATGACCGGACGGTAGGCACGCTGCTGAGTGGAGTCAGTCCTTCTCACACACTCCACACGACATCGTGGCCGGCTCGTGACCTGCGGGTGCCGGAGGTCACAAGACAGCCACGAACGGGTCTCGGCGCGGACTCGGGCGAGCTGCGCCGGCGCGGGCGATCAGCCCTGCGGGTAGCCCTGCTGACCGTAGCCCTGCGGCGGGCCGGCCTGCTGCTGCGGGGGGAACGGCTGCGCGCCGTAACCGGCGGCGGGCGGCTGCTGGTGCTGCTGCGGCTGGCCGTACCCGCCATCCTGCACGGGCTGCGGAGCAGGGGTGGGCTGCGGAGCCGGCTGGGGGTTGCGCGCCTGCTCGACGGACTGCTTCGTCGCGCCGTCCTCGCCCTCGCCGATCGGCGAGACGACGACGGCGGTGCCGTAGGCGCACACCTCGCTGAACGCCTGCGCGATGTCACCGGTGTCGAAGCGCATGCCGATGACGGCGTTGGCCCCGCGCTGCTGAGCCTGCTGCACCATGCGCGCCATGACCTCCTCGCGCGAGGTGTAGACGAGCTGGGTGTACTCGGTCACCTCGCCGCCGCCGATGGAGCGGAAGCTGGCGACGAAGTTCTGGCCGATGTTGGCGCTGCGCACGGTCAGGCCCATCACCTCGCCCAGCACGGCGTCGATGCGGTACCCGGGCACGTCATTCGTGGTCACGACGATCATGGGCTCATCCTGGCACCACCGGCCCGTTCTGGGGAGATCGGGGCTCGCGCGCGTCGGCAAGTGCTGGCAAGGGGTCCCGGTGGCCCCGGCGTCGTGGCTAGCGTCCGATGTCGTGAGCGACGCGACGAAGGGTCAGGAGCCGGTGCGGCTCGGAGTGATCGGGTACGGCGTGCAGGGTGGCGCGTACATCAGCAGGATCAAGGCAGGCGACGTCGAGGGGATGGTGCTCGGCGCCGTCTGCGACCTCGACCCGCAGCGCCGCGAGGCGGCCGCCGAGCTCGGTGTCCCGGTCTACGAGGACTACCGCGATCTCATCGCCTCGGGTGAGGTCGACGCCGTCGTCACGACGGTGCCGCACTACTTCCACCCCGAGATGGGCATCGCGGCGATCGAGGCGGGTGTGCACGCGCTCGTCGAGAAGCCCGCAGGCGTCTACGCGGCCCAGGTGCGCGAGCTCAACGCGGTCGCGCTCGCCCACCCCGAGACGACGTTCGCCATCATGTTCAACCAGCGGACCAACCCGCTGTACCGCGCGATCAAGAAGATCGTCGACGACGGCGAGATCGGCGCGATCCGGCGGTCGAGCTGGATCATCACCACCTGGTACCGCCCGCAGGCCTACTACGAGCAGAGCGCATGGCGCGCGACCTGGGGCGGCGAGGGTGGCGGCGTCCTCGTCAACCAGTCGCCCCACCAGCTCGACCTGTGGCAGTGGATCTGCGGCATGCCGAAATCCGTCACCGCCAAGCTGGGGTTCGGCTTCCGCCGCGACATCGCCGTCGAGGACGAGGCGACGATCCTCGCCGACTACGGCAACGGCGTCACCGGCACGTTCATCACGGCCACGCACGACATCGTCGGGACCGACCGCTTCGAGATCCTGGGCGACAAGGGCAAGATCGTCGTCGAGGACTCCGCGCGGGCCATCGTCACGCGACTGGACAAGCCCGAGCAGGAGATCTCGGTCGCCGTGCCGCCGGAGGACATCTTCAAGGTCGTCACCGGCGGCGGGCACCTGTACGAGAGCACCACTGAGACGCTCGAGTTCGAGTCGCAGTGGGGCGGGCAGCACACCGAGGTGCTCCGGAACTTCGCCGCCCACATCCGCACCGGCGAGCCACTCATCGCACCCGGGACCGACGGCATCAACGGCGTCAGGCTCGCCAACGCCGCCCACCTGTCGGCCTGGTTGGGCCGCGAGGTCTCGCTCGTCGACGACGAGGCGCTGTACCTCGACGCGCTCAACGATCGCATCCGCGCCGAAGGGACGTTTCCCGAGCGGAGTCGGTGACGCGACACCGCGTGAGGCCGGCTCGTACAACGACGACGTCCCGACGATCTGGCGCACCCCAGGATCTGACGTCGCCGATGTGGAAGAAACCTGACGCCAGAGGCGTCCTCACCCGTGGAGAACGCGGTCGAGGACCCTCTGGCGTCAGGTTCCTTTCACCTTCCGATCAAAGCCGCCGACCGACCGCGTCGTACCGCGGAGCATCGCCCCGAGCCTCAGGCGTCCTCACGTGAGGCGAGTGCCTCGCGGAGGATGCGCACCGCTTTCGGCCCGACGCCGTGCAGCGCGCCGAGCTCGGTCTCGGAGAACCTCGCGAGGTCGTCGAGGCTGGTGATGCCCGCCTCGGCGAGCGCACGCGTGGCGGGTCGGCCGATGCCGCGGGGGAGGTCGCCAGTGCCCGGCTCCGCGCGTTCTGCGGCCTCGGCGGCGGCGACGAGACGCCTGGGTGCACGATGCTTCCACGCCGCGCGTACCCAGCGATTCAGCTGCTGGCCGTCGATCGCAGCGAGCGGAACACGCACGCCCTCCACCTGACTGCCGCGCGTCAGCCGCTCGGCTCGTGGGTGCTCGTCGAGCATCTGATCGACGGCGTCGGCCGACATCCGCAGGTGCACGTGATCACCGTCGCCGCTCACAGCCGCGAACTCTCGACCGGCGACGACGAACGCGGCCGGTTCGCCGTCGGCGGCCACGACCTCGGGGAGCGACAGCGCCGCCGCGCGGAGCTGCTTCGCCGTCGTCATGCGGCTCGGCGTGCCCGCCACCACTGCAGGAGCGCGAGCGCGGCTGCGACGAGACCGACCGCCTCGGAGACGAGGGCGAGGATCTGCCAGGTGTCCCACAGCATCTCGCGGGTCCCGAAGAAGCCGTTCTCGGTGTGGGACAGGAACAGGGCGATGAGGGAGAGCCCGTTGAAGCCGACGGCGAGGAACCTCCACACCCAGTGGGCGCTCGCGATCAGCGCGATCGCGATCACGGCGCCGCTGACCGCGTTGACGGCGAACATCGGCCCCGTCACCGCGACCACCGAGAAGCCGGCGAGGTAGAGATAGCCGTGCACCACGGCGGACACGAACGTCCCGACAGCGGCGACCCGGCGCAGGGTCCGGGCGGAGCCGTCGGGGACGGCGGTCGGGCTGCTCATGACGTTCCTCTCGCGTGGCGCTGCAGCCCCATCATCCACCTGCCGAGCGCCGTCGGCAGGGGATCGGCGGCGCCCGGCGACCGACGAACTGCCTGCGCGTTTCCCAGGCGCGTCCCAGCGTTGTGCGCTTCGCTGGGCCCATGGCAACTTCACCGCTGCGGTGCACCACCCACGACGGCGCCTGCATGACACGCCGCGCCGTCCTCGCCGCGACGGGCGGCGCGAGCGTCCTCGCTCTCGCCGCCTGCTCGAACGGAGCGAACGACAACGGCGACGGCGAAGAGGCGACCGGTGGCGGCGAGCCCGGCGTCATCGCCAACATCAGCGACGTCCCGGTCGGGGGCGCGATCGCCGCGACCACCGGATCCGGCGAGGGAATCCTGCTGACCCAGCCGACCGAGGGCGAGGTGCTCGCGCTCTCGGACGTGTGCACGCACCAGGGCTGCACGGTCGAGGCGGGCGACGGCGAGCTCGCGTGCCCCTGTCACGGCTCCGTCTTCGACCTGACCGGCGCCGTCGTCCAGGGCCCCGCCGACGCGCCGCTGCCGGAGGTGTCGATCACCGTCGGCGACGACGGCAGCATCACCGGCTGAACTCGGTTCAGCCCAGCTCGCTGTAGTAACCGACGAGGGCCGGCATGTAGTCGTCGAACGGCTTCGGCGCGAGCCCGGAGCGGGCCGCGACGAGCCGGTCCAGGTAGTACTCCCACCCGGGTCCGACCGACGAGATGTCGTCGCCCTGCTCGATGAGCTGGTTGAAGCGCAGCAGCGTGGTCTCGCCGTGAGTGATGACGTCGAGCTGGAGATGCCACGTGCCGGCCTCGCTGGCGAGCTCCACCTGCAGCCGCTTCGGCGGGTCGCAGTCGATGATCGTGACCTGCTCGGGCGCGTCGCTCGCCTCCGACGTCATCGTGAGCTCGACGACCTCGCCGACGGCGCCCGTGCCGGTCCAGCGCCCGATCCACTGCTCGAGCTTCTCGCTCGCGGTCACCCACTCCCAGATCTCCTCGGCCGCAGCCGTGAACTCGCGTTCGAGCACGAGCTCGAGCCCGTCGCCCGTCGTGCGCAGGTAACCCGTGCCTTCGACCAAGGCCCGCTCCTCTCGTCGACCACCTCCCGCGAAACTACCCATCGCCGAGCGCATCGACAACGCCGCTGGGGAAGAACTGCCCCCGGACGCTGTCACAGCGCGGTGACGCGAGCCCTCTAGGCTGCTCGGCGAGCCCGACCGACCGGTTCAGACCCGCATCCTCGAAGGACAGACCATGAGCCAGTACCAGCCCCCGCAGCAGCAGCCCAGTCCCTTCGGCCAGCCGCAGCAGCAGCCGCAGCAGCCGCCGCAGGGCTACGGGCAGCAGCCGCCCCAGGGCTACGGGCAGCAGCAGCCGTTCGGCCAGGCCAGCTTCGGCCAGCAGAGCCAGCCGGGGTACCCGCAGCAGGGCCAGCAGGGGTATCAGCCGCAGGCGCCCTCCGAGCCCGGCCTCTTCGACACGACGTTCGCGAAGCCGCTGACGCCGAAGCTCGCCAAGACCGCCTATCTCGCGGTCATGATCCTGGCCGGCGTCCTGGCTCTCTTCGGTCTGCTCGGGGCGATCCAGTACTTCGCCTCGGCCGCCAGCCAGTACGGCACCGGGATCACCGGCGTGCTGTCCGGCATCGCCTCCCTGGTGCTGTTCCCGGCCATCGGGTTCGTGGTCCTGACGGTGGGCCGGTTGGTGATCGAGTACTTCCTCGAGAGCCACAAGTCTCGCGAGAAGGCGTCGACGTCCTCCGACTGACGCCGAGCCCTCACTCGCGGACGACCTCCGCGGGCGACTTGTCGGGCCGCCACCCCCGCCAGCGGGGGTGGCGCAGCCGCCCGGTGTGCGACCACTCGCCGAACTCGACCTCGGCCACCTGCGTCGGCTCCAGCCAGACGGCGTCCCGGGCGTCGGCAGCAGGGACGTCGCGCAGGTCGGGCGCTTCGCTGCGTCGCAGCGGCTCGAACCGGTCGACCCACTGCGAGGTCTCACGTTCGGTGAACCCGGACCCGACCCGGCCCACGTAGGTGAGGCCGGCGGCGTTCGGCACCGCGAGCAGGAGCGAGCCGATCTTCCCGGCGCGGTTGCCGCTGCCCTTCTTCCAGCCGACGACGACGACCTCCTGCGTGCGGGTGTGCTTGAGCTTGCGCCAGGACGGCGATCGGCGCCCGGGCGTGTAGCGGGAGTCGCGTCGCTTGGCGACCAACCCCTCCAGCCCCAGCTCGGCGCTGGCGGCGAGGGCGGCGGCGCCGTCGTCGGAGGCCGGGGGGACGTGGACGAGGCCCTCCTCGCTCACGAGCGCGGCAAGCGCGTCCCGGCGGTCGACGTACGGCTCCTCGAGCAGCGACGTGTCCTCGATCTCGAGCACGTCGAACAGCATGAGGTGGACGGGCCGACGCTGAGCGGCGCGGGCGATCTCGCGCTCGTGGGTCTGCTGCATGCGGGGCTGCAGCAGCCCGAAGCTCGGCCGGCCGTCGTCGTCGAGCGCGACGATCTCGCCGTCGAGCACCGCCCGGTGCGCGGCCACGTGCTCGGTGAGCCCGGCGAGCTCGGGGTATTGCGCCGTCTGGTCGCGCCCGCTGCGTGACATCAGACGGACGGTCCCGCCGTCGACCTCGATGATCGCCCGGACGCCGTCCCACTTCATCTCGTACGCCCAGCCCGGCTCGTCGGGAAGCGCGTCGGTCGACGTCGCCATCATGGGTCGTGGCAGCACAGCCCGTCCGCGTCGGGCGGGCGTCCGCGCGGCCGCTGCCGGCGTCGACCGCCGTGCACCTGCCGGGGCCATGAGGTGGATCAGCCAGTTCTCGCCGGTCCGGATGAGGGCGATCCTGCTGGTGCGGCCGGGGCCGCGCGCGAGACCGCCGTCCGGCCTGCCGGTGAGGGTGGCGATCACCTCCTCACCGTCGCGCCACTTCTCGGCGACGTAGGTGCCGGAGTCCCAGATGGTCATCTCGCCCGCGCCGTACTCGCCGGCGGGGATGGTGCCGGAGAACGTCGCGTACTCCATCGGGTGGTCCTCGGTCTGGACGGCGAGATGGTTGCTGTCCGGATCCTCGGGCACCCCCTTGGGCAGCGCCCAGCTCACGAGCACCCCGTGGCGCGACAGCCGCAGGTCCCAGTGGAGGCGGCTCGCGTGGTGCTCCTGGATGACGAAGCTGCGTGTGGCGTCGACGGCGCTGCCGGCCTCGTCGGGCCCGTGGGCGTCCGGGACCGGTTCGGGCGTCTTGCTCGCGTCGCGCTTGGCGCGGTAGACGTCCAGCCGGTCGACGCCGTCGCCCACACCGGGCGGGCGGCCGATCGCGCCCATCGGGTCACCGCGCTCGGCGACGAGCTCGAGGACCTCGTCGAGCTCGAGGTGGCGCAGCTCGCCTGACTCCACCTCCTCCCACGTGCGCGGCGCCGCGACGAACGGCCGCTCGGTGCCGCGCAGCGAGTACGGACAGATCGTCGTCTTGTTGGCGTTGTTCTGCGACCAGTCGAGGAAGACCCGCCCCGCTCGGGCGGTCTTGGCCATCTCGGACACCACGAGCTCGCGGTGATCGGCCTCGAGACTGCGGGCGAGCTCCTTGGCGAGCGCCGACGTCTGCGCGGACGAGTAGCTGCCGTCGACAGGTGCGTACAGGTGGATGCCCTTGCTGCCGCTCGTGACCGGGAAGGAGGGCAGCCCCATCTGATCGAGGATCTCCTTCACCAGCAGGGCGACGTGCGCGACCTGGGGGAGCGCGACCCCCGGCCCCGGATCGAGGTCGAAGACGATCCGGTCGGGGTGGAGCGGTCGGTCGTCGGCGTCGAATCGCCACTGCGGCACGTGCAGCTCGAGCGCCGCGATCTGAGCGAGCCACGCGAGGGTGGGGCGGTCGTTGACGATCGGGTAGACGTTGTCGGAGTCGTGGTGGTGCAGGGTGGCGCGGCGGACCCAGTGCGGTGTGCCGCCTCCCAGGTTCTTCTGGAAGAACATCTCGCCGTCGACGCCGTTGGGCCACCGCTTGCGGGTGACCGGCCGGTCGGCGCTGTGGGGGATCATCAGGTCCGCGATCTGCGCGTAGTAGCGCAGCACGTCGGCCTTCGTGGTCCCGGTGGCCGGGTAGAGGACCTTGTCGAGGTTGGTGACGCGCAGCGTGACGCCGTCGACGGCGACGGTCTGCTCCCCACCCTCACCCACCATCCCCTTATCTTCGACGCTCTCGACGCGGAACGGGCCATCTCCGGTTTCAACGCGGATACGGACACCCTCGACGGCGGAGCGCGGGTGTACGGCTGCCCGTTTAAAACGCCGTTGGGTGGTGTCGCGCCGGACGCGGGGCGGTGGGGGGGTGTT
>JBMDXU010000117.1:0-10988 GCA_048594485.1 Pseudactinotalea sp. | reverse complement strand
CGCCCGGTCGCCGACGGCGTCGACGACGGCGGCCGTCACCTCGTCCTTCTCGGGGGTGTGCGTCGTGGGCGACTCGCCCGTGGTGCCGTGGACGACGAGCGCATCGCAGCCGCCGTCGACGAGGTGGGTGGCGAGCCGACGTGCGCCGGCGATGTCGATCGCGCCGCCGGGCAGCATCGGCGTGACCATCGCCACCGCCACGGAGCCGAAGCTGCGGGAGGGTCGGGATCCAGACGACATGACCGCCCAGGCTACCGGCTCCGCGGCCGGCGAGGGGCCGCCGCCCACCCGGTCGCCGCGCGCGCCGTAGGCTCGCTGGGTGAGCCATCAGCACGGCCCGAGCGCCGATGTCAGCGTCCGCCCGGCGATCGAGGACGACGCGCGCGCGATCGCCGCGATCCAGGTGGCGGCCTGGCGTGACTCGTTCGCGGGCGTGTGGCCGGCAGCCGCGCTCGACGGCCTGGACGTGCCGACGATCGAGCGGGCCTGGCACATGGCGCTGACACGGCCGCCGACTCCGTCGCACCGTCTGCTGTCGGCGTGCGCGGGCCCGGTCGTCGTCGGGTTCGTCGCGCTGGCGCCGGCTCAGGACGAGGAGGAGGTGGGCGAGATCGTCGCGCTCGAGGTCGCCCCGGCCCGACGACGCGACGGTCACGGCTCCCGACTGCTCTCGGCCGCCGTCGACACCCTCCGTCAGAGCGGACGTGCCTCGATGCGCGCCTGGGCGGTGCGCGAGGACGACGCCCGGGGAGACTTCTTCCGGTCGGCCGGCCTGGCGCCGTCGGGACTGGTCCGGACCGTCGACGTCGGCGGCGTCGAGGTCGCCGAGGAGGCCTGGACCGCCGTCCTGTGACGTCCCCCTGAGCGGACCCGCGCCAAGAGGTCCTGCTCTCGTCCGACGTCCGCGCTCGGTCGACCTCTGCCGCTGCGGGCGTCGAGATCCGGACGGTCGGCTGCTCCCGTGTCCTCAGCGGCGGCCGCGCCGAGGCCGAGGTCGACGGACCGGCGAGCCCGAGCGTCGACCGGGCGTCCGCGACGCGGGCGTGGTTCGACGATCGGTCGGGTCGCCGTCCGCTCGACCCCGCTCCTGCCGGCCGCGGGAGCTGTTGACCGTGCGACCGCGGACGATGCCGATGAGGTCCTCGTGCCGGTCGTCGGCGCGGTCGATGGGCCAGGCGAGCACGACGGGGGCGGTCGGGGCCGCCGGCAGCGCGCGCGCGGTGACGTCCTTGCGGTGAGGCAGCCGCGCCAGCGATCGCGGGACGACGACGACCCCGATGCCGGCGGCCACGAGCGCGATCGCGTCCGCCGTGGACTCAGGAACCTGGGCCGGTGGCCGTCCGGGCACGGCGATGGCGTCGTCGGCCGCGCCGTCGTGCCCCGCCCAGGCGAGGACGTCGTCGGCGGGCTGCAGGAGCACCTCGTCGGCGAGGTCGGCGACCTGCACCGGTTCGTCGGGCTCGAGCGCGGCGAGCAGGTGGTCCCGCCCGACGACGAGCACCGGCTCCTCGTCGTACAGCACGATGGCGTGCAGCACGTCGCGGTCCACGGGTGGGCGCAGCAGGGCGGCGTCGAGCTCGCCGTCCGTGATCGCCGCTTCGGCGGAGGACGCCGGCACGGGAACGAGGAGAAGTGGCGTGCCGGGGTGGCGCGCCTGCCAGACCCGCGCCCACTTGGCGGGTGTGGCACCCGGCACGAAGCCGAGCCGGAACGACTCCGCCGTCGACTCCTCGGGCTTGTGCACGGTCCCAGGGTAGGCGGCGGGCCTACCCTGGTCCGATGACCTCCGCGCCGTCACCGCACGCGATGAAGCCGGCCACGGCCGCCAAGAAGCTCGGCATCTACCTGCCCGCCACGCCCGAGGAGTTCCGCGCGGGCGGGATCACACGTGAGCAGCTCGCCGATCTCGAGACGAACCCGCCCGAGTGGCTCGTCCACCTGCGTCGGCACGGCCCGCACCCGCGTCCGGTGGTGGCGGGTCGCCTCGGTGTCTCGATCTCCGGGCTGGCGCGCGGCGGGGTCGAGGACGCGCTCACGAGCGAGCAGATCGACGCGCTCCGCGCCGACCCGCCTGCGTGGCTCGTCGCGGAGCGCGAGACGCACGCGAAGGTCCGCGAGGAGGAGGAGCGGCTCGCACAGCGAGGGCGCTGACCTCACGACCGCGGCGCCAGCTCCTCGAGCTGGGCTCCGGTGATCGGCTCGGCGTGCGTCCCCGCGCTGCCGCAGGCCCAGGCGCCGGCGACAACCGCACGTCGGGCGGCCTCGACCGGCGAGCGCCCCTCGAGCATCCCGGCCAGCAGCGTGGCGCCGAAGGCGTCACCCGCGCCGTTGGTGTCGACCACCGGTCGCCCGGGAAGGGTGACGCCCGGGACCTCGTGCCATCCGTCGTCGTCGAGCACGGCGCACCCGCGCCCCCCGAAGGTGACGGCGACGACGCTCGCGCGACCCTCCGCGCGGATCCAGTGCGCGGTCGCGCGCGGATCGGCGAGCGCGGCGCCCGACATGGTGACGAGGTCGGCGGCGAGCGCGAACTCGCGGTGGTGCTCCTGGACGCCGTCCCAGCTGTGCAGGTCGGTCGAGAGCGGTACCGCGTCGGCCACGGCTCGTCGGACCAACGGCCGGGTCCAGTCATGGAGCGCGACGTGCAGGTGGGTCGCGTCGGCCAACGCGGGGGCGAACACCCCGGGATCGAGCCGCGCCTCGCCCGGGTCCCGACCGTCGTAGAAGGAGATGCGCTGCCCGTCCGGGCCGACGAGGTTGACGCTCCGCTTGGTCCCCAGCGGCGAGTGCTGCACACGCAGGTCGATGCCGTCGGCGGCGAGACGTCGCCGCACGAAGGCGGCCTCGTCGTCGTCGCCGAGGAGGTCGACGAGCGTGACCGGGACGCCGAGCGCCTGGAGCGTGACCGCCCAGCCAGCTCCGGTGTGACCGAGATAGCGCTCGATCGGCTCGACCAGCAGCGCATCGACGACCGGCACCGGCAGCGACGGCACACGCACGATGGTGTCGACCCCGACACCACCGACCACGAGGACGCGGACGGATTCCATCGGCCCATTCTCGTCTCACTACCCTGGACGGATGGCTGGACTGAGGGTCGCGGTGATCGGCGCCGCCGGGCGGATGGGGCGGACCGTGTGCGACGCGGTCGACGGCGGCGCTGATCTCGAGCTCGTCGCGCGTCTCGACGTGGGCGACGACATCGCAGCACTGGCGGGGCACGCCGACGTCGCCGTGGACTTCACGGTGCCCGACGCCGCCGAGTCGAACGTGAGGGCGCTCGTCGACGCGGGCGTGCACGCCGTCGTCGGGACGACCGGCTGGACCGAGGACGCGCTGGGTCGGGTGCGCGAGGCCCTCGCCGGGACGGACCTCGGTGTCGTGGTGGCTCCGAACTTCGCGCTGTCAGCAGTGCTCGCGATGCGGTTCGCTGCCCAGGCGGCGCCCTACTTCGAGAGCGTCGAGGTGGTCGAGCTGCACCACCCGGACAAGGTGGATGCCCCCTCGGGCACGGCGGTGCACACCGCGCACGCGATCGCGGCCGCACGCGAGGAAGCGGGGCTACCCCGATCTCCCGACGCCACGGCGTCGGCGCTCGACGGCGCCCGTGGGGCAGACGTCGACGGCGTCCGGGTGCACGCGGTGCGGCTGCGCGGGCTGGTCGCGCACGAGGAGATCCTGCTCGGCAACCCGGGCGAGATGCTGACGATCCGGACCGACTCCTTCGATCGCAGCTCCTTCATGCCGGGTGTGCTGCTGGCGGTCCGCGCGGTCAGCGGTCGCCCGGGGCTGACGGTCGGGCTGGACCCCCTGCTGGACTGATCAGCCCATCGTCTTCGCGCCGTCGATCGCCTCACGGATGATGTCGGCGTGCCCCGAGTGCTGGGCCGTCTCCGCGATGAGGTGGAGGATGACCCGCCGGACCGTCCAGGCCTGTCCTGGTTCGTTCCACGGAGCCTCGGGCAGCAGGTGGGCGCTGTCGAGGTCGAGCCCGCGCAGGACCCGCTCGGACTCGGCCGCCGTCTGCGCGTAGTCGGCGAGGACGCTCTCGACGGTGTCCTCGGGGAGCATCGTGAACTCCGCCTGGCGCTGCTGCACCATGGCCAACGCCTCGGGTGAGGGATCGCTCCAGTCGATCTCGTTCCAGTCGATGCCGTCGTCGGTGGCGCCGGCGACGGCGAACTCGATCCAGGACCTCTCCGTGGTGGCCGTGTGCTTGATCAGACCGCCGAGGCACAGCTCGCTGACGGTCGAGCGCTCACCGGCCTGGGCATCGGTCATGCCCTCGATGGTCTGCCGAAGGAAGCCGCGCTGCCTTGCGAGGGAGGAGAGCAGGTCGTCGATCTCCGCGGTCGGTTCGGCATCGGCGCTCACGGGTGCCAGATCGAGGACGCCCCACTCACGCACCGACACGACCGAGGCCGCGTGCTGCTCCCCGGAGAAGTACGGATCGGCGGCGAGCACCGCGTCGAGCGCCGCACGATCGGCGACGTCGTACACGAGCAGCGCGCCGCCGGCATCCGCGAACGGCCCCGCCATCCGGAGCGAGCCGCTCGCCGTCAGCTCGGCGAGGTACGCGCGGTGGGCCGGCCGCACCGAGAGGCGGTAGTCGTCGTCCTGGTCGAAGGCGAGCTCGACGGCGTAGATCGTCATGGGTCTGACGCTAGCCGTGGGCACCGACATCGAGGTAGGAGTGGGCTCCTCGGTCGAGGTTGGCGCTCAGGACTCGCTATCGGCCTCGCCGCCGCGTTTCGCGTTCTGGGCACGCTGATGCGCGGTCAGTGACATGCGGTCGATCCACGCCAGGGCTATCGCCGAGACGACGAATGCCAGGTGGATCACTGTCTGCCACAGCATTGTCTCGGACTCGAGCCGTTCCGAGTCGATGAACGTACGCAGGAGGTGGATCGAGCTGATGCCGATGATGCTCATGGCCAGCTTCGTCTTGAGCACATTCGCGTTCACGTGACTCAGCCATTCGGGCTGGTCAGGGTGGTCGTCCAGACGGATGCGGGAGACGAAAGTCTCGTACCCGCCGACGATCACCATGATGAGCAGGTTGCTGATCATGACGACATCCACCAGCCCGAGGACGATCAGCATGGTGTCGGCCTCGGTGCACGCCTCATAGATGGCGTGACCAGTCGCGTCCAGTTCTCCGGTCGGACATCCCTTGCCCAGGACGACGTAGTGCACGAGATGGATCAGCTCCACGACGAACTGCCACACGTAGACCATCTGGGCGACGATCAGCCCCAGGTACAGCGGCGCCTGGAGCCACCGCGAGAAGAAGATGAAGTGGCCGAGCGGGGCGATCGGGCGCTCGCGAGGAGGGGTGGGCGTCATGGTCACCACGGAAGGCTAACAACAGTGGATGACCACGATGTCGCGGCGCCGGCACCGTCGTTCCACGGTCGGCACCATTCGACCTCGGGCGCCCGCGAACGGGCCCTACTCTCGGCGCATGGGCGCCGATCCCGCGCGGATGCTGCTGCGTCGGTACCGTCCCGACGACGGCACCTGGGCCGTGCCGCTCGACGGCCCGTTCTGGGACGCCGTCGCCGCGCTGCACGCCAGGGGTGAGCGAGGCGGCGGACGACGGGTCGCCGTCATCGACGCCGGGTTCGACACGACGCTTCCGAGCCTGGCCGGGGCGCACCTGCACTCCCCCGGTCTCAACTCGCCCTCGGCGCACGGCACCGTCGTCGCGCTGCTCCTGCTCACCGTGGCACCCGATGTCGAGCTGCACCTGCACCCGGTGCCGACCGCCGGTACCGATCTCGACGACGACGCCCTCGCGGAGGCGGTGCGGCAGTGCACCGACGACCCCGTCGACGTCGTCAACCTCAGCCTCGGCCGCGCGCACCCGCTCCCGCCGCTGGAGATCGCCGCCCTCGGTCGGATGCTGCAGCACGGCGACTGGCGGCGCGAGATGCCGCCACCGCCCGACCCGCTCTCCGACGCGGTGCGACCGCTGCTCGAGGCGGGCACGACCGTGCTTGCCGCGGTCGGCAACCACGCCGGCCACCTCTACGCGCCCGCCAGCGCCGAGGGTGTCCTCGCCGTCGCCTTCCAGCGCGAGGAGCGCGCCGTCGACGAGAGCACCGGCACCGACGAGGCCTTCGCCCGCCCACCCAGCTACGGACAGGCGCACATGGCCGACCTGTCGCTGCGTCAACCGGCACGGGTGCTCGGCTCCAGCTTCGCCACTCCGCTCATGACCGGTCTCGCCGCCATCACCGACCCGCGTGCCTTGGCGGCCTACGCCCGCGCCATCGGGTTCGCCTCGACGGCCGCGTGGTGCATGGCGACGCTGTCCAGGACCGACCCGCCGAGCGAGGTCGACCGCGCCGTCGACGACCTCGTCGCAGGCGCCTTCGACCGGGCCCTCGAGCGCCTGCCGCACCAGCACACGATCGGTGATCCGCCGTGCCCGGCGTGCCAGGTCCTCGCGGTCGACATCTACGTCAACGCGGGGCTGATGGCCATGTACCTCGGCCGTCACGACCGCGCGGGTCGGCTGCTGCGGATCGCCACGAGCATCGCTCCGGGGCAACCCGATGCGCAGGCGAACCTCCGTGTCCTCGAGCGCCTGACGACCGGCTCCTGATCGCCCACGCCGGCCGCCCTCGCAGCACTACGATCCGCCTCACCACCCCGCTACTCCGATCGGAGCGCCATGACCGATGTCCAGGTTCGTCTCGTCGTCGAGGACGAGGACGATCTGCAGAATGCCCAGGATCTCGTGGACGCCCACCCGGACGTCGCAGCCTCGGAGGAGATCGCCGACCCCAGCGGCGGCGTCCAGACGAGTGTCGTCCCGGTCGTCGCCGTGCTCGTGGCTGCCGGCGTCGCGCTCGTCGCGCAGCTCGTCATGGAGTTCATCGAGAGGGCGCGCGGCGGATCTGTCGTCGATGTGCGCGTGACTCCCGTGGCGGTCTCCCGGACGACGGCGCTGCCCGTGGGTTTCGTCCTCGTGGTCACCAAGGACGGCGCGGTCCAGATCGAGACCAAGGATCTGCCCAAGGGTGCGATCGAACGACTTCTCGGCGAGGTCATCTCCGGGGTCCTCGGCACGGCCGAGGCCGTCACCGAGGCCGCCAAGGCCATCGGCGCGGTGGCCAAGCCCGGAGACGACACGGCCGTCCCGAGCTGACGTCACGGCCCGGGGGGACGCCCGGCCGCCGAGCTCGTCGCTGCGTCACGCAGCCCGATGGACGTCGCGCGGGCGCACGTACACGAAGCCGCGGCCGGGACGGTCGTGCAGGATCAGGCGCGGTCGCAGATCGCGCCGGTACGCCAGCAGCGTCCCGACGACCAGGGCCCCGATCAGCGGACCTGCCGCCGTCGCGACCATGGCGACCTGGGCGCCGGCATGGTCGGCGACGAACCCGATGAGCAGGCCCGAGAGCGCCTGGGCGCCGAAGAACACCATGATGTAGATCGCCATGACACGACCGCGCATCGTGGGGTCGACCGTGGTCTGGATCAGCGTGTTCCCACCGGTGAGGTAGTAGAGCGAGGTGGCTCCGACCGCGACCAGCACGACGACGAACAGTGCCTCGATGCGGAGCGATGCCGCGACGAGCTGCAGCGCCCCGAGCGCGAACGCCAGGTAGACGAGCTGCCGCAGCCCGACACGCACACGCCGTGCCGAGGCCAGCGACCCGATGACCGCACCGACCGCGACCGACGCGCTCAACAACCCGTACCCGCCCGCCCCGGAGGAGAACACGCCGTCGGCGTAGGCAGCCAGCACAGTCGCGAGGTTGATGCCGGTCACGGCGACGAACCCGATGAGCACGACCGTCCAGGCGATCTCGGGGCTGCGACGCACGTAGTCCAGGCCGGCGCGCATCTGCCCCGGCTCACGGCTCGCCCGCGGAGCCGGCGCGAGCCGGCGCGGGTCCATCTTGATCAGCAGGACCACGGCGATCACCCCGGCCGCCGCGTTGACGAGGAACGACGGACCCTCGCCGATCGCTGCGATGCTCACACCCGCGATCGCGGGACCGAGCAGGGCGCCGAGCTGGAACACCGTCGAGTTGAGACTGATCGCGCTGCGCAGGTTGTCGCGACCGGCGACCTCGAACACGAAGGCCTGGCGGGCTGGGTTGTCCGGCACCGTGGCGAGCCCGAGGACCAGCGCGCTCACGAGGATGTGCCACGGCTGGACGAGCCCGGTGACCACGAGCACGCCGAGCCCGAGCGCCGTCGCCGCGAACACCGACTGGGTGACCATGAGGATGACACGCTTGTTGTAGCGATCGGCGAGCATCCCGCCGACGAGCCCGAGGACGAGCATGGGGCCGAGCTGCAGCGTGACGGTCAGACCGACCAGCGCGACGTTCCCCGACAGCTGCAGGATCAGCCAGTCCTGCGCGATCCGCTGCATCCAGCCGCACGGGTTGGTGAGCAGCTGCGAGGCGACGTAGAGGCGGTAGTTCGGCATCCTCAGCGCGGGGAAGGTGCGGGTGACACCGCGGCGCGGGGCGCCGAGCAGATGGCGGATGCGGAAGGGTGGAGCGGGGGTTGCGGCAGTCACTGGGTCCTGGTCTCGATCATCACTCGTAACGTTTCGACCCATCGACCATAATGGGACGACGGCGGCGGCCCGCCGTTATCGGCCCTATAGTCGTCATCGCATTCTGTGATGAACCGCACGATCAGCCCTGACGAGATGGCACAGCACGTGTTCGAACCCCAGCACCTGCGCACGTTCCTCGCGGTGACCTCCACGCTGAGCTTCACGCGCGCCGCCCAGCTCCTCGGCGTGAGCCAACCGAGCGTGAGTCAGCAGATCAAGCGGTTGGAGGGGGCCGCCGGCCGGTCGCTGCTCGCCCGCGACACGCACTCGGTCCGCCTGACCGAGCACGGTGAGGCGATGGCCGGATACGCCCGCACGATCCTCGCGGCGCACGAGGAGGCGGAGACCTACTTCGCCTCTCCCGCGATGACCGGCAGGCTCCGGTTCGGCGCCGCCGACGATCTCGCACTCGCGCAGCTCCCCGGAGTGCTGCGCGCGTTCCGGCAGATGCATCCGTCGATCCAGCTCGAGCTGACGGTCGGGCAGACGTCCACGCTGCGCCGGCGGCTCGACTCCGGCCAGCTCGACCTCGTCTTCGTCAAAGAGGCCCCCGGATCGACCACCGGGACCCTCGTGCGCCGCGACCCGCTGGTCTGGATCGGCATCGCCGGCACCCGGATCCATCCCGACGAGCCCATCCCGCTGGTCGCGTACTCGGCACCGTCGCTCAGCCGTCTGACGGCCACACGCGTGCTCGCGGAGGCGGGTCGCAGCTGGCGCATCACGTGCAAGGTCCTCGAGGTCAACGGCGTCCTCGCGGCCGTGCGCGCCGGGCTGGGCATCGCGGCGTTCCCGGCCTCGCTCGTGCCGAGCGATCTCGCCGTGCTGCCCGCCAGCGACGACCTCCCCGCTCTCGGCGACGTGGACATCACGCTCCTCGCCAACCCGCTCTCCGAGCGCGCCCCTATCGACGCCCTCTCGACGGCGATCCTGCGCCACCGCCCGGCGCCGTAGCGGTCAGCCGGTGGGGAGCAGGGTGGCGGCGATGTCGTCGTCGTACGGACCGACGACGGTCAGGTGCCGCGGACGGGAGGCGAGGTCGGCGGCGAGGCCCCGGACGTCGTCGGCCGTGACGGCGCGGATCCGCTCGAGGTTCTCCTCGAGCGTGCTGAACTCGCCCAGGGTGATCTCGGCGCGACCGAGACGGGACATCCGGGAGCCGGAGTCCTCCAGCCCGAGCACCAGGCCACCGCAGACCTGACCGATGCCGCGGTCGAGCTCGACGTCCCCGACCTTCTCGCTCGCCAGCAGCTGCAGCTGGTCCTCGAGGATCGCGACGACATCGCTCACCTTGCCCGGGGCGCACCCCGCGTAGAGGCCGAACATCCCGGCGTCGGCGTAGCTCGAGGCGAACGAGTACACCGAGTAGGCCAGCCCGCGCTTCTCGCGAACCTCCTGGAACAGGCGCGAGCTCATCGAGCCGCCGAGGATCGCGTTGAGCACGGTCATGACGAACCTGCGCTCGTCACCGGCCACGAGCCCCGTCCCGCCGAGGAGCACGTTGGCCTGCTCCGTCGGACGGCTCAGCGTGACGGCGGAACCCGACGACGGCACCGACGTCGTCGCTGCCCTGTCGCGCCGAGCCGCGGGGACCGCGCCCTCGGGCAGCGGCCAGCCTCCGGCGTCGAGATCGGCGAGCACACGCTCGACGAGCGCGTCGTGATCGACACCGCCGGCCGCCGTGATGACGAGCTCGGCCGGGGTGTAGGTGCGTCCGTAGTGGTCGAGGACGGCGTCGCGCGGGACGGCCTTGATCGTCTCGGGGGTCCCGCCGATCGGGCGACCCAGCGGGTGCGACCCGAAGACGGCCTCGGCGAACCGCTCGTGCGCGACATCGGTGGGGTCGTCCTCGTTCATCGCGAGCTCTTCGAGGATCACCCCGCGCTCGCTCTCGAACTCCTCGGCGTCGAGGTTGGAGGACGTCACCATGTCGAGGATGACGTCGGTGGCCATCGGCAGGTCGGCGTCGAGGACCCGCGCGTAGTAGCAGGTGTGCTCCTTGCCGGTCGCGGCGTTGGCCTCACCGCCGACGGCGTCGAACGCGGAGGCGATGTCCATCGCCGTCCGGCTCGGGGTGCCCTTGAAGAGCAGGTGCTCGAGGAAGTGGGTGGAGCCGTGGTGGCCGTCGGTCTCGTCACGAGAACCGACGGCCACCCACGCACCGATCGCCGCCGAGCGCTGACCGGGCATCGCCTCGGTCAGCACCCGGACACCGCCGGGCAGGACGGAGCGGCGCACCAGCCCCGCTCCGTCCGCCGCAGCGATCGTGAGCTCGGTACCCGGCTCGCCGGCCGGGCCGAGGATCAGATCAGGCACGACTCAGGCGTCGACCGTCTCGGCGTCGGCGGACGCACCGGAGTCGCCACCGTCGGCCGCGTCCTCCTCGACCACCGCGTGCAGC
>JBMDXU010000116.1:0-6489 GCA_048594485.1 Pseudactinotalea sp. | reverse complement strand
TTGTCGAAGCTGGGCTGCGCGTGCCCGGGCTCCCAGGACTCGGCCGGCCAGTAGCGCGAGGAATCCGGTGTGAGGACCTCGTCGCCCAGGACGACCTCGTCCGTCCCGGGGACACGCCCGAACTCGAACTTGGTGTCCGCGAGGATGACGCCGCGGGCCGCCGCGATCTCGGCGGCGCGGGTGTAGAGCTCGAGGGTGAGGTCGCGAAGCCGCGTCGCGGCGTCGTCGCCGACGGTCGCGGCGGCCTTCTCGAAGGTGATGTTCTCGTCGTGCTCGCCCAGGTCGGCCTTCGCCGCAGGGGTGAAGATCGGCCGCGGCAGCCGGGACCCGTCGACCAGCCCCTCCGGCAGCGGCACCCCGCACACGGCTCCGCTCTCGCGGTACTCGGCGAGCCCGGAGCCGGTCAGGTAGCCGCGGGCCACGCACTCGATCGGGTACATCGCGAGGCGTCGGCAGACCATCGCGCGGCCGGCGACGGCGTCCGGGACGTCGGTCGAGACGACGTGGTTGCGCACCCCGAGGGTCTCGAACCACCAGAGGCTGAGCGCCGTCAGCACCGCACCCTTGTCGGGGATCGGGGTGGGCAGGATGTGGTCGTACGCGCTGATGCGGTCGCTGGCGACGACGAGCACGACGTCGCTCGCCCCACCGCCCGACGGCTCGTAGAGATCGCGGACCTTGCCGGAGTACACGTGCGTCCAGCCGGGGAGCTCTGCTGCCATGCGTGCATCCTTCCAGCACGAGCCGGCGCTGCTCGTCCGGGCTCGGGTGAGCCCGATTACGCTGGCACCACCATGGAGCCGCCCGCGCCGCACGCCGACGCCGAGCCCCGTGGTGTCGCCCGACAGGTGACCGACATCGCCGAGGCCCTGATCCGGGCCGCTCCCGAGGGCTGGACGATGCTCACCGTCGAGTGGTCGCAGGCCGGGACCCAGCACAGCGGCCGCGCTCACCGGGTCGACGCCGACGGGTGGCACAGGATCGACATGCCCGACGGCGTCGTCGCGGCGTTCGCGTCGCTCCGCGCCGAGACGGCCGCCCCGGGCCGAGGGGCCTGGTTCTCGGCGCGCGTCGTCGTCGAGCCCGGGGCGGAGCCACGCCTGGAGCCCAACCCGGATCGCCGGCCGTTCTGGAACTCCCCGACACCGTCCATGCTCGACGCGCCGGACGAGCCGCCGGTCCCCGACGAGGGCCGCTGGCTCACCGATCTCAAGCGGTTCCCGCGCGACCGGGAGCACATCCCCGACTGGCTCGCGCCGGACGCCGTCGAGGGCGAGGCGAGCGCCGAGCTCCGCGCCGCCCTCGACCGCCAGGGGGTGCCGCGGGCCGCCGTCGTCCTCCCCGGGGAACCGGAAGGACCGACCTTCGAGGGTGTGCTGGAGATCGTGCGCTACTCCGGCGCCCACTTCGCTCTCCGGGTCGACGACTACGGGCTCCACCACCTCCTGGGCGAGTTCCGCAGCGAGCGGCAGGCGTGCGTCGCGCTGTGGCAGTACCTGACCTCACCGCTGCCGCAGCCGGTGCGGATGAGCGCCCAGGAGTTCGCCGCCCGCAGCCCGCAGCGCAGCTTCGACGACCTTCGCGGCCGGCTCCTCAACGTCGGTCCGGGCGGCATCCTCACCAACCTCGCTCCCGGCGTCGTGTACGACCGGTTCGGCGGTATCGACGGGCTGTACTTCTTCGGGGCGGGCACGTCGTGGCCCGAACGGGCGCTGCCGCCGACGGCGAACGCGCCCGGGGCGATGCTCGTGCCGTTCGTGGCGCTGCGACCCGTCGAGATCCAGGCCGAGCTCGTCGCGCCCTGGTTCGACCAGCCGGGCGGCGGGATCCGGTTCCACGTCGAGGGCGGCCGCGCCGTGCGCGATCTCGTCCGCGAGCAGGTGCTGGCGCTGGTCGACGTCGTCCCCTGACGGTGTGGTGTTTGATCGGACCGTGACGAACGACGACGACACGGCCGGGCGCGGCGCCGACCACGACGACGCCGAGCTGGTGCGCTTCCTGTCCTCCTTCGGACGCCTGGCGGACATCGCGCAGACGTACGCCAACCGCGAGCGGCTCGGCGACCGGCAGCGGCTCGCGGAGCGGCTCGCCGAGCACCTCGGCACCGACCCGTCGGCGCTGCCCGTGCTCACCGAGGAGGTCACGCCGTTCCGGTTCGCCGACGTCGACGTCGCGCTGGCCCATCTCGTCGAGGAGGCCGGCGGCGGCGACCTCGTCGGGGTTGGAGGGGGCGAGCAGCGCTGGCACACGAGCCTGTCGGAGATGCTCAACGCCACCTACGTCGACATCCCGGTCGGACCGGTGGACTACGAGAAGATCGCCGTCGGCCCGGACAGCGAGCGCTCGGTCGTGACCTTCGGTGCCCATCTGCTCACCTGGGATCACGACGGCGCCGCCCACCCGGTGGTCGTGCTGGTGCGCGGGAGCCGGCCCCAGTACGGCGCGACCCCGCGCCTGGAGGTCATCGCCGCCGGCGACGGCGTCGCCGCCGCTCTCCTCGCACGCGTCCGCGAGCTGATGAACACCCACAGCGTGCTGCGGGGTCAGGTCGTCACGTTCGGCGGGTCCGAGTTCGAGGCCACCATGGGCATGCCGAGCCAGGGTCAGGTGACGTTCCAGCCGCGACCGCGGATCACTGCGGACGACATCGTGCTCCCCGCCGGCACGCTCGCCAAGATCGAGAGGCACGTGCTCGGCATCGGCACCCACCGCGACGCCCTCACCCGCGCGGGGCAGCACCTCAAGCGCGGCGTGCTGCTGTTCGGCCCGCCCGGGACCGGCAAGACCCTGACGGTGCGCCATCTGCTCGGCATGGCGCAGGACACCACCGTCATCATGCTCAGCGGGATGGCGCTGCAGCTCATCGGGCTCGCGACGCAGACGGCTCGCGCGCTGCAGCCCTCGATCGTCGTCCTCGAGGACTGCGACCTCGTGGCCGAGCAGCGCGACCACTTCCACTCCTCGCCGTTGCTGTTCGAGGTGCTCGACGCGCTCGACGGGCTGGCCGCGGACTCCGACGTCGTCTTCCTGCTGACCACCAACCGAGCCGAGGTGCTCGAGCCCGCGCTCGCGCAACGCCCCGGTCGGGTCGACCTCGCCGTCGAGATCCCCCGACCCGACCGCACGGCTCGCCGTGCGCTGCTCGCGCTCTACGGCCGGGGGCTGCCGTTCTCCCAGATCGTGCTCGAGGAGGTCGCCCGCGACTCCGACGGCACCACCGCCTCGTTCGCCAAGGAGGTCGTCCGCCGCGCCGTGCTGCTCGCCGCCGTCGCGGAGGAGGACATCGCCGACGACCACCTGCGCGCGGCGCTCGCCGAGATGAGCGCGGACTCCTCCGCCATCACGCGCGCCCTCCTCGGCGGGAGCGAGTGGGAGGGACCGGGCGGGTACGCCTGACCGACCACCGGTACGACAGACCGCATGACCACCGCGGAGATGTCGGCCGTCACTCGGGTTTCAATTCGATAACGGCAACCGCATCCCGCCGCGACCGTCGGATCCGCAGCGCGGCGCGGCGCTAGCCTGCGTCTGACGTGGCGGCGCCGAGGGTCGATCCGGCCCGCCATCCGACTACGGACAAGGGAGTCGTAATGAGGCGAGCCAGGAAGCGACTGGCCACACTCGCATGCACGGCGGCGGCGGGGGCGATGCTCCTGACGGGCTGCCTGCAGAACCCGAACGCGGGCAGCGGGGGCGCCGCGGGCGGCGAAGGGAGCGTGGCGGACAACGCCGAGACCGACGGCGACGGCGTGGTCACCATCCTCGGCGCCTTCGGCGGTGGCGAGGCCGACCTGTTCAACGCCTCGTTGGCGGACTTCGAGGCCGAGACGGGCATCGACGTCCAGTACACCTCGGACCAGGACTTCACCAACACCATCCAGCTGAAGACCGACTCGGGCCAGCAGCCGGACATCGCCATCTTCCCCCAGCCCGGCGGTCTGCTCGGCCTGGCCGAGTCCGGCTACATCCAGCCGATCGACACCTATCTCGACTACGACGCGCTCGACGCCACCCTGGTCCCCGGCTTCCTCGACGCTGCCCGCCAGGGCGGGCGCGTGTACGGCGCCCCGATGCGGATGGCCGTGAAGTCGATCGTCTGGTACCCGCTCGCGCCGTACACCGAGGGTGGTTACGACACCGAGCCCGCGAACCTGGACGTGCTCGCCGACGTCGCCACCCAGATCCGCGACGACGGCACCGCCGCGTGGTGCATGGGTTGGGGCTCGGACCAGGCGACGGGCTGGGTCGGCACCGACTGGATCGAGGAGTACATGCTCCGCCTGTGGGGACCGGACGTGTACGACCAGTGGACCTCCCACCAGATCCCCTTCAACGACGAGCGGGTCGTCGCCGCCTTCGACGCCTACGGGGAGATGCTCGACATCCCCGACAACGTGCTCGGCGGCAAGTCCGGGGTGCTCTCGACGCCGTTCGGCGAGGCGATGCTCCCCGCCTTCCAGGACCCGCCCGAGTGCATGATGGAGCGCCAGGGCAACTTCGTCACCGGGTTCTACCCCGAGGACGTGCAGGCGAACCTGGACGAGGAGGTCGGCATCTTCGTGTTCCCGCCGGCCGTGGACACCGAGTACAGCGGTCAGCCGATCCTCGGCGGTGGCGACCTCGCAGCCCTGATGAACGGCAACGACGAGGACGCGATCGCGGTGATGGAGTTCATCACCTCGCCGGAGTTCGGCGGGCCCTGGGCTCAGGGTGGCGGGTGGCTCTCGCCGCACACGACCTTCGACACCAGCCAGTACCCCGACGAGATCACCCAGACCACCGCTGAGATCGTCGCCGCCGCAGACGTGTTCCGGTACGACGGGTCGGACCTGATGCCCAACGCCGTCGGCGGTGGGTCGTTCTGGACCGGCATGGTCGAGTGGCTCAGCGGTGAGAAGACAGCGCAGCAGGTCACCGATGAGATCGAGGCCAGCTGGCCGACTGACGAGTCCGACTCATGACCGCGCTCGCCACGTCGTCGCCCCCGCAGGTGAGGCGAGGCGGCTCACCCGCTCGACCGCTTCGGATCCTGATCGGCCTGCTGGGCTTCGTCGTCATCGCCTGGCTCACCATCAACATCTTCCTGTCGCTGGCGTACTACCCGAACGTGTACTTCGGCAACCGGGTGCTGATGGCCCTCGTCGGCATGATCGCCGGTCTCGGTGGGGCGGCGCTGCTGTTCTACTTCATCAACGTCTTCATCGAGGGGCTCTCGCAGCGGCTCTCGCAGGGTCTGATCCCCTACGCGTTCGTGCTCCCGGCCTTCGGTCTCATCGGGCTGATGCTGCTGTACCCGACGTGGCAGACGATCGTGTACAGCTTCGCCAACGACCGCAGCACGGCGTGGGTCGGGTTCGCCAACTACCAAGCCGTGTTCGCCGACCCGGCGTTCTGGCAGGCCCTGACCAACAACGCGCTGTGGCTGATCCTGGTCCCGGCCGTCACGGTGGTCGTCGGCATCGTGGTCGCGCTGTTCGCCGATCGGCTGTCGGCGCGCGGCGAGAAGGCCGCCAAGAGCCTGATCTTCCTGCCGATGGCGATCTCGTTCGTCGGCGCCTCGACGATCTGGGGCGTGCTGATTTTCGGCGCCAACCCGGACACGGGTCTGCTGAACGCGCTGCTCGGCACGTCGAACGACTGGATCCGCATCGACACGGCGCGCCTCAACTCGCTGCTGATGATGGTGATCCTGGTCTGGATGCAGGCCGGGTTCGCCATGGTGCTGCTCTCGGGTGCGATCAAGGGC
Organism: Pseudactinotalea sp.; assembly: GCA_048594485.1. Classification (GTDB taxonomy): domain Bacteria; phylum Actinomycetota; class Actinomycetes; order Actinomycetales; family Beutenbergiaceae; genus Pseudactinotalea. The sequence goes on along the minus strand of JBMDXU010000116.1, from coordinate 743 downwards.
GTGCCCGAGGACACGCTGGAAGCAGCACGACTCGACGGAGCGAACGAACGTCAGGTCTTCTTCCGCGTGATCATCCCGCAGATCAAGGGGACGATCATCACGGTGTTCATCACGGTCGTGATCCTGGTGCTCAAGGTGTTCGACATCGTCTACGTGCTCACGAACGGCCAGAACAAGTCCAACGTGATCGCGCTGATGTTCTTCCAGGAACTGTTCACGCAGCGGCGCGCCGGACGCGCGTCGGCCATCGTCGTCGTCCTGCTGGTGCTGGTGCTGCCGATCCTCATCTACCAGGTCCGGCACTACCGGAAGGAGCAGGGCCGATGACCGCCCTCGCCGATGCGCCCCGTGTGGCCAAGAAGTCGCGCCGCCAGCCCTCGTACATGAAGGACGGGCGACCCCGGAGCATCACCTCGATCATCGTGGCGGTCGTGCTCGCGATCCTGTGGTCGATCCCGACGCTGGGACTGCTCGTCAGCTCGTTCCGCAGCCGCGAGGCGGTGGCGACGTCGGGGTGGTGGACCGCCATCACCGACATCGTGGGTCAGGGGTGGACGCTCGACAACTACCAGGGCGCCCTCAGTGGATCCAACATGGGTGCGGCGTTCCTCAACACGATCGTCGTGGCGGTGCCGGCCACCATCCTGCCGATCATGTTCGCCGCGTTCGCGGCGTACGCCTTCACGTTCATGAGCTTCCCCGGCAAGGAGGCCCTGTTCGTGATCATCGTCGGCGTCATGGTG
>JBMDXU010000115.1:0-2453 GCA_048594485.1 Pseudactinotalea sp. | reverse complement strand
GGGGCGCAGCGGAGGGCGCCCCGGTGACGGTCGACGTGTATGCCGACGCCGACGAGGTCGAGCTGCGTCTCGACGGCGCGTCGATCGGCCGCGCCGCCGTCGGGGACCCCCGTCCGCTCATCGCCCGCTTCGAGACGGTCTACCGTCGTGGCGAGCTCACCGCCGTCGCTTTCGCCGCCGGGATCGAGATCGGTCGCACGACGGTGCGCACGGCCGGCGAGCCTGCGCTCGTCGCGACGGCCGAGACGGGCGGGATAGCTGTGGGCGACGGGCTCGGCTATGTGGCGATCTCGCTGCAGGACTCCCAGGGTACGAGGGTGCTCGACGCAGACGTCTCGGTGACCGTCGAGGTCACGGGCGGTGAGCTCGCCGGCCTCGGGTCCGGCCGTGCCCGCACGGAGGAGTCGTTCGCCGGGCCGACCGTCACCACCTATGACGGGCGTGCGCTCGCGATCGTCCGCGCCGCGGCGCCCGGTGAGGTCCGGGTCACCGCGACCGCGCACGGGTACGACCCGGCGACCGTCGTCTTCACGGCGCGCTGAGTCGGCGCGCACCCGTCCGCGACCCGGTCAGCCCCGCGGCGTGTACCGCTCGGGGGTGTTCGTCGCCGCGACGAGCGCCCGGAGGTCTTCCAGGGTCGCGGGCGCAGCGCCCAGTGCCCTCGCCTGCACGAGCACGTTGCCCAGCGCCGTGGCCTCGACGGGTCCGGCCAGCACGGGAAGGCCGCTGCGGTCGGCCGTCGCCTGACAGAGCAGCCGGTTCAGCGACCCGCCGCCGACGAGGTGGATCACGTCGATCTTGCGAGCGGACAGGGCCGAGGCGGTGCGCACGGCATCCGCGAACGCCGCGGCGATCGACTCGACGATGCTGCGTGCGAACGCCGGTCGCGTCGACGGCGCGTCGTCGCCGAGCAGCTTCGCGATGCGTCCTGGCATGTCTCCCGGCGCCGTGAGCGAGGAGTCGTTCGCGTCGAACACGGGTGCGGGGCCCGGCACGGCTGACGCCGCCGCCAGCAGGTCCGGCAGGTCGATCGGCGCGCCGTCGTCCTCTTCCCACGCCCGGACGGTCTCGCTGAGCAGCCACAGCCCCGTGACGTTGTGCAGGAAGCGGAAGCGCCCGTCCACGCCGAGCTCGTGGGTGAAGTTCGCGTCGCGCGCGGCATCCGTCAGCACGGGGGTGCTCAGCTCGACACCGACGAGACCCCAGGTGCCGCACGAGATGTAGGCCGCGTCCGGGGTCGACAGGGGGGCCGCGACGACCGCGGATGCCGTGTCGTGCGAGCCGACCGCGATGACGGGGAGGTCGGCTCCGATCCGTCGGGCCAGCTCGGGGCGCAGCCGTCCGATCTCGGTGCCGGGGTCGACGAGCGTCGGCAGCACACGGGTCGGGATGCCGAGCCGCCCGGCCAGCTCGAGGTCCCACCGGGCGTCGGCGACCCCCAGCAGGCCGGTCGTCGAGGCGTTCGTGCGCTCGGCGACCGTGGCGCCCGTGAGCAGGAAGGCGAGGAGATCGGGGATGAGCAGCACCGTGTCTGCCTCGGCGAGCCGCTCGTCGGCGCAGAGCTGGTAGAGCGTGTTGAAGGGGAGGAACTGCAGCCCGTTGCGGCGGTACAGCTCGGCGAACGGCGTGATCGCGTGCACCCCGGCGACACCGCTCTCGCTGCGCTCGTCGCGGTAGTGGAAGGGCTCGGCGAGGAGCTCGCCGTCGCGGAGCAGCCCGTAGTCCACGGCCCACGAGTCGATGCCGATGCTCTCGATCGCCGGCTCGCGCCGCACGGCCTCGGCGAGACCGGCGACGATGTGGTCGTAGAGCGCGCCGAAGTCCCAGTGCAGGCCGTCGTCGCGTGCGACGGGGCCGTTGGGGAACCGCGAGACGAGCTCGAGGTCGAGCACGCCGTCGCCGATCCGCCCGATCATGACGCGGCCGCTCGTCGCTCCCAGGTCGACCGCGGCGACGGCACGTCCTTCGTCTCGCTTCGCTCGCTCAGGAACCGGGGTTTCCTCGGTCCCTGAGCGAGGAGCGGAGCGACGAGACGAAGGGCGTCCGGCAGCTGAGGTGTGGGCACCCGGAGGGCGTTCGGGAAGGGTCATCGGAGGAAGGCGGCTGCGACGCCGGAGTCGACGGGGATGTGCAGGCCGGTCGTGCGCGAGAGCTCGGGACCGGTGAGCACATAGACCGCGTCTGCGACGTTCTCGGGCACGACCTCGCGCTTGAGGATCGTGCGGTTGGCGTAGAACTGGCCGAGGTCTTCTTCCTTGACGCCGTAGGTCGCGGCGCGGTTGGCACCCCACCCAGCGGCGAAGATGCCGGAGCCGCGCACGACGCCGTCGGGGTTGATGCCGTTGACGCGCACGCCGTGCTCGCCGAGCTCGACCGCGAGCAGGCGCACCTGGTGCGCCTGGTCGGCCTTGGTGGCGGAGTAGGCGATGTTGTTCGGACCGGCGAAGACGGAG
>JBMDXU010000114.1:0-4006 GCA_048594485.1 Pseudactinotalea sp. | reverse complement strand
CGGACGGGCCGCCGGTTGCCTCCTCGGCAAGCCGGTCGAGAAGATCCCGCGCGCCGGCATCGAGGAAATCCTGCGAGCGACCGGCCGGTGGCCGCTGCGGAACTGGTTCACCGCCGTCGGGCTCCCGGACGACGTCGCGGCCCGCTGGCCGTGGAACCGGCGCAGCGCGCCGACGTCGCTCGCCGAGAACATCGACGGCATGCCCGAGGACGACGACCTCAACTTCCCCATGCTCGCTCTCGACCTGCTGGAGCAGCACGGCGACGCGCTCACCACCGACGACGTCGCGATCGCCTGGATCGCGCACCTGCCGGCGGCCCGCGTGTTCACCGCCGAGCGTGCCGCCTACCGCAACATCCTCGACGCGCGCCCGGTCCCCGAGACCGCCACGCACCACAACCCGTTCCGCGAGTGGATCGGAGCACTGATCCGGGGCGACGCCTTCGGGTGGGCGCACCCGGGCGACGTGCGTGCCGCCGCCCGGCTGGCGCTTGTCGACGCCCGCCTGTCGCACACCCGCAACGGCATCTACGGCGAGATGTGGGCCGCGGCGCTGTGCTCCGCCTCGCTGGTGGCACCGGACGTCGACGCGGTGCTCGACGCCGCCGACGCGGTGGTGCCGCCGAGCTCGCGACTCGCGGCCGCGATCGCCCTCGGCCGTGGCCTCGCAGCCGAGGGTCGCGCGCAGTCCGACGCGCTCGACGTGCTGCATGACGAGCTCGGGCACCTGCACTGGGTGCACACCCTCAACAACGCCGCTCTCATCGCGTACGCGCTCGCGTCCGGCCGCGGTGAGCTGGGCGAGTCGATCGCGACCGCCGTCGTCGGCGGCTGGGACACCGACTCGGCGGGGGCGGCCGTCGGGTCGGTCGTGGGCGGCCTGCGCGGCGCCGACGCGCTGCCCGCGCGCTGGACGGCGCCGCTGCGAGGCCGCATCGCGACGTCGCTCCCCGGCGGGGCGATCCGCAGCATCGCCGACCTCGCCGCCCGGACGCACACGCTGGCGGAGGCAGCATGAGCGTGGTGGTCGTCGGGAGCGCGAACCTCGACGTCGTCGCGCGTGTGCCACGCATCCCCGGGCCGGGCGAGACGCTGCTCGCGACCTCGATCTCCCGCGGCGCCGGGGGCAAGGGTGCGAACCAGGCAGTCGCTGCGGCCCGGGCAGGCGGCGCACCGACGTCGTTCGTCGGGCAGCTCGGGGACGACGGCGACGGTGCGTTCCTGCGGGACTCGCTCGCCGGGTCGGGCGTGCGGACCGACGTGGTCGCGGACTCGGCCGAGCCCACCGGGACGGCACTGATCTCGGTGTCCGACGACGGCGAGAACGCCATCGTCGTCGTCGGGGGAGCGAACGCGGACTTCACCGCGCTGACGCAGGCGCAGCGCGAACGCATCGCCTCGGCGGACGTGGTCGTCGCGCAGCTGGAGATCCCGATGCCGGTGGTCCACGCGGCAGCCCGCGCGCGGCGCGACGGCGCGCGGTTCGTGCTCAACGCGGCGCCGTCGGCACCGCTGCCGCCGGAGCTGCTCGCCGAGGTCGACGTGCTCGTCGTCAACGAGCACGAGGCGATCGACGTCGCCGGGGTGGGCGATGTCGCGGCGGCGATCGACGCCGTCGCGCCGCTCGTCGGGGCGCTCGTCGTCACGCTGGGCGCACGTGGGTGCCTCGTCGTCGAGGGCGACGCCCGCACCGAGATCGCGGCACCCGTGGTGAGAGCGGTCGACACCACCGGCGCCGGCGACACGTTCTGCGGCGTCCTCGCCGCGCGGCTGGCTGCCGGCGACGACCTCGCCGCGGCCGCGCGGCACGGGGTGGTGGCCGGTGCGCTCGCGGTCCAGCGGCCAGGCGCGCAGGAGAGCGTCCCGACGGCCGCCGAGGTCGCGGCGGTGCTCGCGGGCGAGGCGGCGTCGTGAGCGGCGGCTTCGACCCGCTGGTGCCGCGCGAGATCGACCGGCCGGCGGACGTCCCCGACACGGGCGATCTCGGCGTGCTCGACGAGGCGAAGATCATCGCCGCGCCGGCCGACCCGGCGGATCGCCCCGCGTGGCGGGAGTCGTTGCACCGCTGGCGCGAGGACGCCCGCGCACGTCTGGAGTACCGCGGCGACATCTACGACGAGCCCGGCGCGGCCTGGGCGCAGCGGTGCTTCACGGTCGCGCAGGTGTGGCTGTGGGACGAGCTGTTCTTCTCCTTCGCCGAGCAGCGGTTCACCCCGCAGCGCTTCCTCGACGACGCGCGCGAGAGGTTCGGAGGGCTCGACGCCGTCGTCCTGTGGCATGCGTACCCGGTGATCGGGATCGACGACCGCAACCAGTGGGACTTCTACCGCGACGTGCGCGGTCTGACCGACCTGGTGGCCACCCTGCACGAGCTCGGCGTCGCCGTCTTCGTCGACTACAACCCGTGGGACGTCGGCACGCGGCGCACCGGGGACGACGTCAGCGAGCTCGCCGCGCTGGTGCAGGACATCGGCGCCGACGGCGTCTTCCTCGACACCCTCAAGAAGGCGGACCCGGAGCTGGTCGCCGCGCTGCAACGGGCGCGGCCGGGGTTCGTGCTGGAGGGTGAGTCCACGCTCGCTCTCGAACGCATCGCCGATCACGCGACGTCGTGGGCGCAGTGGTTCGCGGACTCCCCGGTCCCGGGTGTGCTCCGGGCGCACTGGTTCGAGCGCCGTCACATGCAGCACCACGTGCGCCGCTGGCACCGCGACCACTCCGGCGAGCTGATCTCGGCGTGGCTCAACGGTGTCGGCGTGATGGTGTGGGAGGTGGTCTTCGGTGCGTGGGTCGGGTGGAACGACCGTGACGCCGCCACGCTGCGTCGGATGCTGCCGGTGCAGCGCGGGTTCGCCGACCTGCTGCTGCACGGTGACTGGACGCCGCTGGTCGACCTCGGGCCCGAGGCCGAGGCGGCCGGTGTGTTCGGGTCCTTGTTCGACGACGGCGTGACCCGGCTGCTGCTGCTCGCGAACGTCGGTGACGCCGACTTCCGCGGCGCCGTCGACCTGCCTGGAGCGTGGACCATCCTTCATGAAGGATCCGACCGTGACGTCGGTGTCCCGACGGCGGTCGTGCCGGCACGCGGCATCGCCGCCCTCGTGTCGGTCGAGGACGGCGACGGCGCGGCCGAGGCGCTCGACCGCGTCGGTGCGGTGCGCGCGGAGCTCGCCGGACGCGAGCACGATGCCGACACCGCGTTCGCGCACCGACGTGCCGTCCGGCAGCCCCCGCCACCTCCGACCGGGCCGCGCGCCGACGACCTGGCGCGGGACGCCGTCGTCGTCCCTGCCGGTGAGCACGTGCTCACGGTGAGGTACCGGATGCGCGAGACCGGGATGTACGACGGCGCCCCCTACGTCGACGAGTGGAAGCCGTTGCCGCCGAGGCTGCACGATCCGCGCACGCTGGAGCGCGCCGTCACTCTCCCGCGCCCGGTCCGTGTCGCCGCGCAGGAGGTCACCGCGGCGGAGCTGGCGGCGTTCGCCGGTGACCCGGCACCGGCCGACGGCGACCGGCCCGCCACCGGGGTGAGCCTGCAGCAGGCGAGGGCATACGCGGCGTCGGTCGGCGGGAGGCTGCCCACCGAGGACGAGTGGCAGCTCGCCGCCGCGATGCCCGGGTTCCGCCGGCTGCACCCTGCCGTGTGGTCCTGGACCGAGTCCGAGCACAGCGACGGCCGCACGCGGTTCGTGATGCTGAAGGGTGGTGCGGACCACCGCAGCGACGGATCGGACTGGTACGTCGACGGCGGTGTGCAGCCTCCCGAGGTCAGCCTCAAGTACCTGCTGCCCGGTCTGGGGCTGGACGCGTCGACGTCGATCGGGTTCCGCGTCTGCTGGGACGAGGAGGGGGCGTGACCGAGGGTGGCGCGCTCGCCGGGCTGCGGGTGGTCGACGTGTCCACGCTGTTCGCCGGTCCGCTCGCGGCGATGCATCTCGGCGACATGGGTGCCGAGGTGATCAAGGTCGAGCACCCGCGCCGGCCGGATCCCTCGCGCGGGCAC
>JBMDXU010000113.1:0-4099 GCA_048594485.1 Pseudactinotalea sp. | reverse complement strand
CGAGCACGCCGACACGTCGCTGCGGCCCGGGCTCGAAGTCCGCGAGACGATCCGCCAGGTGGTCGACGCCGTCGAGCATCTCGACGACGACCCCCTCGATCCGCAGGTCCTCGCCCCACACCCGTTCGACCAGCTCGGCATCGTGCTTGCCCTCCACCCAGATCCGGGAGGCGCGCGCGACCCGGGCGCGGGGGCCCCCCCCCCGCCGCTCGGTACTGCAGCTGCGCTGATCAGCGGTACTGCGGTGCCGGGCCGCCGAAGCCCGGCGCCTGGCTGGGGCCCGTGACGCGGCGGTAGAAGTCCGCGAACGCGAGCAGGGTGACCGGGTTGGTCACGAAGAGACCCAGGCCGCACGGGATCGAACCGACGATGTTGAGCACGTAGGCCAGCAGGATCAGCACGATGCTCTGGCTGACGTTCTTGCTCGCGAACCCGAAGCTCGACTTCAGCGCGTCGATCGCGCCCTGGTTCCGATCGACCACGAAGAAGATCGCCCAGACCCCGAAGAACATCACGGCGATGGAGCCGATGACCGTGATCGCCAGCAGCGCGGCGGCGACACCGAGGATGAGGGCGAGCAACAGCAGCTGGCCGAAGTTCTTCGGCTTGAAGAAGTCGCCGAGCTCGACGCGGCCGCCGTCCATCGCCTTGAGCGTCGCGCTCGCGAACGCGCCGTACTGGACGACGGCGATCGCGATGGCGACCAGCGCGACGATGATGCCGCCGATCCCGAAGATCGCCGCGAAGCCGCCCGCCGTGCCCGGGTCCATGGTGCCGTCCGGGTTGATCGTGGGCGCGCTGTAGCTGAAGACGCCGAACACGGCCAGCAGGATGCCGACCGGGATGATGAGGATCAGCCCCCAGAGGAGCTGGGAGAGCACGAACGGCCACGGGTTGGCCTTGAACGCCTCCCAGGCCCGCGAGAGCGACTCCGTCGCCTGCGGCTCACCCGAGGGCGCGCCGTAGCTGGCGCCGGGGGCGCCGTAGCCCTGCTGGGGCGGGGGGCCGCCGTAGCCGGGGCCGGGCTGGCCGTACTGGCCCTGCGGGCCAGGCCCGGGCGGCGGGGGCGGGGTGAAGCCGCCCTGCTGCGGCGGCGGGTACGCACCCGACGGGTCGGGTGCCTGTCCGTAGCCACCACCCGGCGGGGGCGGCGGGCTGGTGGGCGGCTGCTGCGGCGAGCCGTAGGTCGGCGCGCTCGGCGGCTCCGGCGTGGACGCCGGCTCCTGGGGCATCCCCCCGTCCGGGGTCTTCGGGTCCTGCGGATCCTGCGTCATGACGCTCCTGTGGAAGATCGGTGGAGATCTGGTGCGCACACGGTACCGACAACCGCGCCCCGCGCGCCGTAGGCGGCCGGGTCGTTCTTCGGCGTGCCTGGGGCGTCAGCCGAGCAGCAGTCGCGTGACGACCGTGTCGGCCAGCAGGCGCCCGCGGCGGGTGAGGACGGCGACCCCCTCGGCCGCTCTCTCTCGCTCCAGCAGACCCTCGCCGGCCAACGCCTCCAGCACTCCCACCTGGTCCGAGCCCACCGCGAGCCCCTCCGACAACCGGATCCCGAGCAGCACGTGCTCGTCGGCGACCTGCTCGCCCGTGAGCACCTCGGTCTCGGCGATCGGGAGCTCGCCCGCCTCCACACGCTGGGCGTAGGCGCGCGGGTGCTTGACGTTCCAGAACCGCTCTCCGGCGACGTGGCTGTGAGCCCCGGGGCCGATCCCCCACCAGTCGGCCGAACGCCAGTACGCGACGTTGTGGCGGCACCGCTGCTCGGGCGATCGCGCCCAGTTGGAGATCTCGTACCAGTCGTAGCCGGCGCCGGCGAGCAGGTCGTCGGCGATCTCGTACTTGGCCGCCTGGTCGTCGCCGTCGACGCCGGGGAGCTCACCGCGCCGCACCTGGGTGTGCATCTTCGTGCCCGGCTCGATCGTGAGCGCGTAGGCGGACACGTGGTCGGGCGCCATCGCCAGCACCGCCTCGACGCTGGTGCGCCAGTCGGCGACGCTCTCCCCCGGCGTGCCGTAGATGAGGTCGAGCGAGACCGCCAGGCCCGCCTGGCGAGCCCACTGCACCACCTGCGGCACCCGCTCAGGGTCGTGCGTCCGGTCCAGGGTCGCCAGCACGTGCGGCACGGCCGACTGCATCCCGAACGAGATCCGAGTGAACCCGGCCTCGCGCAACCGCACCAGCGCCGCGAGATCGACCGAGTCGGGGTTCGCCTCGGTGGTCACCTCGGCACCGTCGACCAGACCCCAGGTCCGTCGGACGCCGTCGAGCATCGCGGCGAGGTCCGCCGTCGGGAGCAGGGTCGGGGTGCCGCCCCCGAAGAACACGGTCTCGACCTCGCGCCCGTCGAGCCCTCGACGACGCAGCTCGGCATCGGCGAGCCCTATCTCGGCGATCGCGGTGCGTGCGTAGCCGGCCTGGCTCGCCCCGCCGCCCAGCTCGAGCGCGGTGTAGGTGTTGAAGTCGCAGTACCCGCACCGCACCGAGCAGAACGGCACGTGCAGGTAGACCCCGAACGGGACCGTCACTTCGCCTTGGCGTCCTTCGGGGCCGCGGCGTCGGAGGAGAGCGCGGCGACGAACGCCTCTTGGGGGACCTCGACGCGGCCGATGTTCTTCATCCGCTTCTTGCCCTCCTTCTGCTTCTCCAGCAGCTTGCGCTTACGGCTGATGTCGCCGCCGTAGCACTTGGCGAGCACGTCCTTGCGGAGCGCGCGGATCGTCTCCCGGGCGATGATCCGGCTGCCGACGGCGGCCTGGATCGGGACCTCGAACTGCTGCCGCGGGATCAGCTCCTTGAGCTTCTCCGTCATCATCACGCCGTAGGAGTAGGCCTTGTCGCGGTGCACGATCGCGCTGAACGCGTCGACCGGCTCGCCCTGCAGCAGGATGTCGACCTTGACCAGCGCCGCCTCGGCGTCGCCCGTGAGCTCGTAGTCGAGCGTCGCGTACCCACGGGTGCGCGACTTCAGCTGGTCGAAGAAGTCGAAGATGATCTCCGCCAGCGGCAGCGTGTAGCGCAGCTCGACGCGGTCCTCCGACAGGTAGTCCATGCCCTGCATCGACCCGCGCCGCCCCTGGCAGAGCTCCATGATCGTGCCGACGTACTCGGTCGGCGCGAGCACCGTCGCCTTCACCAGCGGTTCGCGGACCGTGGCGATCTTGCCCGCGGGGAACTCGCTCGGGTTGGTGACGACGACGTCCTTGCCGTCCTCCATCGTGACGTCGTAGACCACGTTGGGGGCGGTCGAGATGAGGTCGAGGTCGAACTCGCGCTCCAGCCGCTCGCGCACGATCTCCAGGTGCAGCAGCCCGAGGAACCCGCAGCGGAACCCGAACCCGAGCGCCACCGAGGTCTCCGGCTCGTAGGTGAGGGCGGCGTCGTTGAGCTTGAGCTTGTCGAGCGCCTCCCGCAGGTCCGGGTAGTCGGAGCCGTCGATCGGGTACAGGCCCGAGAACACCATCGGCTTGGGGTCCGCGTACCCCGACAACGCCGTCGACGCCGGCTTGCCCGCGTTCGTCACCGTGTCACCGACACGGGACTGACGCACGTCCTTGACCCCGGTGATGAGGTAGCCGACCTCACCCACCCCGAGCCCCGCCGTCGGCTTCGGCTCGGGCGACGAGACGCCGATCTCGAGGAGCTCGTGGGTGGCCTTCGTCGACATCATCGCGATCCGCTCGCGCGGGCTGAGGTGGCCGTCGACCACACGCACGTAGGTGACGACGCCGCGGTAGACGTCGTAGACCGAGTCGAAGATCATCGCGCGTGCCGGCGCCTCCGGGTCGCCGACCGGGGCGGGCACCTCGCGCACGATCCGGTCGAGCAGCGCCTCCACACCCTCGCCGGTCTTGCCCGAGACCTTGAGGCAGTCCTCGGGGTCCCCGCCGATGAGGTTGGCGAGCTCGGCCGCGTACTTCTCCGGCTGCGCGGCCGGCAGGTCGATCTTGTTGAGGACCGGGATGATCGTGAGGTCGTTCTCCATCGCCAGGTACAGGTTGGCGAGCGTCTGCGCCTCGATGCCCTGCGCCGCGTCGACCAGCAGCACGGCGCCCTCGCACGCCGCGAGCGAGCGGGACACCTCGTAGGTGAAGTCGACGTG
>JBMDXU010000112.1:0-2416 GCA_048594485.1 Pseudactinotalea sp. | reverse complement strand
CGCAGGATCTGCTTCGGGCCCTCGGGGGTCTCGACGGTGACGTGCAGGTCGGAGATGGTCAGGTTCGACATGAGAGGTTCTCTCGCGCTTTCTAGGAATCGATGTCGACGAGCACCTGCTCGCCGTCGTAGGTCACGGGGTAGGTGGGCACCGGGCGGATCGCCGGCAGGCTCTGTGGCTGCCCGGTGCGCAGGTCGAAGGTGGAGCCGTGCAGCCAGCACTCGATGGAGCAGCCGTCGACCTCGCCCTCGGAGAGCGAGACCTGGCCGTGCGAGCAGATGTCGCTGACGGCGAAGTACTCGCCGTTCTCGGCGCGCACGAGCGCGACCTCGACCACGGCGCCGTCCGCGGCGTCGAGCTCCAGCCGCATCGCCTCACCGGGCTGGAGGTCGTCGCGGGACGCCACCACCTGTGCGCTCACTCGGTCTCCTGGGTGACCGCGGTGACGGCGGCGAGCTCGGGCGAGGTGGCCTCGCCGTTCATCGCGACCTCGAGCTCGGCCTCGATCGAGGCGAGCATGCGGTCGGAGACCACCGGCACCCCGATCTGGTGGACCATCTCGGCGAAGAAACCGCGCAGCACCAGCCTGCGTGCGGCCTCCTCCGGGATGCCGCGCGAGCGCAGGTAGAACAGCTGCTCGTCGTCGAACCGGCCGGTGGCCGAGGCGTGCCCGGCACCCTCGATCTCGCCGGTCTCGATCTCCAGGTTCGGCACCGAGTCCGCGCGTGCGCCATCGGTGAGCACCAGGTTGCGGTTGAGCTCGTAGGTGTTGATGCCCTCGGCCTCGGGGCGGATGAGCACGTTCCCGATCCACACGCTGTGCGCGTCCTGGCCCTGCAACGCGCCCTTGTAGAGCACGTCGCTGTGGGTCTTCGGCTCGTTGTGGTCGACGAACAGCCGGTGCTCGATGTGCTGACCGGCGTCGGCGAAGTACAGCCCGTAGAGGACGGCCGACCCGCCGGGGCCGCGGTAGGCGGCGGTGGTGTCGTGCCGCACCAGGTCGCCGCCGAAGGAGACCGACACGTGCTTGAGCTCGGCGTCACGGCCGACGACGGCGTGCGCGTTGCTGTGGTGCACCGCGTCCCGCTCCCAGTCCTGGTAGCTCACGAGGGTGAGCTTGGCGCCGTCGGCCAGCACGACCTCCACGTTCTCGGCGAGCGTCGCGCTGCCCTCGTAGAAGACGACGACGGTCGCGCTCGCGAAGGCGCCCACACGCACCAGCAGGTGCGCGGGGATCGCCTCGCCCTGCCCGGTGCCGCGCAGCGTGATGACGAACGGCTCGGCGACCTCGGTCTCCGGCGCGACGTCGACCGTGTAGACCTCGGTCGTCGCGTCCCACGCACGGGCGCTGACACGGTCGATCGGGACGTAGCCCGAGGCGCCGCGGTCGGACTCGCCGACCGGGATGCTGGCGGCGCTGACGCCGTCCGGCGCCGCGGCCTCGAGGGTGAAGCCAGTCCCGGTGAGCGGGGCGTCCTCGAGCAGCCCGCGCAAACGACGCAGCGGGGTGAAGCGCCACTCCTCCTCGCGTCCGCTCGGCACCTCGAACAGCGTCGGGTCGGTGGACGCGAAGCGGTCGGCGTAGGTCAGCACCGGTGAGCCCGGTGCGGCCGACGTCGGCCCCGCGTGGGTGTGCTCCCCGTCGGCGACGGCGCGCGAGTGATCGGTGGACAGACCGGTCGCGGTCGTGCCCTGGGAGGTCTGGGTCATCAGCCGACGGCCCCTTCCATCTGCAGCTCGATGAGGCGGTTGAGCTCGAGCGCGTACTCCATGGGCAGCTCGCGCGCGATGGGCTCGACGAACCCGCGCACGATCATGGCCATCGCCTCGGTCTCCTCCATGCCTCGGGACATGAGGTAGAACAGCTGGTCCTCGCTCACCTTGGAGACCGTGGCCTCGTGACCCATCTCGACGTCGTCCTCACGGACGTCGACGTAGGGGTAGGTGTCGGACCGGGAGATCGTGTCCACGAGCAGCGCGTCGCAGAGCACGTTCGACTTCGACGCCTCGGCACCCTCGAGCACCTGCACGAGACCGCGGTAGGAGGCGCGGCCGCCGCCGCGGGCGACGGACTTCGACACGATCGACGAGCTCGTGTGCGGCGCCATGTGCACCATCTTGGAGCCGGTGTCCTGGTGCTGGCCCTCACCCGCGAACGCGATCGAGAGCGTCTCGCCCCGCGCGTGCTCGCCCATGAGGTAGACCGCCGGGTACTTCATCGTCACCTTGGAGCCGATGTTGCCGTCGATCCACTCCATCGTGCCGCCCTCGGCGACCGTGGAGCGCTTGGTGACGAGGTTGTACACGTTGTTCGACCAGTTCTGGATCGTCGTGTACCGCACGCGGGCGTTCTTCTTGACGATGATCTCGACGACGGCCGAGTGCAGCGAGTCGCTGGAGTAGATCGGGGCGGTGC
>JBMDXU010000111.1:0-12559 GCA_048594485.1 Pseudactinotalea sp. | reverse complement strand
GGCGACGTCCGGGTTCGGCGTCGCTCGGCGACGGCGTCGGCGAGCGAACCGTTCGACACCGGCGGACGCCGACCGGACCTGGACGGGCAGCACAGCCCGTGCGACGACGGGGGTGGTCCGCCTATTCTCAGGGGTGGCCGCGAGGTGCGGCACGGGCCGGAGGGGGCGGGTGTGACCGACGACGACTGGGCGCCCGCAGCAGCGAGCGCACTGGCCGAGGTCACCGGCTCCGGGCCCAGACCTCGGGCCGACGTCGAGGTCGCCGGCTACACCGACCTGCGCGAGGTGGCCCGAGGCGGCGACTCGATCGTCTACCGCGCGCGGCAGACCAGCGTGGACCGCGACGTCGCGATCAAGGTCATCCAGATCTCCGACCCCGCCGACGCGGCGCGCTTCGCCCGCGAGCTCGAGATCACCGTGCGGCTCGGCCGCCAGCACCCGCACATCGTGACCGTGCTCGACACCACGACGACGGCGGCCGGCGAGCCGTGCCTGGTCATGGAGTTCCACGACCTGGGCTCGCTCCACGACCGGTTGCGCGCGACCGGGCCGCTGCCGACATCGGACGTGGTGACCGCCGGCACCGCGGTGGCCGACGCGCTCGCGTTCGCCCACACGCACGGGGTGCTGCACCGCGACGTCAAACCGCAGAACGTGCTCGTGCTGCCGACGTCGTACGTGCTCTCCGACTTCGGCATCGCGCGCATGGCCGACGCCGGGCACACGGCCACGCTGGAGAGGTTCAGCTACCGGCACGCGAGCCCGCAGGTGCTCGACGGGCTCGCGCCCACCGAGGCCGACGACGTGTGGTCGCTCGGGTCGACCTTGTTCACGCTGCTCGACGGCCGGGCACCGTTCGCGTCCGCCGACCCCGACGAGGACACGGCTCTGGCCTACCTGCGCCGTGTCCGGACGGGGCAGCGACGTCGCCTGCAGCGCGACGACGTGCCCGAGGAGCTCGTGGCGCTCATCGAGGACTGCCTCGTCGCCGACCGCGACAGCCGGATCGGTACGGCGCGCGAGGCCCTGCGTCGACTCCGGCGGATCCGCACCGAGGACAGGTCCTGGAACCCCGCCCCGGTCGACATGCCCGAGGCCGACGTGCCGACGAACCCGCGGCCGGACGGTATCGGCACGGGCCCCGACGGCGTCGCGTCCGGCGACGCGGCGGAGGGCGTCGAGCCCGACAGCGTCGTCGCGGACGGCGTGGCGGCCGGTCCCGACGCCGATGCCGACGCCGCGTGGGCGCCGGACGCCGTGTCGTCGACCCGCTCGACGCCGTCGCCGACGTCCGTGCCGTCCACGCCGGAGGAGCCCGACGAGCCGTCGCCGGTGGCGCCGTCCGTGCTGGCGCACGTCACGTCGTCGGCGCCGGCGGTGTCGGCCACCCATGAGCCCGACGGCGACCACACGGGTCTCGCCCCGGAACCGGACGAGGAGGAGCAGCCGAGGCGTCGGCGAAGCCGACGCGACGGCGAGGAGAGCGCGACGTCGTCGCCGTGGCGGCGCATCGCCGCGTTCCTGGGCGGCATGCTGCTCGTCGGATCGGCGATCGGCGTGGGGTCGGCGTTCCTCCAGGGCGGCGACGCCGAGGAGCCGACGTCACCGCCGTCGATCGACGAGGTCCCCTCCAGCGACCCGCCGGACCTGGGCACCGACCCGCTGCAGGTCGAGGTGATCACCGAGGCGATGTCCCCGCGGCAGCTCGCGATCGACGAGGACCGCGGCACCGCGCTCGTGCTCAGCTGGACCGCACCCGAGCAGGAGGTGCTGTTCTACATCGTCGTCCAGGTCTCCTGGATCGACCCGGACGCGCCGCGGGACGACCCGAACAACATCGAGACCGAGCTGGTCGGCACCCCGATCGCCGCTCCGCTCACGACGACGACGCTCGAGGGCCGCGACCCCGACGGCACCGAGTGCTACGCCGTCCTCGGCTACGACGCCGCCAACGGCGACCGCGGCATGTCGAACGTCGTCTGCCGCACCTGAGCTCTCCGACGTGTCGGGCTCTCAGCGGCGCCAGACGCGGGGGGAGATCCACCACGCGAGGCGGCGCCACCAGGGCGCTCGACGGCGCAGGCCCATCTCGACCTCACGGGCGAGGGCCCAGGCGGAGCGATGCGGGTCGGCGGACGGGCCGTCGTCGGGGGCGTAGGCGCGGGCCTCGGCTCGTTCGGCGAGCGCGACGGCCGAGCCGCTGACGTCGTCGGGGAGCGAGGCGGCGAGGTCCGGCGCCGTCCGCCCGGGCGCCGGCGGGCTGCCGGCCAGCCGCATCGCGTCCTCGACGGCACCCCACGCACCCTCCTCGCCATGGCTGCGCCACCGACGTCGGCGCGCCGCGCGGGCGATCGCGAGGCCGACGACGCCCAGCATCGCCACCGCGAGCAGGCCGAGCGCGACCGATCCGGCCGCGGCCGGTGAGGCACCCTCCTCGCCGTCGTCGTTCTGGATCACGTCGGCGTCGGCGGTGGCGTCCTCGGTCGGGTCGGAGCTCGGGTCGTCACCCAGGTCGCTCTCGGCGTCCGGGGTCGGCAGGTCGGTGGTGATCGAGGCGTCCGGGCTCGGGTCGACCGGCACCCACCCGACCCTGCTCAGGTACACCTCCGCCCACACGCGCGAGCTCGTCCCGGTGATCCCGACCGGACCGGCACCGGCGTCGTCTGGGACGTCGAACCCGACGACGAGACGGGTGGGGATGCCGATCGTGCGCGCCAGGACGGCGAAGGAGGAGGCGAACTGCTCGGTGGTGCCGACCTGACCGCCCTCGTCCGGCTCGGCGAACAGGAACGTGGTGAGCCGTTCGTAGGAGGATCCCGAGCGCGCGGCGTGGTCGAGCGTCCGCTCCTGGCCGCTGTCAAGATCGCCGCGGACCCAGTCGGCGAGCAACGAGACCTGGTCCCAGCGGCTGGAGACGCCGGAGGTGACCTGTCGGGCGGTCTCGGCGAAGTGGCCCGGTGCTCGCGGCAGCTCGAGGTAGCGGGTCACCTCCGCGGCCTGCGGCACGCTCGCGCGCGCCAGCGCCTCGTCGCTCGGGTCGGTGATCGTGCTCGTGACGGTCACCTCCGCACCGGCTCCCCAGCCCGACGGCGCCACCAGCGTCCCCGTGTCGATGTCCATGACCGCGGGGACGCCGTCGACGGCGGTGGGCCGTCCCGCCGTGGGGATCCAGACCTCGGCGAACTCGTCGGCGGTGAGGGTGTAGGTGGCCGTGCGGGTCTGCAGGCCGGGGCGGGTGTCCGGCTCGTCGATGACGCCGACGGCGCGCAGCTCGGCGTCGAGCGTCCACGCCACCCCGGAGTAGTCGGGCAGGACGGCGAGCGAGACCCGTTCGGGGAGCTCGCCCTCGACAGGTGCGATCGTCAGCAGCGACGTCCCGGGCGACTGCGCCCAGACGGCCGACTGCGGCACCGGGTTCGTGGCGTCGGCGGGCAGCTGCGGCGGCGGGACGAGGGTGCGCGGCTCGAACGCACGGGCGGTCGGCACCGCCACCGCGACGAGGGCGAACGTGGCGACCACGACCGTCACCAGCGCGGGGAGCAGCACCCCTCGGCGTGGGCGCGGCGCTGTAGGGCTGGCCTGGGCGTTCGGTTCCGTGGGCGAGACGAGCACCCACCCGAGCAGCAGCGCCACCGCCGTCGCGAGGGCCGACATCCCGAACGCGTCACCACGGCCGGCCGTCAGCAACCCGCCCGCGACGTGGAGCGCGACGGCGCCGAAGAGCGGGGCCACGCCCGCGCGCCGGGTCCCGACGACCGCGAGCGCCACCGCCAGTGCGACCAACCACACCAGGAGCGCGGCGGGCACGAGCAACGACGGATCCGCCGGTGCGGGTCGTGGCGCCGTCAGCAGGCGAGGCACGGAGTCGATCAGCGGCCCGAGCACGCTGAACGCCGGGCTGGACCGCCAGCCGGGGAGCGCTCCCGCCTGCTGGTCGACACGGTCGGCGAACACGAGGGCGACGACGACGCCGACCACCAGGCCCGCCGTCGCGACCGTCCAGCGCGGCACCCGCACCACGCGCCCGAGCGCGGCGACCCCGAACGGCAGCACGACGCACCCCGCGAGCACGGGCAGCGCCCACGCGGCGGCATACCCCGCGGCGAGCGGCGGCAGCGAGGTCAGCAGCACCACCACCGCCCACAGGACTGGTGCGACGGCCCGGCGCCTCGAGCTCATCTGGCCACCGCCGATCGCCAGGCGTGGACGATCTCCTCCGCGCGCGGGCCGCGGAGCACGGTGACGCCGCGGGAGGCTCCGACCAGCTGGTCGGGGTTGTCGTCCACCACCGCCACCACCCCGACGGGCGCGCTCGCGGCGTCGGCGAGCAGGGGCGCCAGGGGCGCGCGCGACCCCGTCACGATGACCACGATGTCCGGCGCGCCGGCGAACAGGTGCGAGCTCCGCTGCCCGGGCTCCGTCGTCGACGTCTGCACGTGGGCGAGGTGCCCGAGGATCGTCGGGTCGAGGCCGGTGACGACGGCGGTGGGTGGGCTGGTCGTCGAGGCGTCGAGGCCGCCGCTGAACGTCAGGACCCGGCTCGGGCTGCGGTCCTCGGCCGCGGTCGCCATGAGCGACGCGGCGACGTCGACCGCCTCCTCGAACCCGTCGCCGTCGTAGCTGGCTTCACGGTCGTCGAGGACGACGGTCAGGTGCGGTGCCGAGGGGTCGGCGTCCTCGCGGACCATGAGCTGGCCGCGGCGCGCGGACGTCGCCCAGTGCAGCCGGCGCAGGTCGTCACCGGGCAGGTACTCGCGCAGCCCGACGAGGTCCGTGCCGCCGTGGGCGATGCGCTCGTCGGCCCCGATGTGCCCGCGCCGGGTGCCCGCGGGGAGCGCGAGCGCGTCGAGGATGCGGGGCTCGACCAGCACCGTGGAGCGGTCGCCGTACGTCTGGCGGACCTCCGCGAGGTCGGCGAGCGCGAACCGGTGCAGCGTGAGCGGTCCGAACGCGATCTCGCCGCGCCGGTGCGTCGGGATCGGCAGCTCGGTGCGCTCGGTGCCACCGGGTGCCAGGCGCGGCAGGTCGAACGGGATCTGCTCGCCCGCGACGCGGTCGTGGCCCGACGCCGTCACGGGCAGCCAGGTCGAGGTGTTGGTGACGCTCACGGTGGCCGAGCAGTCCTGCAGCCGCGTCACCCGCAACGGTCGCACGCTCCGCCGCACCGACAGCGGCACCGGCACCGCGACCCCGACGACCGCGACCACGAGCGCCACCGCCAGCGCGATGCCGAGCCCGACGACCCCGGGATACGACGCCCACGCGCCGAACGCGATCAGCACCGAGGCGCTCGCCAGCACGGCCGCCCCCCGGCGTGTCAGCCGCAGCCCTGCCAACGCGCCCATCACGCTGCCGCTCTCGCGCCGCCGGGCACCGTCACGCCGGCACCGGTCGTGGGGCCTCCACGCTCTCGACGACGTCGGCCACGATCGATCCCGGCTCCTCGCCGGCGAGCAGCGCGTCGCGTGTGGGGATGAGGCGGTGCGCCAGCACGGGCTGGGCGAGCCGTTGCACGTCGCTCGGGACGACGTAGTGCCGGCCCTGAGCGGCGGCGTGCGCCTGCGTGGCGGCGATGAGGCCGCGCAGGGCACGGGTGCTCGCACCGAGCCGGAGCCGCTCGTCGCTGCGGGTCGCGGCGCCGATGGCGCGCACGTACGCCAGCAGCGGGTCGGCGACGTGGATGCCCCGCAGCGAGCGGCGCACCGTGGCCACACGGTCGGGGTCGGTGACCTCGGTGACCTTCTCGACGACGCCTGCCGCGCTCCCGGGCCGCAGCACCTCGATCTCGTGCTCCGGATCGGGGTAGCCGAGCGTGATCCGCATGAGGAACCGGTCGAGCTGGGCCTCCGGCAGCCGGTAGGTGCCGTCGAGGTCGACCGGGTTCTGGGTCGCGATGACGATGAACGGGTCGGGGACGCCATGACCGACGCCGTCGACGGTCACCGTGCGCTCGGCCATCACCTCGAGGAGCGCCGACTGGGTCTTGGCCGCCGCGCGGTTGATCTCGTCGGCGAGCAGGACGTTGGTGAACACCGGGCCGGGCCGGAACACGATCTCACCGCTGCCCGGCTCGAAGACGGCGGTGCCGGTGATGTCGGCGGGCAGCAGGTCGGGGGTGAACTGGATGCGCCGGGAGCTCCCGCCGAGCGCGGCCGCGAGCGAGCGGGCGAGCGTCGTCTTGCCCGTCCCGGGGACGTCCTCGAGCAGCACGTGACCTCCGGCGAACAGGCACGTGACGGCCAGCTCGATCACCGACCGCTTGCCCTGCACCGCCTCGCTGACGGCGTCGACGATGTCGGTGTGCAGCAGCCGCAGCTCGGCGACCTGCTCGGGGGTGGGTGCGCTCATCGTGCTCTCTCGTGCTCGGTGCCCGGATCCGCGTGCACAGCGGTGGTGTCCGGATCCGCGTTGAAACCGGGGTTGCCCGTCTCGAACATCCCTCGACGGCGGAGGGCGCGCAGGGTGCGGAGCGTTCCTGCTCCGAGCAGCATCCCGACCCCCGCGATCACGACGGGCGGGTTCGGGACGTCCGGCGGCTGCCACGGGAGCGGCTCGACGTCGACATCCGGGTCGCCCGGGTCGAGCGAGGCGACCTCGACGCACCGCTGCCCGGACCCGCTCTCGTAGTAGCAGTACCCTTCGCCCGCCATGCTCACGTAGGCCGAGGTGGTGGCCGAGCCTCCGGACCAGGTGATCGTCACCTCGACCGAGCCGTCCATGCCGACGTTCCTCGCCCCGGAGAACTGACCCACCACGGTGGTGGCCGTGCAGTCGAACGGCTCCGGCGGGCCACCGTCGACGCTGGCCACGCAGGTCCCTCCGATGCCGGCCCACGTCGCGTTCGGCTCGTACGTGATGGTGCCGCGGAAGGTGTGCTGGCCCTCGAGCCGTTCGTCCGTCGTCAGCACGCCGTCGCCGTCCTGCGGTGTGGGTACTCCGGTGACGGCGACGGTGACGTGCGCGGTACCGCCAGGGCCGACACCGTTCACGGGCGTCAGGGTGACCTCGAGGTTGCCGCCGCTCGTGCAGATCGTCCAGCCGGAGCACGGGATCGTGATGGTGCCCGGGCCGGTCACGGTCGTGCTGCCGGTGCCCGAGCCCGAGCCCCACCAGACGTCGTAGGACTGGATCGGCGATCCGCCGTCGCTCGGCGCGGTCCAGTCGAGGGCGACCTGCAGCTCGCTGCTGCCCTGACCGCCGCCGACCCAGGACCCGGTGAAGCCGGTGGGAGTCCCCGGCTCGGTCGCCGGAGCCGGCATGGTGACGGCGTTGCTCGCCGCCGACGTCGACTGCTGGCTGTCGAGGATGGCGCGCACCTGGAACGTGTAGCTGGCGCCCGGGGTGACATCGACGTCGAGGGTGGTGGCGGTCCCCGCGGAGACCGTGCCGCCGCTGCTCGGGATCACCTGGTACTCCTGCGCGGCGGGGGTGGAGGCCGTCCAGGTCACCCGCACGGTGTTCTCGTCGACGCGGGCGGCGGCGACGTCCGAGGGCGCCGTCAGGGTCGGCGGCGTCGTCGTCGGAGGTGTCGTGGTGCAGGTGTTCGTCACCGTGTTCGACGTCGCCACCCCGGTGCCCGCGGTGCCGTGGTTCGCGGTCAGCGTCAGCTGCACCGAGGCCGCGCACGCGATGGTGAGGTCGACGCTGGTCGCCCCCGCGGCTGCGGTCTGGTTCACGCCGGCACCGGTGATCCGGTAGCCCTGCGGAGCCTGCGCGGGCGCGGTCCAGGTGAGCCGGTAGTCGTCGCCGGAGCCCCCGGAGACCGCCGTCAGCGTGACGTTCGTCGGTCGCAGGTCGGCCGGGTCGACCGTGCACTCGTCGACGACCGCGGTGCGCTGCGTAGCCGTGTGCTCACCGGCGTCGGTGTGGACCGCGGTGACCTCGAACGTCAGCGGCTCGCCCGTGCAGACCAGGTCGGCGAACCGGGCCGACGTCGCGGCGCCGTCCACCGTCTCGCTCTGGCCCATCCCGGTCACCACGTAGCGGTCCGGCGCGATCGCCGGCGGCGTCCACCCGACGATCACGTCGTCGTCGGCCCGCGCCGCGGTGACGTCGCTCGGGGTGAGCTGGGACGCGTTCGGCGGGTTGACGCAGTCCGGGGTGGTCACCGTGCCGTCGTCGGCCGCGAACGTGCCGTCCTCGTGATGGGCGTGGACCGTGATCGTCAGGTCCGAGCCGCACGTCAGCCCGGTGAGCACGGCACTGGTCCGACCGACCGGGACCTGCTGCTCGACGGCGCCGTCGGAGCTGACCACGACGTACTCGAGCGGCCTCTGGACCGGGGCGCGCCACGTGACGCGCACGCTGCCGTCGGGCTGGACCCGAGCCGTGACGTCGGACGGGACGAGGTCCTCGTCACCGGGAGTCGTCCCGTCGCCGGGTCCGCGCGTCGTCGGGTCGTCGCCCGGGTCCGTCGTGTCGTCGTCGGGGTCGGACGACGGCGGCGTCCCGTCGGCGGGGTCCGTCGGATCCTGCGTGACGGGCGGGTCGATGTTGACCGGCGGGGTGGTCGGTGAGACCGGCGGAGGCGTCGTGACCGGCGTCGTGATCGGAGGCAGCGGGTCGGAGACGTCCGGCTCCGACGTCGGGATCTCGGCGCCGCTCACGTCGGTGATCATCGAGCTGCCGTCCTGCTGCACCATGACGACGCGCGAGTCGTCCTCGCCGCTGACGTACAGCCGGCCGTCGTCGACCATGAGGGTCGCGTCGCCGCCGCCGGGGACGATGATGTCCTCGCCGCCGCGGTTGCCGTTCTTGTCGAGGACCATGACGACGCCGTCACCGCCGCACGGCACGTAGATCTTGTCCTCGAAGACGGCCGGCGTCAGCGGCGTCGCGCACCCCTGGCCGCCGACGTCGATGGTCAGCAGCCGCTGGTCGCTGATGACGAACACGAGCCCGAGATCGGTCGCCGATGCCGGGGCGAGCGTGGCCGGCGCGCTCGGGGCGGCCAGCACCTCGCCCTGCAGGGCCGGCACCTGCTGCACGAAGTCCGGTCCGGTGCCGATCTGAAGGATCGCGCCGCCGTCGGGCGCGAACACCGTCACACCCGCGGCGTGGGGCACGAGCCGGGTGTCGGGACCGGCGCCGGTGATCGGACGGTCGGTCGAGACCGCCAGCTCGCCCGACTCGGGCACGAAGTCGAGCTCGCGCAACGTGCCGGACTCGGTCATCAGCCAGATGCTGCCCTCGCGGTCGATGACCGCATCGGCGAGGTCCTCGCCCGCACGGTAGGCGGCGCTGCGCGGCTCGCTCGTCACCGGGTCGATGACCTGGACGAAGCCGGGCTCCTTCTCGACGGCGACCATGAGCCCGCCGCCGATGAGCGTCATGCCCTCGGGTCCGACGATGCGCGACCGTCCCGCGACCAGGCCGGCGAGGTCGATCGGCGTGCTGACGCCGGTCTCGGTGTTGGTGACGACGAGGTAACCGTCGCCCTGGGTGATCTCGAGCTCGTCGCCCTCACCCATGGTGAGGCGGTACTCCGGCTGCCCGGTGGCGGGGTTGATCTGCACGACCGAACCGTCGTTGTCCGGGAGCCAGGTCTGGCCGTCGGACATGTCCATGACGGCGGCCGCGACCCCGTTGCCGAGGACGGCGCCCACGACGAGCAGGCCGCCGGCGGCCGCGATGCCGGCCTCGACCATGCCCCGTTCCTTACCGGCCGACCGCAGCCTGCGGCGCCACCACGACACTGGCGTGTTCGTGCTCATGAGACGGCACCCCCGACCGGCTGGGAACTCGCTGATACTAGTTGGACCACGTGCGTGGCGCCTCCCGTGACGAGGAGACCCCTGCCCATGCCGGACAACGGTTCGGCGGTGTGCATGGGGATGGTCGTGGCGGCGATCGAGCCGTCGGACATCTCGGGGGAGATGAGGACGGAGCGCCGCGCGCGACGCAGCGCCTGCGTCAGGCCCGGGATGTGCTGACGCGACCGGGCGTCGTCGGGGTCGGACGTGGCGACGACGGCGATGCGCGGCCGCTCGAGCGCGCCGATGAGCGCCTCGACGCAGGCGCGCTCCTCGCCGCCCTTCTCCCACTCGCGCTCCCACTCGTGGAGGTCGTCGACGAGCACGAGGTGCCACTCGTCCGCGGCGGGCGGGCGGAGTGCCGTCGCCCAGGCGGTGACGGCGGCGGGGTCGGTGAGGACCTCGTCGGCGACAGCACCGGGCTCGATCGCGCCGTCGGGGCCGACGACGCCGGTCGCGGCCCGGGGGCCGACGAGGGTCACGCGGACGGGGGCGTTCGCCGAGCGGCGGGCGAGCTGGCCGATCCCGAGCAGCGTCGAGGTGCGGCCGCTGCGGGCGCGGCCGAGCACGAGCAGCGGGCCGTCGAGCAGCGACACCGTGACCGCCCCGACGAACCCGTCCTCGACGCCGACGCAGACCTCGTCGCGCACGGGCGCGGGAGCGAGGTGCTGCGGCACACGGCTCGGCATGGTCGGCACGGCCGAGGCGACGTCGTCCCGGTAGGAGTCGGCGACGACGGCGCAGAGCTCGTCCAGACGCTTCGCCTGCACCGGGGTGCCGGCGCCGCCGACCGTCGCGATCTGCACCTCGTCCTTGCCGACGAGCCCACGCCCGGGCACCGAGTCGCCGTCGACCACGTTCGCCGGGACGCCGAGCATGACGTAGTCGTCGGGCACGGTCATCCGCAGCACGAGCCGCTGCCCGAACGTCGCCTGGATGGGGGAGGTGAGACCGGTCCGCTGCGGTGTGGTGGCCGTGACGTGGACGCCGCAGCGACGCCCCTCCTGCAGGATCGTGAGCATGTGCTCGGCGTGCTGACGACGGACCGGGCCACCGCCGTCGACGGCGTCCATCACGGCGGGCAGGTTGTCGATCAGCAGGTGGATGCGCTGGAGCGGGACGCCGAGGGCGGCGAGCGCGTCGACGTCGGCGGCTCCGCGGGAGGCGAGGAGCGCGTTCCGGTCGGCGACGGCGCGGGCGAGCATGCGGACGAGGCGGAGCATGCGCTCGGTCTGCTGCTCCAGCACCACCGACCCGACCGACGGCATCCGCTCGAGCACCGCGAGCGCCCCGCCGCCGGCGTCGATCGCGTACACGCAGTCCGGGACACCGCTGGCCGATCCGGCCGTGACGGCGGCCGCGAGCGTGCGCAGCACCTCGGACTTGCCCGAGCCGGACGCGCCGTAGACGAGGAGGTGGCCGGCGCGGGCGTAGTCGACGATCCACGGGAGCTGGGTCTGGTCGGCGGGCCGGTCGACGAGACCGAGCGCGACCTGACCGGATCCCTGCTCGACGGTGTGGGTCTGCTCGCGTGTGCCCGCGACGAGCGCCTCGTCGCGTGCGCCGTCGCCGAGGACGAGGCGACCGGGAGCGGCGCACGCCAGCGGGATCTCGACCGGCAGCGCCGGCAGCCAGGGCTTCTTCGGTGCCGGGCGGCCGGTGCGCAGGAACGCGGTCCCGGCGGTCGCAACGATCCGCTCGAGGTCGCTCCGGGGATGCACGCGTGTGCCGGAGCCGTGGCGCCCGGTGCCCGGGAGCTCGCGCGCGGTGAACGGGCTGATGCGCACCTTGCCCCCGTCGGCGTGGATCTCCTCGTGCGCGCCGACCCACGCGACCTGCACGAGCTCGCGGGTGCCGTGACCGGTCCGGCGCAGCCAGGCGCGGCCGGGGGTGCGGCGCGAGATGTGGGCGGCGTCGGGGGCGTCGATGACGTCGACCGAGTCGTCCGGGGCGGCCACGCGGAGCGCGATGCGCAGATCGGTGTTCGCCTTGATCTGGGGCGTCACGACGCCGGCCGGGCGCTGGGTCGCGAGCAGCATGTGCATGCCGAGCGAACGGCCGCGCTGCGCGATCGAGACCATGCCCTCGACGAACTCCGGCACCTCGGCGAGCAGGGCGGCGAACTCGTCGACGCAGATGAGCATGCTCGGCGGCGCCGCCTCGGGGGCGATCTGCTCGAGCGCCATCAGGTCCTTGGCGCCGTACTGGGCGAGCAGGTGCTCGCGCGAGGTGAGTTCGGCGTGCAGCGAGGTGAGGCAGCGCGGCACGAGCGCCGGGGTGAGGTCGGTGATGTAGCCGACCGAGTGCGGCAGCTCGGCGCACTCGCGGAACGCGGCGCCGCCCTTGTAGTCGACGAGGAGGAACGTGATCCGCGAGGGCGGGTTGTTCATCGCGAGCGAGCACAGCAGCGACTGCAGCAGCTCGCTCTTGCCGGCGCCGGTGGTGCCGGCGACCAGCCCGTGCGGGCCGTCCTCGCGCAGGTCGATGGTGACGACACCCTCGCCGCCGGTGCCGAGCTGCGCGCGCAGTCCCGTCGAGGTGGCCCACCGCTCGATGAGGCGGTCGACGTCGTCGGGGTCGGCGAGATCACCCGACAGGCCGGGCAGCCGCACCTGCGGCGGCAGCATCGACTCGGCCGCGAGGACGGCGGCCTCGTCGCGGTAGCCGGACAGCGCACGCGCCGCTCGCCACACCTCGGTGAGCCCGAGCGACTCGACGCTGGTCAGCTCCTCGACACCCCCGCGGTCGCGATGAAGCAGCCACCCACCCTCGCCGAGATCGTAGGTCTGCGGCGAGCTCGTAGCTCC
>JBMDXU010000110.1:0-4210 GCA_048594485.1 Pseudactinotalea sp. | reverse complement strand
CACGATTCTCCTCCGTCGGAACGAATAGTCTGACTATAGTCGGAGCATGTCCGTCGACGTCGTCACCCTCGGCGAGGTGATGGCGCTGATGCTCGCTCCGGACGGTGTCCCGCTCGACCGCGCGACCTCCTACGACGCCGGGTACGCCGGCGCGGAGTCCAACGTCGCCGTCGGGCTGGCGCGGCTCGGGCACACGGTTGCCCTGGTGAGCCGGGTCGGCGACGACACGCTCGGCCACCGCATCCTGCGCGAGCTGCGGGGCGAGGGTGTGGACGTCGACGCCGTCACCACCCACCCCGACCGGCCCACCGGCCTGCTGCTCCGCGACACCCTCGCGACGGGTGTCTCGGTGGCGTACCTGCGCGGGGACAGCGCCGCCCGGACGATGCATCGCGACGATCTGCCGGAGGCCACGATCGCCACCGCCCGGCTGCTCCACGTCACCGGGATCACCGCCGCGATCGCGGGGACCGACGTGGTGCGAGCCGCGATCGCCCTCGCGCGCGAGGCCGGCGTGACGGTCTCGTTCGACCCGAACGTGCGCACGCGGCTCGCCCCGCCGGCGAGGTGGCGCGACCTCGCCACCGAGATCGCCGGCGTCAGCGACGTCGTGCTCATCGGCACCGACGACGCCCGCACTCTCGGCATCGAGGACCCGATCGTGTGGGCTCACGACCGTGGGGCGTCTGTGGTCGTGCTCAAGGACGGCGCCCGTGGCGCGTCCGAGAGCTCCGGCGGCGATGTCGTGAGCGAGCCCGCGCGGACCGTCCCGGTGGTCGACCCCGTCGGGGCGGGCGACGCCTTCGCCGCCGGCTGGATCAGCGGCTGGCTGCGCGGGATCGAACCCCAGCAGCGGCTCGCCGAGGCCGCCGTCGTCGCCGCCTGCGTCGTGGCCACACGCGGCGACACCCCCGGGCTGCCCGACGCCGCACGCCGCGACCGCATGCTGACCTCGACCACGGACGTGACCCGATGAGCGCTGCCGACACCCTCGCCACTCTCCAGGACCAGGGGGTCGTCGGCATCGTGCGGTCGCGCACGGCCGCGGACGCGAGCGCCACCGCACGGACCCTGGTCGACGCCGGGCTGCGTGCCGTCGAGGTCTCGCTGACCACTCCCGGCGCGCTCGGTGTGATCGAGGAGCTCACCGCG
This sequence comes from Pseudactinotalea sp., assembly GCA_048594485.1. GTDB lineage: Bacteria > Actinomycetota > Actinomycetes > Actinomycetales > Beutenbergiaceae > Pseudactinotalea. The sequence goes on along the minus strand of JBMDXU010000110.1, from coordinate 3,058 downwards.
ACGGGCGCCGAGGTCGGCGCCGGCACGGTGCGAACGCCGGCGGACGCGCGCGACGCGATCGCCGCCGGGGCAGCGTTCCTCGTGAGCCCGCAGCTCGATCTCGACGTCGTCCGGCTCGCCGTGGCGAGCGATCTCGCCGTCGTACCGGGGTGCCTGACCCCGACCGAGATGCAGACGGCGCAGGCGGCCGGAGCCCCGGCCGTCAAGATCTTCCCCGCCCAGCTGTGGAGCCCGGCGGCGCTGCGCGGCATGCTTGAGGCGATGCCCGAGCTGCGATGCGTCCCCACGGGCGGAGTCGGACCGGAGGACGCCGCGAGCTGGATCGCCGCGGGCGCGCTCGCGGTGGGTGTGGGTGGGTCGCTCACCCGCTCCGACGACCCTGCCGCCGCCGTGGCGAGCCTGCTGCAGGCGGTCCGAGGGGCGCGTGGCTGAGAGCCGGCAGCACCCCGTGGTGGCGGCGCTGGGGCTCGGCATCGCCACGGGTGAGCTGGTGCCGGGTGAGCAGATCGTCCCCGAGGTGGTGGCCGAGCAGCGAGGGGTCTCCCGCTCGGTGGTGCGCGAGGCGCTGCGGGTGCTCGAGGCCAAGGGCCTGGTCCGGCCACGGCCGCGGACCGGCACCCGGGTGCTGCCGCCGGAGCAGTGGGACGCACTCGATGCCGAGGTGATCGGGTGGCGTGTGCAGGGACCGGACCGCGTGCAGGTGGTGACCGATCTCGAAGAGCTGCGGGCCGCCGTCGAGCCGCGTGCGGCCCGGCTGTGCTGCGCGCACGCGTCGGTCGCGGATGTCGCGGCGCTCGCCGAGCTGGCGACGGCCATGCGTCGGCTCGGCTCGCGCGGCGATCTCGCCGGCTTCACGGCCGCCGACGTCGCCTTCCACGCGCGGCTGCTGGCCGCGAGCGGGAACGCCGCCATCGCGCGGCTGCAGGGGACGTTCGCGGCTCTGCTCCAGGCCCGCGACGACCTCGGGACGCTCCCGCATCGCATCGACGACACCGTGCTGGCGCAGCACGAGGAGATCGCGGAGGCGATCGCCGCGCAGGACGCCGATCGTGCGGAGCGGGCGGTGCGCACGTTGGTCGACGGCGCGAGATCCGACGTGCTCGGGTTCCTCGGCAGCGGCGCGCCGGGGGCGGTCGAGCGTGTCTGGCGCGGGCTGCGGGGGCGGTCGAAGGGCCGCTGAGCGGGTCTGCTCAGACCTGCTCGACCGGGCACCACCAGGTGGTGCGGGTGCCGACGACGGCGCGCTGCATGGGAGCGCCGCAGCGCGGGCAGACGTCACCCTCGCGGCGATGCTCGATGATCGTGCCGGTGTGGACCCCGCCCTTGCGGATCGCGGCCCGTGTCGCCGTGCGGAGGGCGCGGTGCAGTGCGGTGAGCGTGTCGTCGTCGAGGGTGTCGACGCGACGGCGCGGGTCGATGCGTGCCTGCCAGAGGGTCTCGTCCGCGAGCAGGTTGCCGACGCCCGCGAGCACCGACTGGTCGAGCAGCCTCGCCTTGATCGGGCTGCGGCCGCGGCCCACACGCTCGCGGAACTCCGCGACACCGATCTGCCCGGCGTCCGGGCCGAGGGCGTCGATGTCCGGGTCGAGGCGGACTCGCCCGAGGCGACGCTTGTCGAAGAGGCGCAGCGCACCGCCGTCGGCGAACTCGATCGTGAAACGGCTCCAGACCGGATGGCGGTCCGCCTGCTCGGCGATGGTCGCGTAGCGGCCGGTGAGCCGGTCGCCGCCCTCGATCGACCCTCCGTCGCCGTCGGTCACGAGGATGCGGCCGCTCATCCCGAGATGCAGCCCGAGGACGGGTCCGGCCGCACCGCTGCCATCAAGGGCGGACGTCTCGCACCACATGGTCTTGCCGCGACGGAACGCGCCGGTCAGCTGGCGGCCGATGAGCGCGTCGCGGATCTGGCCGGGTGCGTGCGGGCGACAGACGTAGGCGTCGGTGTCGTCGACGTCGGCGATCCGGCGGTGCAACGCGCCCGCCTCGATCGTGGCGCGGGCGCTCTCGACCTCGGGGAGCTCGGGCATCGGGCCAGTGTCTCCCACGGATCGCCACTGGCGGGCGAGACGGCGCGCAGGCACACTGCCGGGATGAGGTTCACGGCGGAGCTCGAGAGCACGGGCGGCACGACGGCCGGGTTCCGGGTTCCCGACGAGGTGGTCGAGGCGCTGGGGGCGGGGTGTCGCCCGAAGGTGGTGGTCACGCTGGGCGACTACACCTACCGCAGCTCGATCGCCTCGATGGGCGACCAGTTCTGGCTCGGCGTCGCGAGCGCGCACCGGGAGCCGGCCGGTGTCACGCCGGGCGGCACGTACGAGGTCGGTGTCGAGGTCGACACCGCGCCGCGCGAGGTCGAGGTGCCGGAGGGGCTGGCGGCCGAGCTCAGCGCGGACCCGGCGCTCGCCGCTGCCTGGGCGGCGCTGTCCTACTCGAACCAGCGCCGGATCGCGGAGCCGATCGCGGCGGCGAAGGGCGACGACACCCGGGCGCGCCGGATCGCCAAGGCCGTCGCCGACCTGCGCGGCTGAGCACAGCAGTTCGCCTTGAGTGAACCACGCTCAACTTTCGGATGCCTCTGACGTTGTACGAGGCGTAGGAGTCGCCACCGTGGCGGCTCGCCCGACACGAAGGTGGTTCCTCCCATGGCTCTGGACATCTACCGCACCGAGGACGCGTACGTCGCCAGCATCGACCTGCCCGGCGTGACGCCGTCGAGCATCGAGGTCGACGTCGACGGCAAGACGCTCACCGTGCGCGCCGAGCGCGCTCGCCCGGCCGACGTTCGCTGGCTGGTCCGCGGCCGCGCCGCGGGCACGTTCGCCCGCCGCTTCACGCTGGGCGACGGCGTCGAGGTCGACCGCATCTCCGCCGACTACTCCGACGGCGTGCTCACCCTGACCGTCCCGGTCGCCGAGAAGGCGAAGCCGCGCAGGGTCGAGGTGGCCGGCGTCGAGCGCGTCAAGCGCGTCGAGACGACCGAGGTCGCCGCGGCCGCCTGAGCGGCCACGCTCGCCGAGATCGCACTCTCGGCTCGAGATCGCACCGTGCACCGTGCGAT
>JBMDXU010000011.1:0-6388 GCA_048594485.1 Pseudactinotalea sp. | reverse complement strand
CCCGCGGGAGTCAGCCTCCGACGGCGATGGTCGCCGCGAGCGCGGCCGTCACCGCACCGAGCGGGACGAGCGAGACGACGACGACGTCGCGCCAGCCGAACGGCTCGCGCAGGCGGTGCGTGCGCTGCGCGGCGCCGACGCCTCGGACATCCAGGGCGTCGGCGATGGCGTTGCCTCGACGGATCCCGGTGACCAGCAGACCCAGCACCGCCCGCGCGTGGCCGCGCACCCCCCACCGGGCGCGGCCACGCCGGTCCAGCGGCACGCGCATCCGTCCGGCGGCGAGCAACGTCTGCCACCGCTGCGGCATGTCCGCGAGCATCCGATGCGCCGTCAGCACGGCGAACCCGGCGCGCGGCCGGAGGTGCAGGTGCTGCATCATCGCCGTCACCAGACGCGTCGGATCCGTGCGTCGGGCCAGCACCACGGCGGGCACGGCGACCACGAGCACACGCACGCCGAGCGCGACACCCACGCGTACGCCGTCGTCCGTCGCGACCAGCGGGCCCACGACGGCGACGACCTCACCCGGTCTGCTGACCGCGTTCGTCACCACGACCCCGACGGCGAACAGCACGAACACCAGGTGAGCCCGCACCACCTCGACCGGCCCGGCCCCCACACCGAGCAGCAGCACCGCCACCACGAACACGTGCAGCCCCACCAGCGCCGGCACGTCGAGCACGAACGACACCGACGCCCCCAGCACCAGCAGCAGGAGCACCGGTGTCAGCGGGTTGAGCCTGCTCACGCTCCCACCCCCAGCGCGTCACGGACCGCCGCGGGCAAGGGGAGCACCCCCGACAGCTCGGCCAGCACCTGCTGCGGCGACCCGCCTGCCACGAGGGCGCCGTCACGGATCATCAGCACCCGGTCCGCGACCTCGAGCACGAACCGCAGATCATGGCTCGTCACCACGACCGCGCGACCCGCCGCAGCCGCCCGACGCAGCGCCCGGCCCGCCCACACCACCCCCGCACGATCGAGCGACCGCGTCGGCTCGTCCGCGAGCAGCACCGGCCGGTCGCCTCCGATCACCGTCGCCAGCGTCAGCCGGCGCTGCTCGCCTCCCGAGAGACGGTGCACCGATCGCTCGACGGCGTCCGCCATCCCGAGCTCGGCGAGCACGACGTCGACGTCGGTCCCGTCGAGCCCGATCTCCTCCCCCACCGTGCTCGCCTGCAGCTGGAGCTCCGGGTCACCGAACGCGAGCCCGGGCCGCCCGCCCGGCCACGCGACCCGACCGGCCCTCGGCCGCAGCAGGCCCGCGAGCGTGAGGAGCAACGTCGTCTTCCCGCTCCCGTTCGCTCCGACGACGGCGACCACCTCCCCCGCCCGCACCCGGAGGTCGATCCCGCGCAGCACCGGCGCCTCGCGTCCGACCGCGAGGCCCGTGGCCACGAGCACCGGCCCACCGATCCCGCCCCGCTCACCTCCCTGGACCTGCGGCCCGGTCGCACCGACCGCCCGCTCCACCGGCCAGGGCAGATGACATCCCGCGGCCGCGAGCGCCGGACCCACTCGGCGCCAGACCGCCTCGGGCGGCCCGTCGTCGATCACCCGACCGCCGTCCAGGGCGACGACACGGTCGGGCAGGTCGCCGCCATCGGACCACTCGTCGAGCCGGTGCTCGATCAGCAGCAACGCCGGCGGATCGGCACGCGTGGTGAGCGAGGCGACCACGTCGCGGATGCCGCGCAGCGCGACCGGGTCGAGCAACGCGGTCGGCTCGTCGAGGAGCAGCAGCGACGGCGACGGCGCAATCGCCCCGGCCAGCCCGACCCGCTGCCCCTGACCCGCCGACAACGTGCCCGAGTCGCGCCGTCGAAGCTCATCGACATCGGCGGCCGCGAGCGCGGCCCGCACCGCCGACTCGATGCGCGGCACGTCCCAGCACCGGTTCTCGCACCCGAACGCCACATCGTCCTCGACCACCGGGAGACACACCGCCGCGGCCGGATCCTGCGGCAGCCAGCCGACGTCAAGGGGTGGAGGGTCGGCGTCGAGATCACGGCCGATCACCTGCCGGCCCGCCACCACGACCGACCCGGTCACGGTGCCGCCCGGCGCCACCTCCAGCCCGGCGAGCACGCGCAGCAACGTCGACTTCCCGGACCCCGAGGGTCCGACGAGCAGCACCTGCTCGCCGGGGTCGATCCGTAGGTCGATCGAGGACAGCAGCGCCGTCCCGTCGGCGGCGGTGACCGACAGGTCGCGAACCTCGACGGCGGCGCTCACGCCGTCGACGGCGTCACCCGGGAGGTGGAGTCCCTCACGATCGCGAAGGAGTCGAGCACCCCGGTCCGGCGCAGCGCGAGCACCAGCACGCGCGCGAGCAGCCCGCCCAGCACGAGGCCGGAGACGGCCTGCATGCCCAGCCTCAGCATCAGCAGGTCCGACCCGAACCAGCCCGCGCGAGCGGCGCTGAACCCGAACACCAGCACGGCGCCGAGCAGGCCCGAGAGAGCGAACACACCCCACCCGTAGCGGCGGTAGCGGGTGAGCGCGAACGGGATCTCGCTGCCGAGCCCCTGCAGCAGCGCCGCGATGATCAGCATCGGACCCACCGGCGACCCCAGGAAGACGACCTCGACCACGCTCGCCAGCACCTCCGCCACGATGCCGGCGCCCGGGCGGCGGGTGATCGCGAGGGCGACCGGCGCGACGATCAGCCAGCCGCCGAGCAGGGCGTGCTGGGTCAGGTCGCCGAGCACGACCGTCAACGCCACCCAGGCCTGCACGAGCGCCCAGTACAGGAACCCGAAGGTGACACCCAGCACGACCACCAGCACGAGGTCACGGGTGCGCCAGCGCGGTCGTCGCGGCGTCGGGGCGCCGGTCCTCGCGCTCATCTCAGCGACTCCGACGGGCTGTTGACCGAGATGGTCACGTGCGTAACGACGTGCGGCACCGAGCGGCCGACCGCCAGCCAGGTGTCGGCGACCGTCGTGAGGACGTCGGAGAGGTCGCCCGCCAACGTGGTGACGAAGTGCTCCCCGCGCACGAAGGTGCCGCGCTCGCGGGAACGTTCGATGGCCGCCCAGACCGGGGCGAGATGATCCGAGACCTGCGGCGCCGCGCCGTCGGGCACCGAGTCGAGCAACGGGTACAGCGACCACTGGGCCTGCACCGCGACGCCCGAGGCCGCCAGCTCCGGCGGCGGCGGTGCGACCGCGGGCATGGCACCGCACACCTCGCCCGGGCAGCCGCGCGACAGCATCACGGTCGCGACGAGATGGTGGCCGCTGTGCGCGGCCGCCGCGATCAGGTCGCGCAGGTACTCCGCGATCCGTTGCTCGGAGCCCCGGACGAACGTCGAGACCTTGTCGGTGTCGATCTCCAGGTCGGCGTGGTCGACGGCGCTCAGCGCGTCGGTGATGACGCGGACGTGGTCGTCGCTCATCACGGCGAGCGTGATCCGCGCGCCGACACCGGTCGCGGCAGCCGCCTCGATCGGGTCGACGGCGGTGGTGGCGGTGCTCATCGGGTGTGTCCTCACGTCGTGGGACACGGGACGCGGCGACACCGGCGGTGCGCTGCGTGAGCCTCCCTGCGCCGGCATGATCCGGATCAGGTTCGACGGTCGAAGGTCGGGGACCTTCCTCTCAGCCCGGCCATTCCCGGACTCCCGTGGTGAGCCCCACGATAGGCCGCACCGGGCCGACGGCGTCCGGACCGTCCGAAGTGCGGTCGTCTGGTCGTGCCTGCTGGGGCAGGATCGCAGGATGAGCGTCGTGCTGCGCCCGTGGGCGCCCGAGGACGCCGCCGCGCTGGTCGTGGCGGCGCGCGGTACTCCCGATCTGGCGACCCAGGTCGGCGACGCCGACCTGTCGAGCGCGCCTGCGGCGCGCCGCTTCATCGAGGAGTCGCTGCGGTTCGACGATCGCACCAGGAACTGGGCGGTCGTCGACGACGGTGTCGCCGTGGGGAACGTCGCCGCGTCCGCGATCGAGCTCCGCCACGGGACGGCCTGGATGTCGTACTGGCTCGCGGCGGCGGCGCGCGGGAAGGGGTACGCGACGGGCGGACTCGTCGCGGTCAGCGCGTGGGCCTTCGCGTTCGGGTTGTACCGCCTCGAGCTCGGGCACCGGGTCAACAACCCCGCCTCGTGCCGGGTCGCGACCGCCGCGGGATTTCGCGCCGAGGGGATCGAGCGCGCCAAGCTCCGCTACGGCAGGGAGCGCTACGACGTCGAGACGCACGCGCGGCTCGCGATCGACGACGCTCCCGTCGAAACTCCCCCGCTTCCCATGGAGGGCTGAGCGCAGATGGCCGGCTCGGGCGTCGACTTCGCCCCTCTGCGTCGAGCTCGCCCGGTGCGCGGAGCGAACTCGACAGGAACGGGCGAGCTCGGGGCGCGCGAGGGGGCGCACGGGCGTGCGATCGGGGTGGTGCGGCGCGCCCAGCCGGGTGTTGTCGGAGGGTCGTGACAGTCTCGACGGCATGGATCTTCTGCCCGTTCTCCTCGCCGTCGGCCTCTCCGTCGTCGGCCTTCTGATCGGCGCTGCGGCGGGCTGGTTCCTCGGGCGACGTTCAGGCTCCGGAGCGGATGTCGAGGCCGAGCGGCGCGCCGCCGCGCAGCGGATCGCCGATGCGCAGGCCGCAGCCGATCGACGACTGGCCGATGTCGAGTCCGGTGCGGCGGCGCGGCTCGCCGATGCCGAGCGCGGGTTCGAGCGCCGGCAGGCCGATCGCGAGGAGGCGTGGGAGCGTCGGCTGGCCGATGTCGAGCGGGTCGCAGCGGAGCGGATCGGCGATGCCGAACGTCGGGCTGCGGAGCAGATCGGCGATGCCGAGCGGCGCGCGGCGGAGCAGATCCGCACCGACCAGGAGGCGGCGCAGCTGCGGATCGCCGAGCTCAAGGCCGACACCAAGCGACTCTCCGACGAGTTCGCGGCGTTGTCGGCCAAGGCGCTGGCGGAGAACTCCGAGGCGTTCCTCAAGCAGGCGGAGGAGCGGCTCAAGCGAGCCGGCCAGGCGAACGAGGTCGAGCTGGCCAAGCGGGAGGAGGCGGTCCGCGCGCTGGTCGAGCCGCTCGCCAAGACCCTGGGTGACGTGCGCTCGGAGATGACGTCGGCCGAGAAGGCGCGGGCCCAGGCGCACGGCGCGCTGGCCGAGCAGGTGCGCGCGATGCAGACCTCCTCGGAGCAGCTGCGCACCGAGACCTCGCAGCTGGTCACCGCGCTACGCGCGCCGCAGGTCCGCGGCCGGTGGGGAGAGCTGCAGCTGCGTCGGGTGGTCGAGGCGGCCGGCATGGTCGCTCACGTCGACTTCTCCGAGCAGGAGAGCGTCCGCACCGACGAAGGTCTGCTGCGCCCCGACCTGGTGGTCCACCTGCCGGGCGAGAAGAACGTCGTCGTCGACTCCAAGGTGGCGTTCAACGGCTACCTCGAGGCGATGGAGGCCACCGACGACACGGTGCGCGGCAACCGGCTCAAGGCCCACGCCCGCCACGTCCGCGACCACATCGACTCGCTCGGCGCGAAGGCGTACTGGGAGGCGCTGACGTCGACGCCGGAGTTCGTCGTGATGTTCGTGCCGGCCGAGACCTTCCTCAACGCCGCGCTCGAGCAGGATCCGACCCTGTGGGAGCGTGCGTTCGAGAAGAACGTCGTCATCGCCACTCCCGCCACCCTCGTCGCCCTGTTGCGCACGGTCGGCTACACGTGGCGTCAGGAGAAGCTCGCGGCCGAGGCGCAGCAGGTGTTCGAGGTGGGCCGGGAGCTGCACAAGCGGCTCGCCACGTTCGGCAAGCACCTGACGGCGCTCGGCACCCGCCTCAACGCCACGGTCGACCAGTTCAACAAGCTCAACAGGTCCATCGACAGTCAGCTCGTCACCCAGGTGCGGAGGTTCAGCGCCCTCCAGGCGCTCGAGCCCGCGCTCGAGACCCCGCCGCCGCTCGAGGTCCTCGCCGTCCCCGTCGCCAAGCCCGATCTCTACGTCGAGCACGAGCGAGCCGAGCTCACCACCGGCGATGACGACGCCCAGCGCACCTCCTTCGACGACGCCGAGGCAGAGCGCCGCGCCGCGCTCGACACCGACGACGACGACGCGCTACTCGACCTTGCCGAGCTCGACGCCGCGCCCCAGGCCGACCGGAAGCGCGCCTGACGGCAGCACTGCCCGCCGCACCCGAGCCGATCCGCACCCCGTGCCCGGCTGCTGAACCCGGGCTCCTGACCCGGGCTGGTGACCCCGGGTGCTGAGCCCGAGCTGCTGAGCCCGGGCTCCTGGTGCGAGCTGCTGACCCAGCCCCGGCAACGCCTGCACCGGCGCCCGCCGAGCAGGTGCTTCTGCCCGCCACGTCCCCTCATACAGGGCAGAACCACCTGCTCGACACCCTGACCAGGGCAGAACCACCTGCTCGACGCGCCGGCCAGGACAG
>JBMDXU010000109.1:0-10945 GCA_048594485.1 Pseudactinotalea sp. | reverse complement strand
CCCTTCCCCGGGACGCGCGCGCACGTCGTCGACCCGCTCGGACGGCCGGTGCCCGACGGCGTCCGCGGTGAGCTGGTGATCGCCGGCCCGACAGTCGCACGCGGCTATCTCGGCATGCCGCAGGCGTCGGCCGAGCGGTTCGTGGCCGAGCCCGGATCCGGCAGGTCTCGCGCCTACCGGTCCGGCGACCGGGTGCGGCGGGTGCACGGCGAGATCGTGTTCCTCGGCCGGGTCGACGACCAGGTGAAGATCCGCGGCTACCGCGTGGAGCCCGGCGATGTCGCGGCAGCGCTGCGGCGGCTGCCCGAGGTGGCCGAGTGCGCCGTGCTGGCTCGCGAGGACCGCCCCGGCGTGCGCACGCTGTGCGCCTACGTGGTGCCGGCGCCGGGCGCGGACCCCGAGACGATCTCCGCGACGGTGCGCGGCCAGGCGAAGGACCTGCTGCCCGAGCACATGGTGCCCGCCGACGTCGTCACGCTCGCCGCGATACCTCTGTCGCCCAACGGCAAGGTCGACCGCGCCGCGCTCCCCGACCCCGACCCCGCCGCACGAGCGAGCACCGCCGACCGGCCGCCGTCGGGCCCCACCGAGGAACGTGTGGCGGCCGTGTGGCGCGAGGTGCTGGGCATCGACGTCGTCGGGGCGACGACCGCGTTCTTCGACCTCGGCGGCGACTCGTTCTCCGCCGTCCGGGTGGCACGGGCGCTCGGATCGGTGTCGGTGGTCGACGTGTTCAGCCGCCCCACCGTGGCGGGGCTCGCCGAGCTCATCGACGGCCCGGCCGTCGTGGACGGCGGGACCGGGATGCTCAGGCGGCTCGACAGCGGGTCCGCCTCCCCCGAGGTCCATGTCGTCTGCGTGCCGTACGGCGGTGGCAGCGCCGTGACGTTCGCACCGCTCGCGGCGGCCGTCGACGGCAGCACAGCCGTCTACGGCGTCGATCTGCCCGGGCACGAGATCGCCCGCCCGGACGAGGACCCGCAACCACTGCCCGTCGTCGCGGACGCGCTCGTCGAGCAGATCCGCGACCTCGACGGCGACATCGTCCTCTACGGGCACTGCCTGGGCGGGGCGCTGGCCGTCGAGACCGCGCTCAGGCTGGAACGCGCCGGGCGCCGGGTGACCGGCGTCGTCACCGGCGGCACGTTCCCCGCCGCGCGGTTGCCGGGCCGGCTGTCACGGCTGTGGGACCGGCTCGTCCCGACCGACCGATGGCTCTCCAACCGCGAGTACCACGAGATGCTGCGCGCCCTGGGAGGGTTCACCGACGTCGTCGACACCTCGGACCGGGACTTCCTCGTGCGGGCCCTGCGCCACGACGCCCGTTCCGCCGAGCGCTACTACACCGAGCGCTACGCGGCGGTCGAGCGGGGTGAGCAGCCGCAACGACTGAAGGCCCCGATGCTCTGCGTCGTCGGCGACCGCGACCGTGCGACCGAGCTCTACGCCGAACGGTTCACCGAGTGGCAGGACTTCTCCGACGACGTCGACCTCGCCGTGATCGACGAGGCCGGGCACTACTTTCTCAAGCACCAGGCGACCGAGCTCGCCCGGGTGCTCACCGGTCGGGTGGCGGCCTGGCGTGCCGGGCGGCGACCGCGGGCCGCCTCCGTCGTCGACACCGCCCCGGCCGCGAGCACACGGACCTTCCTCTGGGTCGCCATCACCCAGCTGCTGTCGATGATCGGCACCGGGCTGACGGCGTTCGGCGTCGGTATCTGGGTGTACCGGGAGACCGGCTCGGTGACGGCGTTCGCGCTCATCTCGGTGCTCGCGCTGCTCCCGGCGATCGCGCTGATGCCGATCGCGGGTGCGGTGGCCGACCGCTACGACCGACGGCGCGTCATGCTCATCGCCGACGCCGTCGCGGGGGCCGCCACGCTGGTGCTGCTGGGGCTGTTCCTCACCGACCGGCTCGAGCTCGGGTTCGTCTACGCGTTCACGGCGGTCGGCGCGGCGGCGAACGCGTTCCAGCGTCCCGCCTACCTGGCGGCGATCACCCAGCTGGTGCCCAAGCGCTACCTCGGGCAGGCGGGTGGGCTCGTCGGCCTCGGCACGAACGCGGGGGATCTCATCGCCGCGCTCATCGGCGGCATGATGGTGGGGGCGTTCGGGCTCGGCTCGGTCATCGTCATCGACGTCGTCACCTTCTCGGTCGCGTTCACGGTCCTCGCGCTGGTGCGGTTCCCCGACCGCCTGTGGGTGCGCCGCGAGGAGAGCTTCGCCGCCGAGATCGTGGGCGGCTGGCGGTACATCGTCCGACGGCGGCCGCTCGTCGTCATGGTCGTCTTCTTCGTGGTGTTCAACCTGCTCTTCGCGTTCCCGAACGTGCTCGCGACGCCCCTCGTGCTCGCCGTCCACCCCGAGCACGTGCTCGGGTTCGTACTGGCCGGCGGCGGCCTCGGCGCGGTCGTCGGGGCCGCCGCGATGGCGGCCTGGGGCGGCACGCACCGGCGCGCCGTCGGGATGGTGGGCGGCACCGTCACGCTCGGGGTCGGGGTGCTCGTCCTCGGGCTCACCTCGCTACCGGTCGTGATGGGCGCGGGGATGCTGCTGATCTACGGGTCCCTGCTCGTGCTCAACGCGCACTGGATGGCGCTCATCCAGACGAAGGTCGGGCTCGACCTGCAGGGACGTGTGCTGGCGATCAACCAGATGCTCGCGATGTCGTCGATGCCGGTGGGGTTCGCGTTGTCGGGCCCGCTCAGCGAGGCGATGGCGGGCGCCCTCGAGCGACCCGGGATGCTCGCGACCACGATCGGGTGGCTCTGGAGCGGCGAGGCGGCGCCGATCGCGACCGCGGTGCTGCTCGCGGGTGCGGCGATCGTCGTCTGGGGTGTGGCGGGGCTGTGCACGCGGGCCCTGCGTCGGATGGAGGACGACCTGCCGGACGCCGTCCCCGACGCCGTCATCGTCAAGGACCGCGACCAGCTCCAGCAGCAGGCCGACGACGCGTTCGAGCGCCACCGACGCCAGAAGGTGGGCGCGGGGGGTCCCGGCCAGTGAGACAGGGCCGAACGAGGCTCGGGCTCACGGGACGGCGTGCGATTCTGGCCCGGTACCCCGCCCACGCCTCGTGAAGGAACCTCACCCATGGCACGCATCTACGACGACGCGACCCAGCTGATCGGCAACACGCCGCTGGTGCGTCTGAACAAGGTCACCGACGGAGCCGGCGCGACCGTGCTCGCCAAGCTCGAGTTCTACAACCCCGCCAACTCGGTCAAGGACCGCATCGGCGTGGCGATCATCGACGCGGCCGAGGCCTCGGGCCAGCTGCAGCCGGGCGGTACGATCGTCGAGGCGACGTCCGGGAACACCGGCATCGCGCTCGCGTTCGTCGGCGCGGCCCGCGGCTACAACGTCGTCCTGACGATGCCCGAGACAATGTCGAACGAGCGCAAGATGCTGCTGCGCGCCTTCGGTGCCGAGCTCGTGCTCACCCCGGGCTCGGAGGGCATGAAGGGTGCGGTGAACCGCGCCAACGAGATCGCCGCCGAGCGTCCCGGCTCCGTGCTCGCGCGCCAGTTCGCCAACGAGGCCAACCCGGAGATCCACCGCAAGACCACCGCTGAGGAGATCTGGAACGACACCGACGGCGGTGTCGACATCGTGGTCGCCGGCATCGGCACCGGCGGCACGATCACCGGCGTCGGGCAGGTCCTCAAGAGCCGCAAGCCCGAGGTGAAGATCATCGCCGTCGAGCCGGAGGAGTCGCCGATCCTCAACGGCGGCCAGCCCGGCCCGCACAAGATCCAGGGCATCGGCGCGAACTTCGTGCCGGAGATCCTCGACACCTCCGTCTACGACGAGGTCATCGACGTCAACGCCGAGACCGCCGTCAAGACGGCCCGCCGCGCCGCGGCCGAGGAAGGGCTGCTCGTGGGCATCTCCTCCGGCGCGGCGATCAACGCCGCCGTGCAGGTGGCGCAGCGTCCGGAGAACGCCGGCAAGACGATCGTCGTCATCATCCCGAGCTTCGGCGAGCGGTACCTGTCGACGATCCTGTTCGCGGACCTCGCGGACGCCTGAGGCGACCGATCGTCCGTGAGCGCGACCCATCATCTCCCGCTGCTGAGCCTGGTCCGGGAGGATCTGGAGACGGCTCGGCGGCGTGATCCCGCCGCCCGCACGTTCGCCGAGGTCGCGCTGCTCTACCCGGGTGTGCACGCGCTGTGGGCGCACCGGGTCGCGCATCGGCTCTGGACGGCGTCGCCGCTGCTGCGCTTCCCGGCGCGCCTGCTCTCGCAGGTGGTCCGGCTGGTCACCGGGGTGGAGATCCACCCCGGTGCCCAGCTGGGACGCCGCTTCTTCATCGATCACGGCATGGGCGTCGTCATCGGTGAGACCGCCGTCGTCGGCGACGACGTGCTGATGTTCCACACCAGCACGCTCGGCGGCCGGTCGATGAGCAGGGGCAAGCGGCACCCCACCGTCGGCGACCGGGTCGTCATCGGGGCGGGCGCGAAGGTGCTCGGACCCATCACCCTCGGCGACGACGTGCAGGTGGGCGCCAACGCCGTCGTCGTCAAGGACGTGGCAGCGGGCGCGGTCGTCGTCGGGGTGCCGGGGAAGCCGAAGGCGGTCCCCACGGCCGTCCGCGACGACAACGCCGACCCCGCCCTCTACATCTGAACGACCCTCCATCAGGGCTTGTGACGGAGTCGCCGCGTGCGCGCCTCGTCCTGATGGCCCGGGCGTCGTCAGCGTCACGGCCGCGTGCGCGCCATCGCGTAGGTGAGATGGGTTGTATGTTGGCATACCATATGACAGCATGCATCGACCGATCCTCCGACGACGACAGGACGCTCCGATGACTCACGACCTCACGATCAGCCGGCGACGACTGCTGGCGATGGCTGCGATGGCGGGAACGGCAGGCACCGGCCTGGGTGCGTGCGCCTTCGGCGGCAGTCCCGACGGCGGGTCCGGGGGTGGCACCGGGGATGCCGACCAGGCTGCTCTGCAGGCGTGGATCTGGTCGTTCGTCGGAGATCCCGTCAGCGAGCTCTACGTCCCCGGGTACGAGGACGAGCACCCAGGAGTCACCGTCGAGATCCCGGAGCTGGGCGGTGACATCTGGACCAAGCTGACCACGGGACTCGCCGCCGACGGCGCCGGTCTGCCGGACATGACACTGATGGGCGTCGACTACGTCCAGAACTACGTCAAGACGTTCCCGGACGGCTTGCTCGACCTCTCGGCCCAGGGCGCGGACGAGCACCGCGACAAGTTCGCCAGCGGCGTCTGGGAGGCGATGCTGGACCCGAGCGGGAGCGCCTATGTGATGCCGTGGTGGTGCGACCCGAGCGTGATGCCCTATCGCGCCGATCTCTTCGAGTACGCCGGGGTCGCCGATGCGCAGGACCTGCAGAGCTGGGACGAGCTGCTCGAGGTGGGCCGCAAGCTGAAGCGCGACAAGGACGTCTCGCTGTACTCCTTCAACTTCACCGGGTCGGGCGGCACCTTCGACAGCCAGCTGTGGCTGCTGCTGGTGCAGATGCAGGGATCCAGCTGGTACACCTCCGACGGCAAGATCGCCATCAACAACGACGCCGGCGTCCGTGCCATGGAGCTCTTGAAGATGGGCGCCGACGAAGGGCTCTGGGCGTCGGACCCCGGCGACGGCTCAGGCGCCACGGCGCTCAACCAGCAGGGGCAGCTCGCCATCCGAGGCCACGTGGCGGCCTACATCTCGATCACCAAGAACGAGGTCCCGGACCAGGCAGGGCAGTGGCGTGTCGCGAACTGGCCGGCGGCCGACGTCGGTGGTGGGAGGCAGGCGGTCATCGGCTCGGTCGGTCTGTCGATCCCGGCGTCCAGCCCGAGTCAGAGCGCCGCGTGGGAGTTCGTCAGCACCTTCCTCACCGACCCGACCATCTCCCCGAAGATCTTCGAGGCGGCAGGCACCTTCCCCGCGCTGGTCGAGGCGCTCGACGACGACGTCTTCCACCAGGAGGACGACTTCTACGGTGGCCAACGCGCCGTCGAGGTCGTCGTCGACGGCGTCAAGCAAGGCGTCTCGGGACTGTACTTCTCCAGCGACTACCAGCGTGCGCTGTCGATCTGGGGGGCAGCGCAGAGCCGCGTGCTCACCCAGGGCGCCGACCCCCGGCAGGCCCTGGACGAGGCAGCGGAGCAGCTGTCCTCCGAGACCGGTGTCGACATCGCCTGACCGATGACGACCTCCCAGCTGAGTCCCGGGACCGCACGCGGCGCGGCGTCACTCGGTCTTCCGCCTGTCGCGCCCGCACGGCGACGACGCCGCAGCACCAGGACCAAGGCCTACGTGCCCTACCTGTTCATCCTGCCCGTGCTGCTGCTGTTCGTCGGGTTCAAGATCTACCCGATCGTCACCTCGCTGCTGATGAGCTTCACCACCCGGGTGAACGGCGTGGACGTGTTCAACGGCGTCGACAACTACGCCCGCCTGTGGGCGGACCCGACCTTCTGGAAGGCGCTCCGGAACACCCTGACGATCCTGGTCTTCCAGGTACCGGTGATGCTGGCCATGGCGCTGGTGCTGGCGCTCGCCCTCAACACGGCGTTCGTCAAGCTGATGCCGCTGTGGCGCCTGGGGGTGTTCCTACCCAGCGTCGTCGGGCTGGTCGCGTACGGCATCCTGTTCGCGAACCTGCTCAACCGTGACTTCGGACTGATCAACTGGGTGCTCGGCTGGGTCGGGGTCGGTCCGATCGACTGGCTCACCGATCCCACCTGGGCGAAGGTCGCGATCATGCTGGCGATCACCTGGCACTCCACGGGCGCCAGCGCCATCATCTATCTCGCCGGTCTGCAATCGCTGCCCCGAGAGCTGTACGAGGCGGCCGAGGTCGACGGCGCCGGTCGCATCCGCCAGTTCGTCAGCCTGACGATCCCGTTGCTGCGCCCGATCATCCTGTTCACGGTCGTGATGTCGACCATCGGCACGCTGCAGCTGTTCTCCGAGCCCTTCGTCATCACGGCCGGCGGCCCCAACAACGAGACGCTCACGCTGTCGATGTACCTCTACAACAACGCGTTCAAGTTCTTCGACTTCGGGTACGCGTCGGCGCTCGCGTGGGTCCTCGCCCTGTTCGTCACGCTGATCGGGATCCTGCAGGTCCGATTCCTGGGAGGGAACGACTGATGGCCACCGTCGAGCCGGAATCCGTCGGGCGTCGGGCTGCCGGCCCGCACTCGGCAGCCGCGGCAGCCAGGCTGCGCGGCGGTGCGGTCACGGTGGTCCTGGCGGTGGCGTTCTTCGTCTGCGCCTTCCCGCTGTACTACATGATCGTCGCGGCGACGCTGCGTGGACCGGAGATCTTCCGGTGGCCGCCGCACCTGTGGTTCGGCGACAACCTCGTGGCCAACTGGGAGTCGTTGCAGCGAACGATCGGGATCGGGCGCGCGATGCTGAACTCGGTGTTCGTCGCGACGACGCACACCGGACTGGCGCTCCTGTTCTCGCTGATGGCCGGCTACGCCTTCGCCAAGTTCGCCTTCCGTGGCAAGAACGTCATCTTTCTCGCCCTGCTCGCCACGATGGTGCTGCCGGGCGAGGTCACTCTGGTGCCGATGTTCCGCCTGATGTCCGACATCGGGTGGCTCAACACCTATCAGGTGCTGATCATCCCGGGGCTGGCGGTCCCGTTCGGGATCTTCTTCATGCGCCAGGCGATGCACTCGGTGCCGAACGAGCTCCTGGACGCCGCACGTGTCGACGGTGCCGGAGAGTTTCGGATCTTCGCCAGGATCGTCGTCCCGCTGATGGGTCCGTCGATGGCGGCCCTGGCGATCTTCCTGTTCATGGGCGAGTGGAACAGCTTCATCTGGCCGCTGGTGGCGATGCGCACCGAGGACATGTTCACGCTGCCGGTGTCGCTGTCGGCGCTTCAGGCGGAGCAGGCGTACACCACCGACTACGGGCAGCTGTTCCTGGCGATCACTGTGGCGTCCTTGCCGATGATGCTGATCTTCCTCATGCTCCAGCGGTACTTCGTCTCCGGCATCATGGCGGGCGCGACCAAGTTCTGACCGCGCCTGTCAGGTTCTCGGGGACGGGGGCGGAGGCGCCGGTCGCCAGCCGGCGCGAGCCAGATCCACCCGGGGCGGCTCGCCGACGAACGGGACGTCCTCGGACCGCAACCGCCGACGCTGCTCGGTCGCGACCCGTTCGGCGGGCGCGCCGGACGCCGTGACCACGCGCCACCAGCACACCTCGGCGCCGTACAGCGCCATGACGCGGCCGACGACGCGCGCGCTGCCGCGCCCCGTGACCTCGCGGACGGCGGCCGCGACCGCGCCGTAGGAGGCGACCCGACCCTCGGGGATGGTCGCGACGACGTCGAGCACGAGCTCGGCGTAGTCGTCGGGCGGTGGCTGCACGACACCTATGATCGCTTGTCGTGACCGAGGAGAGCGCCGCGACGGACACCTACGTCTGCGAACACTGCGACGACTCGGTCCCCCATCAGCACGTCGACGAGAAGCCGCTCGTGGAGCGGTACCGCCGCGAGCTGCTGGTCGGCGTCCTGCTGACGGCCGCGGTCGCCGTCGTCGGGCTCGGCGTGATGGTGCTCGGTCTCGAGTCGTGGGTCGGCCTGCCGCTGGGCGCGCTGGCGTGGGCGATCGGCACCGCGGTCGGGCTGCTCGTGCTCGCCGTGGCGCGGACGCGGACGAGCACGCCCGTGGCGGTCGTGCTCGGCGCCGTCGCCAGTGCAGCGGTCTCGCCCGTGCTGGCCCTCCTGGTCGCCGTCGTGGTGCCCGGATCCGCGGGCTGGGTGGCGCTCGCTGGCGGGTCGGGCTGGCTAGTGTTGAGCGCGCTGATCGCCGGCATCCGGGCGGGCACGCTTCGCGACCTGCTGACCCAGCACACCCGCGACGGCGAGGCTGCCCGGTCCGGTGTGGTGCGCTCCGAGGGACGGCCGAGTCCCTACGTGGAAGCCGCCTGGTTGGTCGCGACCGCCGTCGTGTTCGGCCTCTGCGTGCTGGCGACGGCGGCGCTCCCGATCCTCGTCGTCCTGCTCGTCCCGCTCAACGTCGTGATCGCCGTGCTCAGCCGCCGCTGGCAGGTCCGCGCCGCCGCCCAGGGCTGAGGCGCAGCACTCTCCCCCTCGACACCACTCCGCCACCCGCCGACCAGGTGGTTCTGAGCGTCAAAGGACCCCGAACCTGCCAGAACCTCCTGCTCGGCGCACTTGGCAGGGCAGAACCTCGTGCTCGGCGGTGTCAGCCCCGCGATCGGGCCAGACCTTGATCGCCGGTCAGGAACGAGATCGCTCGTAGGCGGCGACCTCGTCGATGCGGCGCTGGTGACGGGCGTCGCCGGAGAAGGGTTCGTTCACGAACGCGTCGACGATCGCGATCGCCTCGGCCTCGCTGTGCTGGCGAGCACCGATGCCGACGACGTTGGCGTCGTTGTGCTGCCGGCCCAGGCGGGCGGTGTTCTCGTCCCAGGCGAGCGCGCACCGCACGCCGGTGACCTTGTTCGCCGCGATCTGCTCACCGTTGCCGCTGCCACCGATGACGATGCCCAGCGAGCCGGGATCGGCCACCGCGGCCTCGGCCGCGGCGAAGCAGAACGCCGGGTAGTCGTCGAGCGCGTCGTACTCGTGGGCACCGTGGTCGACGACGTCGTGACCGGCGGCCCGCAGGTGGTCCAGCAGAACGGCCTTGAGCTCGAAGCCCGCGTGATCGGCGGCGATGTGCAAACGCATGGCCGTCATCATGCCGCACCGACGCCCGCGCGCTCCCGTAGCGTGGACGCATGACGTCGACCGCCACCCCCGCTCCGGGAAGCCCCGAGAGTCTCGCCGCAGCCATCGACCCGTCCGTGCGGCCGCAGGACGACCTGTTCCGGCACGTCAACGGCACCTGGATCGCCGAGCACGAGATCCCCGCGGACCGCGGGCGTGACGACGTCTTCTACGCGCTCCACGACCAGGCGCAGATCGACGTCCGCACGATCCTCGAGGACGCCGCGCGTGTCCCCGACGACGACCCGAACGTCGACGACGCACGCCGCATCGCCGCGCTGTTCGGCTCGTTCATGGACGCCGACCGGGTCGAGGCCCTGGGCGTCGAGCCGATCCGCGAGGAGCTCGCGACCATCGAGCGCGCGGCCGATCTCGACGAGCTCGCCGCCGTGATGGGTGCGCTGCAGCGCCATGGCAGCCGGGGCGCGATCGGCATGTACGTCGACAACGACGCCGAGGACCCGGACTCCTACCGCCTCTACCTGAGCCAGTCCGGGCTCGGACTCCCCGACGAGTCGTACTACCGCGAGGAGTCGTTCATCGACACCCGCGCCGCCTACGTGGCTCATGTCGCGCGGCTGCTGACCCTGACGGAGGCGGTGGCGCACGAGCGGGCGGATGCGGCCGCCGCGGCCGTGATGGGCGTCGAGACCCGCATCGCCGCGGCCCACTGGGACCGGGTCAGGAACCGGGACGCCCAGCTGACCTACAACCCGCTGGACCGCGACGGCCTGGTCGCGCTGCTGCCCGGGTTCGACGTCGAGGGCTGGATGCGAGCGCTCGCCGGCTCCGACGCCCCCCTGGATACGGTCGTGGCGCGCCAGCCGAGCGCTCTCACCGCGTTCGCCGAGATCTGGACGACGACGCCGCTCGCCGACCTGAAGCTCTGGCTGTCCTGGCACCTCGCCCACGCGCGCGCGCCGTATCTGTCGAGCGCCGTCGTCGAGGAGAACTTCGACTTCTACGGGCGCACCCTCACCGGCGCGCAGCAGGTGCGCGAGCGGTGGAAGCGTGGGGTCTCCTTCGCCGAGGGCGCGCTCGGCGAGCCGATCGGGCGGCTGTACGTGGCCCAGCACTTCCCGCCGACGCACAAGGAGCGGATGGAGGTGCTCGTCGCCGACCTGCTGGAGGCGTACCGCCGCTCGATCGGCGAGCTCTCCTGGATGTCGGAGGAGACCCGCGAACGCGCCCTCGCCAAGCTGAGCACG
>JBMDXU010000108.1:0-21525 GCA_048594485.1 Pseudactinotalea sp. | reverse complement strand
GCCCGCGGGGGGGGGGGGGGGGGCCCGCCGTCGGCCGTGATCTCAGCCTCCCGGGGTGTACCAGCTGTCGAGCCCCTCCTGGAGCTCGGCGGTGGCGTCCTGCGGGGTCAGGTCCGAGTTGTACATCAGCTGCGTGACGCGCCAGATCTCGTCGTCCAGCGGCGGCTGACCCGCGCTGAGACGGTCGAGCGCGAGCCGAGACGTCAGCTCGGCACCCTCCTTGAGGGCGGCGAACTCCTGCGCGAGCGGGTTCTCGTAGGTCACGGGCTCGCTGGCCATCGAGAAGAAGCCGGGGAGCGCGTTCACGTACAGCTGCTGGAACTCCGGTGTGCCCAGCCACTCGAGGAACACCCTCGCGGCCTCGGCCTCGTCGCTCTCGGCGTTCAGGCCGAACGCCATGTCGGCCATCTCCTGCTGGTAGCGCTGGTCGGAGGCCGATGCCGGCGGGGCCCCGAAGACGCCGACGTCCAGCCCGGTCGAGGTCACCTGCGTGATCTGCCACGAGCCGTCGGGCAGGATCGCCGCCTGGCCGAGGTTGAACAGCTGCGTCATGTCCTCGTACGCGATCGACTCGTAGCCGTCGGGCAGGTACGCCTTGAACTCGTCGAAGGCCGCGAAGCCCTCGACGAAGTCGGGGTCGGTGAGCTTCTGGGTGCCGTCGATCAGGCCGAGCCGGCCCTCCTCGCCGTGCCAGTAGTTGGGGCCGATCTGGTACAGCATGTTGTAGGCGAGCTGCCAGCCGTCGGCCGAGCCGAGCGCGAGCGGGGTGTAGGTCCCGTCGGCCTTGATCGCGTCGAGCACGGCGATGAACTCGTCCTGCGTGGTCGGAACCTCGAGCCCGAGCTCGTCGAAGATCGCCTTGTTGTAGTAGAAGCCGGGGAGCACGGAGGCGACGGGCACGCAGTAGGGGGTGCCGTCGTCGCCGGCCCAGGCGGTCAGCGCGGTCTCGTCGAAGGCGTCCAGCGCCCCGAGGTCGCTGATGTCGGCGAAGTAGCCCTGCTCGATCCAGGACCGGTTGACGTCGAACGGGCGACACATGATGACGTCCGGCCCGGTCCCTCCCTCGATCTGCGACTGGATCGCGGCGTTGTAGTCGTTGGTGTCCACGGGCGCGTACTCGACCTGGATCTCCGGGTGCGCCTCCTCGAAGGCGGGGATGACGGAGGACTCCCACATCGGGGCGTCCTCGGTGCGCCAGGTTCCCACCGTGATCGTCGTGGTCTCGCCGGATGCGCCCGGGTCGTCCCCGCCCCCGCCGTTGCACCCGGCCGCCAGCAGGCTGACGGCAGCGGCCGTCGCCACCAGGTGTGCGACTCGTCTGGTCATCGCTGTCCTCTCTCGTGGAGCGTGGCGGACGGCCGTCGCTCGCATTGGTGGGAGGTTAGCGTGGTCTCGTCTCGGTAGCAAGAGGTCTTGTTCTGGACTTTTGTGGAACGCATCGGTATGGTCGCCGTCATTGCTCGGCTCTAGAGAGGCACATCCCATGATCGGTGTCGGCATCCTCGGGTCCGGTTTCATCGCGGACTCCTACGCGGACTCGCTGCTCGATGTCCGCTCCGCGCGTCTCGTCGCGAACGCCTCGCGTACCCGGGACCGCGCGGCTGCTTTCGCGCAGCGCTGGGCCAGCCCGGCCCATTACGACGACATGGCGGCCCTGTGCGCCGACCCTGCCGTCGACCTCGTGGTGGTCGCGCTCCCGAACGAGGTGCATGTCGAGGCCGTGCGCGTCGCCGCGGCAGCGGGCAAGGGCGTCATCTGCACCAAGCCGCTCGCGCGCACCGGTGCCGAGGCTCGGCAGATCCTCGACATCGTCACCGAGGCCGGCGTGTGGCACGGCTACGCCGAGAGCTCGGTGTTCTCCCCCAACGTCGCCAAGGCCTACGAGATGGCGCAGGCGGGCGGGATCGGCGAGCTGCTGACGATGCGCGCCCGTGAGGCCCACTCCGGCCCGCACGCCCCGCACTTCTGGGACGGCGACACCGCCGGCGGTGGCGCCCTGCTCGACATGGGCTGCCACACCGTCGAGTCCGCGCGTCACTTCTTCGGCAAGGACAACCCGGTCACCGAGGTCTTCGCCTGGGGTTCGACGATGGTCCACACCGACAAGACCACGGCCGAGGACACCGCGGTCGCGCTGCTGAAGTTCGCGCGCGGGCAGCTGGCGATCATCGAGTCCGCGTGGACCGAGAAGGGCGGCATGCAGCTGCGGCACGAGCTCACCGGCACCGGCGGCCGGCTGGTCACCGACAGCTCGGTCACCCCGGTCTGGGGGTTCATCACGCAGCCGGTGGGCTACCTCGTGGAGAAGTCCGATCTCGACGTCGGCTGGGTGTACCCGGTCCCCGAGGAGACCCGGGCCTACGGCTTCTCCGCCCAGATGCGGCACTTCGTCGAGACCTTCGAGGCGGGCATCCCTCCGATCGAGACCTTCGAGGACGGCGTCGCCGTCAACACGATCCTCGACGCCTGCTACCGCTCGATGCGCTCCCGCACCTGGGAGCCGGTCGAGCTCGAGCCCGTCACCACCCCGGAGGTCCACGCGTGAGCATCGCCGACCTGGTCGCCGGCGCGCACGCCGCGACGCTGGCCACCCTGTCCGCCGATGAGATCGCAGCCAACCGGGTCGTGCTCGAGCGCGAGGGGCTGCTCGGAGCCGACACCCACGTCTCCTACGTCGGGCTGCTCGAACCGGACAAGCGCGCGCTGATCGACGGCGTCCCTGTGGGGCGCCGGGTCCGCAGCTTCCTCGTCGACATGCGCACCGGCGTCTCCCACGACACGGTGACCGAACCCTCCACCGGCGCGCTCGTCAGCTCCCGGCAGCTCGACCTCGACACCGACGGGCACGTCCCGGTGGTGCTGCGCGAGTTCGCCTACGTCGAAGAGGTCGTGCACGCCGACGAGCGCTGGCTCGCCGCGATGGCCCGGCGAGGGCTCACCGATCTGTCCACGCTGCGGGTCAACCCGCTCTCGGCCGGCGTGCTGGTCGACGCCGAGCGCGGCCGCCGCCTGCAACGGTGCTTCACGTTCGTGCAGAAGACGCCGGACGATCTCGGCTGGGCGCACCCGGTCGACGGCGTGGTCGCCGTCGTCGACGTCGTCACCGGCGAGGTGCTCGACGTGATCGACCACGTCGACCTGCCGGTCCCGGAGGAGGACGGCAACTACCACCTGGAGTCCTGGCGTGGGCCGGACCGCCCCGGCGTCCGGCCGATCGAGATCAGTCAGCCCGAGGGCCCCAGCTTCACGATCGACGCCGACGGCGTGCTGGACTGGCTGGGCTGGCGGCTGCAGATCGGGTTCGACCAGCGCGAGGGCCTGGTGCTGCACAACGTCTCGATCGCGGACACGACCGCGGGAGACGGCTCGAGCGTGCAGCGTCCGGTCCTGTACCGCGCCTCGATCGCCGAGATGGTCGTGCCCTACGGCGACCCCTCCCCGCAGCGTTGGTTCCAGAACTTCTTCGACGGCGGCGAGTACCTCTTCGGGGGCTTCGCGAACGAGCTCGAGCTCGGGTGCGACTGCGTCGGCGACATCACCTACCTCGACGCCGTCGTCGGCGGCAACGACGGCCACCCCCGGGTGATCACGCAGGCGATCTGCATCCACGAGGAGGACGCCGGGATCCTCTGGAAGCACTCCGACAGCTGGAACGGCTCGTCCGACAGCCGCCGCAACCGGCGCCTGGTGGTCTCGTTCTTCATGACCGTCGGCAACTACGACTACGGCTTCTACTGGTACTTCGGCCTCGACGGCTCGATCTCCTTCGAGATCAAGGCCACCGGTGTCGTGTTCACCAGCGCCTACCCCGGCCGCGGCTACCCCTGGGCCACCGAGGTCGCCCCCGGGCTCGGGGCTCCCCATCACCAGCACCTGTTCTCCGCCCGGCTCGACACGATGATCGACGGCCTGGACAACGCCGTCGACGAGCTCGAGGCCGCTGCGGCACCGCGCGGCCCCGACAACCCCAGCGGCACCGGCTTCGTGCAGACCGTGACACGGCTGCGCACCGAGGCCGACGCGCAGCGGATGGCCGACAACGCCCGCGGTCGGGTGTGGCGGGTCAGCAACCCCGGCGTGCTCAACCGGCTCGGCGAGCCGGTCGGGTGGGTGCTGTTCCCCGAGGGTGCGCCGACGCTGCTCGCGGATGCGGGCTCCGACATCCACGCACGCGCCACCTACGCGACCAAGCACCTGTGGGTCACCGCCTACGAGCCGACCGAGATGTACGCGGCGGGAGACTTCGTCAACATGCACGACGGCGGCGCCGGGCTCCCCGCGTGGGTGGAGGCCGACCGCGACGTCGACGACACCGACATCGTGCTGTGGCACACGTTCGGACTGACCCACTTCCCCCGTGTCGAGGACTGGCCCGTCATGCCGGTCGACACCGCGGGCTTCGTCCTCAAGCCGCACGGCTTCTTCGGGCGCAACCCGGCGCTGGACATCCCCGCGTCGACATCGGCGCACTGCTCACCCGGCGACACGCCGGTTCACTGCCACGGAGAGGGCTGAGACGCGATCATGAGCTACATCACCTGGACCACCGCACGATCGACACAGGCCGCCGAGCTCGACGCCGCCGTGCCGAGGCTGCGCGCCCAGATCGGGGACGCCGCCGACCGACTGCAGGGTCGCGGCCCGGTCCTGCTGGGCATCGGGGCCAGCCTCGCTGCGGCGGCAGCACCGGTGTGGCACCTGCGGTCGCGGGGGGTCGAGGCCTGGCGTGTGGGCGCCGGCGACGTGCCGCTCCCGTTGCCGGCGACGGATCGTCTCGTCGTGGGCGTCTCCCAGAGCGGCCGGAGCGCCGAGACGCTCGCGGCGCTGGAGCAGGTGGCGCCCGCTCACCGAGCAGCCGTGGTGAACAAGGTCCCGTCGCCGATCGCCGATGTCGTCGCGACGCCGCTCACGCTCGGTGGTATCGAGGACAGCTACGCCTCGACCGTCGGGTTCACCGCGACGGTGATAGCGCTCGGCATGGTCGCCGAGGCGTGGGACGGCGGCGTCGTCACCGCAGGTTGGGACGGCCTCGGTGCCGCGGCAGCCGAGGTCGAGCGCTCGAACGCCGACGAGCTGGACCGGGCGGCAGCGTTCTTCGTGGACTCCCCGAGCGCGGACTTCGTGGGCGAGGCGTGCGCGGTCGGCACCGCCGAGGCCGGAGCGCTGCTGTTCCGCGAGGTCGCCCGGGTGCCGAGCAGTGCCATGAGCACCCGCCAGTACCTGCACGGCGCGATGGAGTCCGCCGGGGCAGGCGTGCACGTGCTGATCGGCGGCTCCCGGGAGGTCGAGCTCTCCGACACGCTGGTCGACGCCGGGCACCGGGTCGTGCTGCTGACCCCCGTGCCGGCGGGACCGTTGCCGCTGCGGGCGGTGCTGCGACTGCCGGAGATCGACGCCGTGCAGCGCGCCGTGGTGGAGGCTGTGCTCATGCAGGGCTTGGTCGAGCGCGCCGCCGCGGTGCTGGACGTCGACATCGAGGAGTTCGTCTTCCACCACACCGACACCAAGGTCGAGCCGGCGCAGGCGGCCCCGTGAGGGACGTCGTCGTCGGCGTCGACGCGGGCGGCACGAAGACGGCGGTGCTCGTCGAGGACCTGCGCGACGGCACCCGGACCGAGGTCGTCGTGCCCTCGACCGGGTGGGACGCCGAGCCCGCGGCGGCGGCCGCGACGTGGCTCGACCGCGCCGTGCGTGCGGCGCTCGCGGACGGCGACCGGGTGATCTCGCTCGTGGTCGGCGCCCAGGGCCTCGACGCGCCGGAGGTGGCGACGGCCCTGGAGGACGCGCTGCGGGCGCTGGGCTACCCGCAGGTGCGCGCCGTCAACGACGCCGAGCTCGTCGTTCCCGCCGCGGGACTGGGCTCCGGGATCGCGCTGATCGCCGGCACCGGGGCGATCGGCGTGGGCGCCGACGACGCCGGACGCACCCTCGCGACCGGCGGCTGGGGCTGGGTGATCGGCGACGAGGCCGGCGCCGCAGGGATCGTGCGCGAGGCCACCCGCGCAGCGCTGCTCGCGCACGACGACGGAGAAGGCGACGACGGCCTGCTCGGGGCGTTGCTCGCGGCGTTCGCGGTGACGACGGCGGAGCGGTTGGCGCGCGCAGTCAACGACGAGCCCACGATGGCGAGCTGGGGACCTCGTGCACCGGCTGTCTTCGCGGCGGCCGACGAGGGCTCGTCGCTCGCTCGGGCCGTCATCGACGGCGCAGCGGACCATCTCGTGCGCCTGGTGCAGCAGCTGCGACGTCGCGGCGCCGTCGGCCTCGACGTCGTCGCGGCGGGCGGGGTGATCGCCCGGCAGCCGCGGCTGCTCGAGTCCCTTCGCACGGGGCTCGACGCTCACGAGCCCGACCTCAGGCTGCACCTGCTGATGGAGCCACCCGTGGTCGGCGCACTGACGATGGCGCGGACCGCCCGGCCGCGTTGACCGCCGCTCGTCGAGGCCGGGGCCGGCGACGTCGCCGACGGAGCACGGTCAGCGGGGTCGAGCGAAGGCGGTGCGCAGCCGATACCGCTCGCCGACGTACTGGATCGTCGAGAGCGCCACGGCACGGTCTGCGGCGCCCGAGGTGGTGACCTGCCGCATCACGAGCAACGGGGTGCCGGGCGCCACGTCGAGGAGCGCGGCCACGCCCTCGTCTGCGGCAGCGGCCTCGATCGTCGACTCGGCGCGATCCGGCGTCGAGCCGCTCTCCGCCAGCAGGCGGAAGAGCGACGCGGTGCTGAAGTCGACGGCGTCGACGTCGACACCACTGAGCGCCGACAGCAGCGCGACGGTCGTGTCCAGGGCGATCGCGACGTCGTCCATCTTGCGGATCCGCTCGAGTCGAAGCACCGGGGTGCCTGGTGCCACAGCGAGCTTCTCGGCCTCGTCCAGGCTGGCGGAGCCTCGACGCTGGGAGACGACCTGCGCGCTGGCGACCAGGCCCATCCTGCGAGCGGTCTCCGAGAACGACTCGAGCGTGTTGGGGAACTCGGTGGTCGGCTCACCGGACGCGACATACCAGCCGCGGCCGTGGGAGGAGCTGAGGACACCCTCGGTCACCAGGTGCTGCAACGCCTTTCGCAACGTGACCCGGCTGATGCCCCACTCCTCGGTGAGCTCGCGCTCCGGTCGCAGGCGCGTGCCCTGCACGAGGTCGCCGTCGGAGATCTCCTGCTTGATACGAGCCGCCGTCTGCATCCACAACGGCTCGGCGTTCGCCGCCACGCTCCCGCCTGCGATGGTCAACACGCCTCCCTCTCACCACACGGCCGCACCGTGTCGCATCGCGTCCGTCGATGGCGTACCGCCATAGATCCACCCTAGACCACCGCAGTCCACTTCCGTCCGAACTCGCGCGTATCGGCGGCACGAGCGGCGACGCACGTCAGACCGCGGCACCGCCGCGGTTCCTCGCCGACGCGGATCCTCAGGCGAGCAGCGACTGGTCGCGCTGCGACCACGAGACGGCAGCGGTGGCCAGGCTGCGCTCGCGAGCGAACGGCAGCAGCGGTCCACCGGGGACGGGACCGCTGAGGACCCACGCCGAGGGACGCCGCGCGGCCGCGATGACACCCGAGGCGTACTCGCGCATCTGCGTCTCGTAGCGCTGCACGGCGTCGACGATCTGCTCGCGGGTGCCGTGGCCGCGCAGCAGCTCGGTACAGAGCACGTGCGCGTCGCGGATGGCGGTGCTCGCGCTCATGCCGCCGGTGGGGGGCATCGCGTGGACGGCGTCACCGAGGGCGGTCACGACACCCGGTTGCCACGGGGCCAGTCCCGCCGCGTAGCTGGCGGCGCTGTGGAACCGGAAGCCCGAGACGCTGGCCGCGTCGGACTGCGAGACCACGTCGGTGAGCGCGGTGGCCCACTCGCGCGCGGTGAGCTCCTCGACCAGATGGGCGCGCAGGGTCTCGCCCCGCATCTGCGACAGCGGAGCGGTCCGGGCCCACTCGAGCATGACGGCGCCCCAGATGACGACGGGGTCGGCGTGCAGAGGTGTCGCCGCGAAGCCGGTGACCAGCTGCTGGTCGAGCTGGTCGTGACGGCCGGCGTAGAGGCCGCACCCGCCGGGCCCGACCGCGATCACGGCACCGGACCCGTACACCTCGTGCGCGGCTGGAGAGAGCGCGCTCACCGTGGTCCGGCCCGCGAAGCCGATCAGCGAGGTCGCCTCCGAGGTCGGTCCCCCCGCCAGCGCGCTGGTGATGCTCGACCCGACACCGTCAGCGGCGACGAGGAGGTCGGCCTCGATGTGGTGGCCGTCGGCGAGCAGGACCCGGACCGGATGGGCGTCGCGCTGCTCGAAGCTGACGACCTCCGCGCCGAGCCGGAGGGCGTCCTCGAGACCGGCAGCCAGCATCAGCCTGAGCGTGAGCCGGTCTGTCATGACGCCCTCGGGTGTGGCGACGTCGCGGTTCGCGGCGAGCAGCCGGCCGGCTTCGTCCCGCACCGAGTAGCCGGTCTCGACCCAGACGCTCTGCGCGAGGGAGTAGAGACGCCGCATCCACGTCGCGGGCATCAGCTCGCTCAGCGCACGCATCGCATGGGCGTCCAGCTGGATCTCGTGGCCGACGGTGTCCCGCAGGTCCGTCTGCCGCTCCAGCACGTGCACGTCGAAGCCGTGCGACCGCAGCCCATGCGCGAGCGTGAGCCCCCCGACCCCCGCACCGACGATCGCCACCGTCGTCATCCCAAGTCTCCGAGTCCTCGCCCGACGTCACGGGCGGCCGTGTCCCGGCCGCGTCCGTCGCGGCGATGAAGGGCCGGCCGCTCGAGCGTGCCGGCTCGATCACCTTAACCCGCGCCGCGGCGTCGAACTGGCGAGACCACGGACAGCGTCAGCGCTACGGGACGACGGTGCGTCGCAGCGGTGCTTCCCGCCACGAGTGACCTCAGGCGGACTCCCCCACCGTCCGGACGGCGTCCGCGTCTGCCTCATCGAGCCGACGGCGTGGCAGCGCGATCCCCGCCCCGAGCAGTGCGGCCACGGCGAGGACGATGACCTGCGCGGTGGCGTCCGCCGGGGTCATGTGGCCGAGGTGGGTCACGTGGTACGCCAGGTGCAGGACACCGAAGAGCCCCCATACGAGGCCGAGCACACGGTCGAGCACCCGGGACCGATGGACGAGCGCGACGACGCTGCCCGCTCCGAGCGCGAGGTACTGCGCGCCGTGGTCGCGGATCAGGTGCTCGTTGAACGGCCCGTCCTGCGAGATCCACTCGCCGAGGAACCACGGGAAGTGGTCGTAGAACGCGCGCGGGAAGACGTACGCCCAGACCCCGACGACCGCGGCGACGACGAGGGTGCCGATCAGCGCCGCCAGCCTTACGCGGTCGGCCCGATTACCCACGGGCCATCGGGTCGACCACCGCGCACTCACGGAGTCGTCGAGGGGACGGCGATCGGGTAGGGGCGCGACCCGGTGCGGTGAGCGCCGAGCGGGACGAGCGAGTCCGGAGCGTCCGCCCCGAGGGCCGTGCCCTCGACCGTGACGACCTCGCGTGGGTCGGAGCGGGCGGCCAGGGTGGCGCGGATAAGGTCGTCGAGGCGGTAGCGCGTCGGACCGGCGATGGCGACGGCGTCGTCGAGCGGGGCACCGGTCGTGACCTCCGCGAGCAGGTCGACGACGTCGTCGACGTCGACGGGCTGCAGCAGCATGCCCGGAGCCCGGACCGAGCCGTCGACGGTGAGCCAGTCCGCGATCGTGGGCACGAAGTGGTGGAACTGGGTGGCCCGGACGATGGAGTACGGCACGTCGGCGTCGCGCACGGTGTCCTCCTGCGCGACCTTGCCCACGTAGTAGCCGTTCGCGAGCGCCCGATCGGCCCCGACGATCGAGAGCAAGACGTGGTGGCGCACCCCCGTGGTCTGCTCGGCGGCGAGGATCCGCTCCGTGGTGCCCTTGAAGAACGCCGTCGCCGCCGCGGCGTCCATCTCGGCGGTGTTGAGCACG
Source organism: Pseudactinotalea sp. (assembly GCA_048594485.1). Taxonomy (GTDB): domain Bacteria; phylum Actinomycetota; class Actinomycetes; order Actinomycetales; family Beutenbergiaceae; genus Pseudactinotalea. The sequence continues at coordinate 11,585 of JBMDXU010000108.1, read as the reverse complement.
TCGACGACGACGTCGACGCCGGCCATCGCCTCGCCGAGCCCGGCGCCGGTCTCCGCGTCGACGCCGTTCTCGCGTGCTCCGACGACCACCTGGTGCCCGAGCTCCTGCAGGCGGCTGGTGAGCCGGCTCCCGACGTAGCCGTTGCCGCCGATGATGAGGACCTTCATGACTGCTCCCTTCGTCTCCGGCTGGTGCCGGTCACAGGGATGACGACGTAGCGCCGCCGGGTGTGAGGTCGACGGGACCGCGCCAGGCCGTCAGCTTGTGGGGGTTGACCTGGAGCCAGACGTCGCTGACCCGCCCGCCACGCACGTCGAGGTTGAGCACCCCGAGCAACCGGTCGCCGTCGACGACGGTGAAGGCGACACCGTCGCCCGTGCGGTGCTCGTCCAGGGTGAGGGTCGGGTGCTTGCGGAACAGGCCCAGCACGAACCTCGCGACGTTCGAGACGCCCAGCACGGGCCGGCGGGCAGCGCTGACCACGCCTCCGCCGTCCGAGCGGAGGATCACCGACGGGTCGAGGAGCGCCATGAGTGCGTCCAGATCACCACGGCCGCAGGCGGCGGCGAAGGCGAGCGCGACGTCGTCGTGGTCGCGCCGGCTCGCCGGGCGGGAGTCGTGCTGACGTACCCGGCGACGCGCGGAGGTGGCGAGCTGCCGCACGGCCGGGGCACTGCGTCCCACGATGGTGGCGATCTCGTCGAACGGGACCGCGAACACGTCGTGGAGGACGAAGGCGACCCGCTCGGCCGGCGTCATGCTCTCCATGACGATGAGCAGCGCGGTGCTGACCTCGTCGTCCAGCGTGACCCGCTCGAGCGGATCGGTCGCCAGCGCTCGTGACGACGACTCCACCGTGCCCGCGAAGAGATCGGCGGGGACCGGTTCGGGCAGCCACTCCCCGACGTACCGTTCGCGGCGGACCCGTGCCGAGCCGAGCACGTCCAGGCACACCCGGCTCATCACGCGCGTCAGCCAGCCCTGCGGGTTCGCGATCGCGGCGCGCTCGGCGTCGGTCATGCGGTACCAGCGCACGTAGGTCTCCTGGACCGCGTCCTCGGCGTCGGCGAGCGTGCCGAGCATCCGGTACCCGAGGGCGAGCAGTCGACGCCGTTCGTCGCGCACCTGGGGCGGCACCGCGTCAGCCTCGCGGACCTGGACGCCCTCGTCGTGACCGCTCACCGGGCACCGCCGTCGGCGGCGCCGGCGCGCTGGACCCGGCGCTCGCCGGCATGCGCCGCAGCCCTGTTCGGGAGCTCCGGCAGGCCACCTGTGACAAAGGCTCGCCGCGGTTCGGTGATCGAGCCGAGTGAGGTGATGTCGCGGCCACCGAGCAGGGCACCGAGCCAGACGAGCAGCACCCGGATCTTGCGCTCCCAGGTGGGGACGGCGAGCACGTGGTAGCCCCGGTGGAACATCCAGCCGAGGAGCCCGGTGACCACGATCCTCTTGTACTGGAAGACCCCGTGGCCCAGGCCCAGCGTGGCGACCACACCGAGGTTGTGGTGGACGTACGCCTGGGGTTCGCGACCGCGGAGGACGGCGACGAGGTTCTTGGCCAGCCGCTTGCCCTGCCGCACGGCGTGCTGCGCGTTGGGCACGGTGAGCGCACCCGGCGTCGACGACGCGAGGTCGGGGACCGCGGCGTCGTCGCCCGCGGCCCACGCGTCGGGCACGATCCCGTCGTCACCCTCCACACGCAGATCGGCGCGCACCCGCACGTAGCCGCGGGCGGTGAGCGGCAGGTCCGTGTGGCTCGTGACGACCGGGTTGGCGGCGTTGCCGGCCACCCAGACGACGAGCCCCGAGTCGTACTCCTCGCCGGTGGAGAGGACGACGTGCCCGTCCACCGTCGAGAGCATCTGCGCGCCGAGGTGCAGGTGACCGCCCCGGCGCCGAAGGTGGTCGACGGCCCAGCGTGCCGGACCTGCGCTCACCTCGGGCAGGATGCGGTCCGTCGCCTCGACGAGGTGGAACGACACCTCCTCGGGGTCGATCTCCGGGTAGACCCGCAGCAGGTCGTGGGCCAGGGACATGGTCTCGCCGAAGCCTTCGACCCCCGAGAAGCCGCCTCCGACGTACGTCACGGTGAGCAACTTGCGCCGCTCGGGTCCGGGCGGGAGGACGGCGGCGCGGTCGAAGGCGGTGAGGATGTGGTCGCGGATCGCGACGGCTTCCTCGACATGCTTCATCCCGATCGCCTCCTCGAGCAGGCCGGGGATGGGGAACGTCCTCGTTACGGCCCCGGCGGTGACCACGATGATGTCGTACGCCACCTCGAAGGGCTCGCGGTCCTCGGCGGTGACGGTGACGCGCCGGGCCGCGTGGTCGATCTGCGTGACGGCGCCCGCGATCAGCCGGGTGCGGTGCAGGTGCCGGCGGAAGGAGATCACCACGTGCCGCGCCTCCACCGAGCCGGCGGCCACCTCGGGAAGGAACGGCTGGTACGTCATCGACGGGCGTGGATCGATGACCGTGACCCGGGCCTCACCGCGGCGGAGCAGCTTCTCCAGCCGCCACGCGGTGTAGAACCCGGCGTACCCGCCGCCCACGATCACGATGTCCTTCACGATGTGCCCTTCGCGTCGCTTCCTCTGCCGTCACAGAGATGACGACGGAGGCGCCCGAGTTGTGAGGCGCGTCGTGGTCGACTACCGGTCGGTGCCGACGGGCGCGTCGATGCCGTCTCGCGAGCCGACGACATCGCGGGCGGGTACGGCGTCGAGCAGCGCCTGCCGCTGGTCCGGGGAGAGCACGAGCTCCGCAGCCGCGGCGTTTGCCTCCAGCCGGGTGCGCCGGCGGGTGCCGGGAATGGGGACGACCCCCTCGGCGAGCACCCAGGCGAGCGCCACCTGTGCCGTGCTCGCGCCGATGTCCGCGGCGATCCGTTCGACGCGCGCCACCAGCGCGCGGTTCGCCGCGAACGCCTCCGGCTGGAACCGGGGAAGCCCGCGGCGGGCGTCGTCCGGGGCCAGGTCGTCGAGGCTCGTGACGCCGTCGCTGAGCACGCCGCGTCCGAGCGGGGAGAACGCCACGAACCCGATGCCGAGCTCGTCCGCCGTCGCCTTCTCGCCGTTGTCGAGGATGTCCCGGGAGAACAGCGAGAACTCCGACTGCACGGCGGCGATCGGATGCACGGCGTGCGCGCGCCGCATGGTCGGCGCCGCGACCTCCGACAGCCCGATGTGACGCACCTTGCCTTCCGCGACGAGCTCGGCCATCGCCCCGACGCTGTCCTCGATCGGGACCGCCGGGTCGGCGCGGTGCAGGTAGTAGAGGTCGATGACGTCGACGTCCAGGTGGCGCAGGGAGCGCTCGCACGCGCGTCGGATGTAGGCGGGCGAGCCGTTGCGGCCGTGCACGGTGCCGTCGTCGTCGGTCTCGGCGGAAGCCTTCGTGGCGATCGTGACGTCGTCCCGGCGCCCGCGCACCGCGCGGCCGATGAGCTGCTCGTTCGTGAAGGGCCCGTACGCCTCGGCGGTGTCGATGAAGGTCACGCCGATGTCGATCGCGTGCCGCAGGGTGGCGATCGACTCCTTCTCGTCGCTGGGTCCGTAGAAGGCGTTCATTCCCATGGCTCCGAGGCCGATGGCCGAGACGGTCAGCCCGTCACCGAGCAGGCGCTGCTTCATTCGTGGTCAGATCCTTCGTTTACGATCGTCCGGTAGGTGGCGATCTTCCGGTCGATGGCAGCGAGGTGTCGCTGCATCCGGTCCAGGTCGTCGAGGACCCGGGCCCTGTGGCGCTCGAACACGGCGAGGCGTTCCGCCTCGGTCCCCGGCGCGCGGCTGATCTCGGCGACCTGGCGGATGTCGGCGATCGACATGCCCGTCTCGCGGAGCATGACGAGACCGCCGAGCCAGTCGAGGTCGGCCTGGTGGTATCGGCGCTGGCCCGCCGCGTCGCGCGGGGTGGGATCCAGCATCAGACCCGCGCGGTCGTAGTACCGCAGGGTCTCCGTCGGCAGCCCGAGGGCCTCCGCGGCTTGCCCGATGGTCATGCCCTCGGGAGGGACGTCGGCCGGGATCGCAGGGAGGGGGATCGAGCGCACGAGTGACATCGTCACACCCGGAGCGCGCTCCGGGTCAAGCGGGCGCACATCGGGGAGCGGAGGCCTCCACTCCTGCCTCGGGGCCGGGGCCGTCGTCAGCGAGCCGTCGAAGTCCGGACGGTCGTCTCCCACACGTCGTAGTAGACGATGTAGTCCTCCAGCACTGCTTGAACGTCCTCGCGCAGCGACCAACCCTTCGCCAGGTGGTCGCGCAGAACCTTCCGAGACGGCCACCCGAGCACATGGTCGTAGGAGCGCTGGAACCCCTCGGACCACTGTCGTAGCTCGAGGCGGATCCGCTCGGGCAGCTGCTCGATAGCTGCGGCCGCCCCCTCGTCAGCGGTCCACAGTGGCATGGCGGCCGCGTAGTCCACCATCAGCCGGACAGTCGGGATCGTCAGGGGAGCCGAACTGTGGGCATCCGTCATCACGGGCCGCACGTGCTTAGGAAGAAGACCTCGTTGGGCACGTCGTCGAGACTAACGATGACGGGCGCCGCCCGTCGGAGCACTCGCTGAGCTGCCCGACGTTGGACTCCGGGCACTCGCGCACGCTCAGTGCGACGACAGCGGAACAGCCGGGGCGTCAGTGACACGCCATCGCCGGCGAACTGCGCCGCGCACCCACCACGACAGCACCAGGACCCCAACCTCGAAATTGACAAGACACGAACCCACTCCCGTGAGTTCGGGCCTTGCAGATGTCCTGAGACATCACACGGCGGAGACGGTGGGATTTGAACCCACGGAGGGCTTTCGCCCTCACATCCTTAGCAGGGATGCGCACTAGACCTGACTATGCGACGTCTCCTCGACCGTCGTCCAGAGTACCGAACGCCAGCGGCACGACCAAAGCGGCTCCCTCAGCCGCCGTGGCGACGTCGAGATCAGTGATCCGCGGCGAGATCGGTGCGTGCGATCACCGCGGTCGCCGTCGATCACCGATCTCGGCGCCACCCACCCGGCCCGCCCCACCGCCCCTCCCGGCCGCCGACGGCATCCACCTCACCCGAGTTACCGTGAGCCGTGCGCGTGACGTTGGTGGGTGGCGGGTCGCGGGGGGACGTCCAGCCGGTCGTCGCGCTCGCGCGGGGGATCGCGGCGGTCGGGCACGACGTCACCGTCGCCGCGTCCGTCGACTCCGAGCACCTGGTCACGAGCCACGGGCTCGCGTTCCACCCGTTCGACGTCTCCATCGCCGCACAGATGCGCACCGACGCCGGGCGTGCGTGGGTCACCGACTCGGCCGGGCGGCCCTTCCGCGAGCTCCGCCACATGCGCCGCGCCTGGGCCGAGACCGCGGCCCCGCTCGCCGAGGCCCTTCTTACCCTCACCGGGACCGCCGACGTCTTCGTCAGCAGCATCCTCAGCCTCGACTCCGTCGCCGCGATCGCCGAGCACGACGGGGCCCGCCACGTCACTGCGCTGCTGTCCCCCTTCCACCCCACCGCCGACGGCCGAGCCGGCCTCGTCGCCACCGTCCCCCGCACCCATCCGGCCAACACCGTGCGCAGCCGCACGGCCCGCTGGGTCCTCGCCCGCAACGTCACCCTCACCGGCCGCATCGTCCGCGAGCGCCTCGGCCTCCCCGAGACCGGCCCCCAGGGGTTCATCCGCGCCCTCGACACCGTCACCGCCGCCCTCGGCGTCAGCCCGCAGCTCGTCCCGACCCCCGACGAGTGGCCCCCGAGCGTCACCGTCACGGGCCCCTGGTCGCTCCCCGCGCCGTCGGGCTGGCAGCCGCCGGCCGATCTCACCGCCTTCCTCGCCGACGGCGTCCCGCCCGTCTACGTGGGGTTCGGCAGCATGTCGGTGGTCCAGCCGGGCCACATCCGCGACCTCGTCGTCCGTGCGGCCCGCGCCGCAGGCGTCCGGCTGCTGCTGTCCGGCACCGACCTGCAGGGCCGCGAGAGCCACGACGTGATGGGCATCTCCGACGTCCCCCACGCTTGGCTGTTCCCCCGCGTGCGGGCCGCCGTCCACCACGGCGGCGCCGGTACCACGCACGCCGCGCTCCTCGCCGGCGTCCCGCAGCTCGCGGTGCCTCACATCGCCGACCAGCCCTACTGGGGCCGCCGGATCCAGGAGACCGGGCTGGGCCCCAAACCGCTCTCCCTGCACAAGCTCACCGCCGACCGGCTCACCGAGCGCCTCCAGACGCTCCTGCGGGTGGAGTCCTTCACCACCCGCGCCCGCACGGCCGGGCTGCGGGCGAGAGCCGAGGACGGCGTCCGCACCGCCGTCCGCACTCTCGGTCTCGACCGTTAGGTCAACCACCCCGCCGCACGACGGGCGAGCGCCGCTTTGCGGCCCGGCGCCAGCCGGCCGTACCCGCGCGCCATCATCTGCGTCCGGTTGTTGCTCGCCAGCTCCTCCAGGTGGTCGCGCACGAACGTCCAGTACAGCGCGTCCCAGTCCTCGTGCCAGTCGCCCTTGGGCAGGTCGGACATGCGCCGCAGGTACGCCGAGCCGGAGACGTACGGCTTCGTCGTGATCGCCGGCCCGGCGGCGAACTGGCTCATCGCGTAGACGTTGGGCACCATCACCCAGTCGTAGGCGTCGACGAACATCTCCATGAACCACTCGTACGCCGCGTCGGGGTCGGTCCGCAGCAGGCACATCGCGTTGCCGAAGACCATCAACCGCTCGATGTGGTGCGCGTACCCCGTGCGCAGCACGTTCTCCAGCACGTGGTCCACCGGCGGCAACCCGGTGCTCGCCTCCCACCAGCCGTCCTCCAGCGGTCGGGCGTGCCGCAGGTGGTTGCCGCTGCGGAGCCGCCGCCCCTGCAGCACGTACACGGCACGCATGTACTCACGCCAGCCGATCACCTGCCGGACGAAACCCTCCAGCGAGGGCAGCGGGATCTCGCCGCTCGCACCTACCTCGAGCGCCCGGTCCAGCACGTGCTTCGGAGACAGCAGCCCGATGTTCAGCCCGGGCGTCAGCAGCGAGTGGAACAGGTGCGGGTGCATCGCGCTGATGGCGTCCTCGTACGGCCCGAAGTCGGCGAACCGTTCCGCCAGGAACGCCTCCAGCCCGGTGCGCGCCTCGGCGTGCGAGGTCGGCCACGCGAACCGAGTGGCATCGCCGGGGTTGTCGCCGAAGGCGCGCTGCACCCAGGCGATCGCGTCGTCGACCTCGGGGTGGCGGTCCGGCGTCGGCACGCTCGGCACCGCGTAGCCCTTCGGCAGCGGCTGCCGGTTGTCCTCGTCGAAGGACCACCGGCCGCCGACCGGTTCGCCGTCGTCGACGAGCACGTCGAGCCGGCGCCTCTGCCACGTGTAGAAGTGCTGCATCCGCGCCGTGCCCACCCGGCCGCCGGCGCCCGTCAGCGCCTCGGCCAGCTGCGCGCGCGTGGTGAGGAAGTTCGGCGACTCCAGCTCATCGTCGTCACCGGGCTCGTACCCCGCGTCGGCCATCGCTGCGCGCAGGTCCTGGTCGAGCCAGTCGTCGACAACGTCGTACCAGCGCACCCGCGACGGCGCGACCCGGCGCAGCAGCCGCGCGAGCGCAGCCCTGCTCGTCGTGCGACCGTCGGTCTCGATCACCTCGACGTCGTGCCCCGCGTCCCGCAGGCGCTGCGCGAACCTGCGCATCGACGCGCGATGCAGCACGAGCTTCTGCTGGTGGAACCGGTACTGCCGGAACAGCAGGTCGTGCTCGACGAGCACGAGCACCGTGCCCTTCTCCACCCGCAGGTGCTGCTCGAAGAGCTGGTGCGGCATCACCAGCCGCACCGCTGGACCGGACCCGGACGTCACGGCTTGACGCTATCGGCGGGTCCCGACACCCGCCCTCACCCGGCCGCTACGGCGTCCACCGACAGCACGCAGACCGCGAGCTCGCCGATCTCGCCGTCGTGCGCCCTCACGACACCGGCGACGGCGTCGCGGACCTGGTGCGCGACGTCGCGGGCCTCGTGGTCGGCGGAGGTCGCGATGCTGACCGACACGTCCACCTCACGGTCGCGGACGGTCAGCTCCACCTGCGACCGCGGAGCCTCCTGGGCGCGGACGAGCGCGCGCATCGCCCCCGTGAGCGAGGGCTCGATCCGCAGCACCCCCGGGACCGCGGTGACGGTCTCGGTGAGCAGTCGCCCGAGCAGCTCGGTGTCGATGGGCCCGGTGGCGTCCGTCGCCGCGGTGCGCTCGACATCGGTGCGCTCAGCCTCGGTGCGCTCAGCCGCGGTGCGCTCAGACATCGTGCACGTCCTGCACGGCGATGTCGACGACGACAACGTTCACGCCCACCTCTTCCTTGATCGCCGCCATGACGGCGTCACGCACCTGCTGGGCGGTCTGCGGGATCGCGACCGCCGAGGACACGCTGATGTGGAGCGCGACGCGGATCTCGGCGGGACGACGCGCCCCACGGCCGGCACCGGCACTCGCCGACGGCGTCCCGTCGGGACCGCGACGCGCGAGCGCGACGCGGCTGCGCCTGACCTCGACACCCGGGACCCGATCGCCGGCCCGGCGGGCGACGGCGGCCACGGTCTGCTCGCTGATCGTGAGCTCGGGGCTCAGGTCGTCCGGCTCCGGCTCGTCGAGCGGGAGCAGCCGTGCGCGCCGCACCTCGGCGCGCGCGATCTCCATGACGCGCAGCAGCACACCCGGGTCCGGCACACGGTCGGGGTCCTCGACCTCCTCGGTCCGCATCTGCGACGTCGCCCGGGCGAGAGGCTCCATGCTGGCACGCGCCTCCTGGCAGAAGGCGCAGGTGCTCTCGTGCTCGTCGGGCGGACGTGAGATCTGCGACCAGAGGTCGTCGATGTCCCGACCGCAGCCCAGACGGCGGTCGTCGGGTCGCGCGTTCATCGCCATGCCTCCATCTCCTTGACGAGGTTCTGCCTGGCCCGGCTCAGTCGTCCACGCACCGTGCTCACCGGCAGGTTCATGGCGTAGGCGATCTCGGGGTAGGACAGCTCGTGCAGCTCGCGCAGCACCCAGCATGCCCGTTGCTCGTCGGGCAGCGCACGCAGCGCCATGTCGAGCCCGCGCAGCTGCGCCTGGTACTGCGCGGCGGCGGCGGGGTCCTCGGTCCGGCCCGCACCGCTCGCGACCTGGTCCGGTGTCACCTCGACCAGGTCCTCCTGCGGCACCGGCGCGACTGCCCGGCGTGCCCGCGCCCGCAGCAGGCTCACGCATCGCCGCGTCATCACCTGGTAGGCCCACCGGCGGAACGCCTGCGGGTCGCTCAGGCTCGGCAGCCGGCGCCAGATCTGCACCAGGGCGTCCTGGAGCGCGTCCTCGGCCTCGCCTCGGTCGGACAGCAACCGCAGCGCGAGCCGGAACAGCGGCCCCTGGTAGTGGCGCACCAGCGTCTCGAACGCGGCGAGGTCGCCGTCCTGCGCGCGGCCCACGGCCGTGGCCTCGGCCACGCCGCCGAACTCCTCGCGCACTCCTTCAGCGCTGCTGGTCATGCGTCCTTCCTCACGGGTCGTCGCCCTCGACGGGGCGGCGGCGGTCGGTGGATCAGTGCGACGGCGTCTGCGGCGCTCGGCCGGACGGCTTGCGGTCCGCGTCGGCGAACCGCAGCACGATCGTGCCGGCGCCGCTCAGGGTGCCGCCCACGGCGCGCAGGCCGGTGCCGACGAGGCGGGCGATCAGTCGTCGAGGCATGGTGCTCTCTCCTTCGGTACGTCGGGTGGGTCAGGGTCAGAGGGGAAGGGGGACGGCGCGCGTGCTCACGCGAGCACGGCCGTCCGGGGGCTGCGGCGCGGCGACCGGTCGACGTCGACGAGGACGCCGAGACGGGCCAGCGGGGTGTCGAGCGCCGTCGCGACGTCCGACGCCACCTGGTCCTCGAGCGCGGCGAGCAGCCGCGGCAGGTCGGTGTCGTCGCCGACGCTCACCCGGACGGTGAGGTCCGGGCTGCCGGCCGAGCCGCGCAGCACGGCCGCGGCCGACCGCACTCCGGGCATGGCTTCGACCTGCGTCCGGACGACGTCCGTGAGCACGTCGGGGTCGCACCGGGTCAGGCCGTCCGCGGCGGAGTCGTGCAGACGGAACGGCTTGGCGGCGTCACGTCGCGGAACCTGGGCCAGCAGCCACAGCACGGCGAGCAGCGCGACCACGAGCCCGGCCGCGGCGAGCACGGCGGGGAACCAGGCGGCGTCGAACCACCCGGCCTCGCCCAGCAGCGGCTGGCCCGTCGAGGGCCAGGCCACAGCCGGCACCAGACGCGACGCCAGCTCGGACTGCACGCCGAGACTGACGGCGCCGGTGACCAGGAGCAGCAGGCCGATCACGGCGAGCCACGAACGGTTGAGACGAGCTGCGGTGCGACGCATCAGGACTCCTTCACGGTGAGAGCGACCCGCACACGCGGGGAGGGCTGCAGGCCGAGCTGCTGGAGCCGCTCGGTCACGACGTGCTGCACGCGGTCGCGGACGAGGGCGGCGTCGTCGCGGGAGCCGCTCCAGACGCGCAGCCGGACCAGGCCGGGGCCGGCGGACACCGACACCCGGTCGACGCCGTCGACCGTGTCGGCCGCCGCGGCGGCGATGCGGGCGAGGCCGCGCGTGGTCATGGCGACCTCGCGATGCCCGGTGGCGGCCGGCGTCTGCCGGGCGATCCCGACGGCGCGGCGCGAGCCCGGTACGAGAGCTGCGACGAGCAGGACGAGCCCGACCACCGCCAGCGCGACGGTCGCCGCCCACACCGCCGTCGACCCCCAGGAGGCACCGGTCGCGGACTCCTGCACCGTCGTGAAGGCGGTCGGCCAGCGTCCCTCGACCAGTCGGGCGATCCCGACGACGGCGGACAGGGCCCCGGCAGCGAGCAGCACGACGGCGACGACGGTCGCCGGCACGGTGCGGCTCGGGCGACGCCGCAGAGCGGTGTGCGCGGTCATCGCAACGTCTCCTTGTCTCGGACCGCGGGTCCGGTCGTGGGGTGCAGGAGCACCACGTCGATCTCGACGCGGTGGACCTCGATGCCCGTCATCTGGGCGACACGCCGCTTCACGTCCTCACGGATGCGTGAGGTGGCGGCGCGGATGGAGGTCGGGTAGGCCAGGCCGACCGCGATGCGCACGTCGACCCAGGAGCCGGACAGATCCACGTCCACCTGGGGCCGCTCGCGCGCGTCGGCGTGGCCGCCGAGGCCGAGGAAGCCGCCCGCGACGCCGTAGACGCCACCGACCTCCGAGACCACCTGCGCGGCGATCCGGCGCACGGCCCGCTCGGAGACGGTCAGACCGCCTCGGTCAGCCGGCGCGCTCATCGCTTCGCAGAGGCGCGACCGATCAGGGCCTGCAGGTCGATCCGGCCCTCGAGGACCAGGCCGACCAGAAGGCCGACGGCGCCGAAGACGACGACGATCATGAAGGCCCCGAAGGACCCGAACGCGGCGGTGAGGCCGAGGATCAGGCCGACGAACAGGCCGACGGTGACACGGGACATGAGAATCCTCTCGGGGCTGGGCGGCAGGTCCGCCTCAGGAACGGTGGGGGTCGGGGGGGGGCGGGCGCGGGGGCCCGGCCGCCCCCCCCGGCCCCCCCCGGGTGACCCGGGCCCGGCCCCGGGGGCC
>JBMDXU010000107.1:0-2591 GCA_048594485.1 Pseudactinotalea sp. | reverse complement strand
CGTGCTGCTCACCCAGCTGCACCACGGGTCCTCCTACCTGCAGCTCGTGGTCGCGATGGTCGTGCTGGGCCTGGGTCTCGGCGCGACGATGCAGACGTACACGCTGGTCGTGCAGAACACCTCCGAGCAGCGCGACCTCGGTGTCGCGACCTCGGCCACCCAGTTCTTCCGGTCGGCGGGCGGCACGGTCGGGATCGCGGTGCTGGGCACCGTGATGGCAGGCAGGTTGACGACGGCGATCGGTGACCATCTCGACCCGGTCGTCGCCTCCCAGCTCCCGGAGGGTCAGGAGGTCGGGGTGGACTCGGTGCTCGACCCGGACGCGCTCGCAGGCCTGCCCGACCCGCTCGAGCTCGCGATCCGCCAGGGTCTGGCCGACGCCCTGCACGAGGTCTTCCTCGTCGCGATCCCGCTCGTGCTCGTGGCTTTCGTGGCGACGCTGTTCATCAAGTCGGTGCCGCTGCGCGAGACCCTGCACGCCAAGGCCGACGACGAGACGCTCACCGAGCAGGTGGAGGACGCGCTCGAGTCGGTGTGAGTCGGTCAGGGTTCGGGCGGCGTCCAGGTCCAGCCGTCGAGGTTGAGCGCGGTCTGCGTGAGCGCGTCGACCCCGCCCCAGGCGATCAGCGCCTCGCCCGTCCAGACGGCGGCGGTCGGCTCCTGGCCGTCGCATGGCGGGGCGGCGATCGCCACCGCCGGGTCGAGCGAGACGAGAGCGCCTGGCTCGGTGACGAGCCACGCGCCGGCGAGACCGACGGACGGCAGCGCGCAGGCGCGGCCGAGGTCGTCGGCCGACACCTGCGGCACGGCCGACCACGACCCGGTCCGGAGGTCGAGAGCGCCACTGACGTCGGTGGTCTGGCCGGCCGCGGCGGCCTGCTGCGACGGGTTGACGACGACGCTACCGACGGCGAACCACGTCACTCCCCACGACGTCACCGGCGACTCGGGCAGCTCGGTCCACTCCTGCGTTGCGAGATCGAACGAGGCGAGGCGGAACGTGGGGCCGCCGTCGATGGGGAGGCCGGCGAGCACGAGCCGCTCACCGGTCCAGGCGTACGAGCGGGCGAACGACGGCGGGAGCGGTGGTTCGGCGAGCTCGGTCCAGGAGTCGGTCGTCGGGTCGAGCAGCCAGTCGCCGCCGCCACGGGAGTCGTCGTCCTGCCAGAACAACACCTTTTCGCCGACGACGATCCCACCCGCGAGGGTCGCGGACGGTGGCGTGGCCAGCTCGCGCCAGCGGTCGGCAGCCGGGTCGAAGGCAAGGACGACCTGCGCGCCGCGGAACTCTGCGCCGCCATCGGGGGTCAGGTCGATCACGGGCGTGAGGAGCACCATCTCCCGGCCGGTCCACACCGGTCGCTGGAACGACAGGATCGGCACCGGGGGCGCGGCGATCGGACGCCAGGCGTCGGTCGCCGGATCGTAGGCGGCTCCGTCGAGCACGAGGTCGTCGGCGTCGGGACCCACACAGCTGGCGCCGGCCGGGCAGGTGGCCGAGGTGCCACCCACGACGAGCATCTCGCTCCCCGTCCAGACCGACGCGGCTCCGGTCCGGCCGGAGATCGGAGCCGGTGCGATCGGTGTCCAGGCACCTGACGTGCCAGTGGTCGGGTCGGGATCGCCCGGAACGGCGACGTCTTGGATCCAGGGGCTCCAGACGATGACGGCGACGACAAGCACGGCCGTCGTCGCGGCCCCCACAAGCGCCGTCCAGCGTCGGCGCGCTCGCCGCCGTCGGAACGCCGAGAGGGCGTCGTAGCCGGAACGAGGCGCGGCCGCCGGGGCGTCGAGGGCGGCGAGCGCCGATCGCAGCTGGTCCTCAGACATGGTCGTCCTCCGGGATCGACGAGCGCTCGGACGCGCGCGGCGCTGCCTCACGCAAGCGCGCGAGCCCTCGCGAGACCTGGCTCTTGGCCGTGCTCACCGAGCCGCCCATGGTCGCGGCGATACCCGCGAAGTCGAGGTCGTCGACGAACCGCAGCACGAGGGCCGTGCGCTGCCGCGGAGGGAGCGTGCGCAGCGCGTCCGCCAGCCAGGGGTCCACGCCCGCGGGCGCAGGTGGGGTCGTGGGTCGGTCCGGGACGATGTCGGTCGCACGTTCACGTGCGCGAAGCCGGAGCCGGTCGACGGCGAGACGTGCGATGACCTGACGGGCGTACCCGAGCGGGTTGTCGCGCTGGTCGATCCTGCGCCAGCGTGTGCCCATGCGTGCCAGCGCTTCCTGCACGAGGTCCCACGCGTCGTGGTCGCTGTTGGTGAGGAAGCGGGCGTGCCCGTAGAGCGCGTCGAGGTTCGTGTGCACGAAGTCCTCGAAGGCCTCGTCCCGACTGCCCACCGCCACCTCCTCGCCTCACAGCATGTACGGAGCCGCGGGCCGAAAGGTTGAGATCGATCCAACGACCGCAGCCTGGCGGTGCCGATGTCACGGTCCTGTGGAGGACGTGCGTCGGAGGGCGCGGGCGTCCGACCCCGTCCGTAGGGTGGCGGGCATGCCTCAGACGACACGCCGGCGCGGGCATCTCGCCGCGGCTGCATCCGTGGTGATCGCCGCCGGGTTCGGCCTCGCGGCCTGCAGCGACCCGGACCCG
>JBMDXU010000106.1:0-8941 GCA_048594485.1 Pseudactinotalea sp. | reverse complement strand
GACGCCGACGCGACCGTCCTCGACGCGATCCGCGCCGGCGCCGCGGGCTACCTGCTCAAGCACGCCGAGCCGCAGGCTCTGGTCGACGCCGTCGTCCGTGCCGCGGCGGGTGAGGCGGTGTTCACGTCCTCGGCGCTCGAGGTGCTGCTGCGGCATGCCCGCGACACCGAGCGCCCACCGTCGCCCGACCCGCTCGCGGACCTGTCCGACCGGGAGCGTCAGGTGGCCGACGCCGTCGCTCGCGGGCTCTCGAACGCCGAGATCGCCGCAGAGCTGTACCTGTCGCCGGGAACCGTGAAAGCGGAGATCTCGGCGATCCTCACGCGGCTCGGGCTGACGAACCGGATCCAGCTCGCCGTGCTCGCGCACGACGCGCTCAGACGAGGCAGTGCGGGCCCAGCAACGCCTTGAGGTCGCCGTACAGGGCCGGTGTGCGCTGCACGCGCAGCCGGTCCAGGCTCATCACCTGCGCCAGCCCGGGCGAGGTGATGCGCAGCCTCACCTCGGTCCCGCCGGCGTGGGTGGTGAGGATGTTGCGCAGCTCGGTGAGCACCGGCGGCGTGCACCGCGTGCGCTCGATCCGCAGCGTGACGGGCGCGTCGTCGGTGATCGAGGTGTCGGGCACCGTCATCTCCATCGCGAGCAACGCCATCTGGTCCTCACGGCGGCGGACACGACCCTTCACGACGACGACCGCGTCCTCCGCGAGCTGCGTGGAGTAGCCGAGATAGGTCTCGCCGAAGAACATCACCTCGACGCTGCCGGACATGTCCTCGATCGTGACGGCGGCCCACGCGTTGCCCTGCTTCGACACCTTGCGCTGCAGCCCCGTGATGAGCCCCGCGATCGTGACGGTGGACCCGTCGGGCCGGTCGGCATCCTCGTTGAGGGTGGCGATGCCGACGTCGGCCGCCTGCTCGAGCAGGTGCTCGATACCGGCGAGCGGGTGGTCCGACACGTACAGGCCGAGCATCTCACGCTCGAAGGCGAGCTTGCCCTTCTTGTCCCACTCCGGCAGCTCGGGCACCGTCACGGAGAACGTCATCGTCTCGTCGGCGAGATCGGCGAAGAGGTCGAACTGGCCGACGGCCTCCTTGCGCTTGGCGTCGATGACCGAGTCGACGGCCTGCTCGTGCACCATCATCAGGGAACGACGTGTGTGGCCGAGGGAGTCGAAGGCACCGGACTTGATGAGCGACTCGATGGTGCGCTTGTTGCAGACGACGGCCGGCACCTTGTCGAGGAAGTCGGTGAAGGAGGTGAACTCACCCTTGTCCTCGCGCGCCTTCACGATGGCGTCGACGACGTTGGCGCCGACGTTGCGCACCGCCGTCAGCCCGAACCTGATGTCGTCACCGACCGGCGTGAACAGCGCGTCGGAGGCGTTGACATCCGGCGGCAGCACCGTGATGCGCATCCGGCGGCACTCGTTGAGGTAGAGCGCGCTCTTGTCCTTGTCGTCGCGCGTGCTGGTGAGCAGCGCGGCCATGTACTCGGTCGGGTAGTTCGCCTTCAGGTAGGCGGTCCAGTACGAGACCAGGCCGTAGGCGGCCGAGTGCGCCTTGTTGAAGGCGTAGTCGGAGAACGGGACGAGGGTGTCCCAGAGGGCCTTGATCGCCTCGTCCGGGTACCCGTTCGACCGCATCCCCTCGCTGAAGGGGATGTACTCGGCGTCGAGGACGGATTTCTTCTTCTTGCCCATCGCCCGGCGCAGCAGGTCGGCCTGACCGAGGCTGTACCCGCCCAGCTGGCGGGCGATCTCCATCACCTGCTCCTGGTAGACGATCAGGCCGTAGGTGGTGGACAGGATCTCGTCGAGCGGTCCGGCCAGCGCCGGGTGCAGCGGCGTGATCGGCTGCAGCCCGTTCTTGCGGAGCGCGTAGTTCGTGTGCGAGTTCGCGCCCATCGGGCCGGGACGGTAGAGGGCGCCGACGGCGGAGATGTCCTCGAAGTTGTCCGGGCGCATCTGACGCAGCAGCGTGCGCATACCGCCGCCGTCGAGCTGGAACACACCCAGGGTGTCGCCGCGGGACAGCAGGGCGTAGGTGGCCGGGTCGTCGAGCGGCAGCTCCTCGAGGACGACCGCGTCCTTGCCGTTGACGACGATGTTCGTGACCGCGTCGTCGAGCACGGTGAGGTTGCGCAGACCGAGGAAGTCCATCTTCACCAGGCCGAGGTCCTCGCCGGCCGGGAAGTCGATCTGCGTGATGACGGCGCCGTCCTGCTCGCGGCGCATGATCGGGATGACGTCGATGAGCGGCTCGGACGCGATGATGACGCCGGCGGCGTGCACGCCCCACTGACGTTTGAGGTTCTCGAGCCCCTTCGCGGTCTCGAGCACCTGCTGCGCGACCGGGTCGGCCTGCACCACCTGACGGAACTCGGCCGACTCGGCGTAGCGCTTGTCCTCCGGGTCGAACATGCCGGTGAGCGAGACGTCCTTGCCCATCACGGCCGGCGGCATCGCCTTGGTGAGCCGCTCGCCGGTCGCGAAGTCGTGGCCGAGCACGCGCGCGGAGTCCTTGAGCGCCTGCTTGGCCTTGATGGTGCCGTAGGTGACGATGTAGGCGACCTTGTCCTCGCCGTACTTGTTGCTGACGTAGCGGATCACCTCGGAGCGCCGACGCTCGTCGAAGTCGATGTCGAAGTCGGGCAGCGACATGCGCTCGGGGTTGAGGAACCGCTCGAAGATCAGGCCGTGCTGCAGCGGGTCGAGATCGGTGATGCCCATGGCGTAGGCGGCCAGCGAGCCGGCGCCGGAGCCACGCCCCGGACCGACCCGGATGCCGTTGTCCTTCGCCCAGTTGATGAAGTCGGCCACCACGAGGTAGTAGCCGGCGTACCCCTTGGTCGTGATGATCTCGATCTCGTACGTCGCCTGGGCGCGGACGTCGTCGGGGATGCCGTGGGGGTAGCGGCGGTGCAGACCGAGCTCGACCTGCTTGACGAAGTGCGAGATCTCGTCCTCGCCGTCCGGGAGCGGGAAGTGCGGCATGAACTTGCCGACCTGCTCGGTGAACTGCACCTCGCAGCGTTCCGCGACCAGGAGCGTGTTGTCGCAGGCCTCCGGGTAGTCCTTCCAGACCGCACGCATCTCCTGCGCGCTCTTGAGGTAGTACCCCTCGCCCCCGAACGCGAACCGGCTCCCGCCCTGCTCGTAGGTGGGCTCGCTCAGCGTGGACCCGGACTGCACGCACAGCAGCGCCTCGTGCGCGTGGGCGTGCTCGGCCTTGGTGTAGTGCAGGTCGTTCGTCGCGAGCAGCGGAGCGCCGAGCTCCTGGGAGAGGCGGATCAGGTCCGGGAGCGTGCGTCGCTCGATCTCCAGCCCGTGGTCCATCACCTCGATGAAGAAGCTGTCCTTGCCGAAGATGTCCTGCAGCTCGCCGGCGGCGCGACGGGCCTCGTCGTGCTGGCCGAGACGCAGTCGCGTCTGGATCTCGCCGGAGGCGCAGCCGCTCGTGGCGATGAGCCCCTGGCCGTAGGTCTGCATGAGGTCGCGGTCGATGCGCGGCCACTTGCCCAGCTGCCCCTCGAGCGAGGCGAGCGAGCTCATCCGGAACAGGTTGTGCATGCCCGCGGTGCTCTCGGCGAGCAGCGTCATGTGCGTGTAGGCGCCGCGCGCGGAGACGTCGTCGTTCTTCTGCGACTCCTCGCCCCAGCGGACGCGGGTCTTGTCGAAGCGGCTCGTCCCGGGGGTCACGTACGCCTCGACGCCGATGATCGGCTTGACGTCGTAGTCCTTCGCCGTGCGCCAGAAGTCGTAGGCGCCGAACAGGTAGCCGTGGTCGGTGGTCGCCAGCGAGGTCTGTCCGAGCCGCTGCGCCTCGGCGAACAGCTCCTTGACGCGGGCGGCGCCATCGAGCATCGAGTACTCGGTGTGGACGTGGAGATGGACGAAGTCGTCTGAGTCACCGGGCATGATCCGTGCAGTCTAGGCAGGCACCACCGACAGCGGGGCCCCGACAGACCGGGCTGGGACTACTGTGACGACTGTGGTCGACGTGAGCGCCAGCGCCCCCTGGGCGGCGGTCGCCCGGGCGGCCGGTCTGCTCGGCGATGACGGCGTCACGCGACCGACGATCTTCGCCGAGATGTCGGCGCTCGCCCTGCGCACCGGGTCGGTCAACCTCGGTCAGGGGTTCCCCGACGACGACGGTCCCGTCGCCGTCAAGCGAGCCGCGGCCCAGGCGATCCTCGACGGCCTCAACCAGTACCCGCCGGGACCGGGCATCCCGGAGCTGCGCGGCGCCGTCGCCCGCCACCAACGCCGTCACTACGGGGTCGAGCTCGACCCGGACGCCGTGCTGATCACGACCGGGGCGACCGAGGCGCTCGCGGCGGCCCTGCTCGCGTTCGTCGAGCCGGGCGACGGCGTCGTCACCCTGGAGCCGTTCTACGACGCGTACGCCGCCGTGATCGCGCTCGCGCGCGCTGAGCACGTCACGGTGCCGCTGGTCCCGACGAGCGACGGGTTCCGGCCGGACCTCGCCGCGCTCGCGCACGCCGCGGGGCACGCCCGGCTGCTGCTGCTCAACAGCCCGCACAACCCGACCGGCTCGGTCCTGAGACCCTCCGAGCTCGCCGAGATCGCGCGCATCGCCGTGGAGCACGACCTGCTCGTCGTGACCGACGAGGTCTACGAGCACCTCACGTTCGACGGCGCCCGCCACGTCCCGATCACCACGCTCCCCGGCATGGCGGAACGGACGCTGACGATCTCGTCGGTCGGCAAGACGTTCTCGTTCACCGGGTGGAAGATCGGCTGGATGAGCGGCCCGGCCGTGCTCGTCGACGCCGTCCGCGCGGTCAAGCAGTTCCTCACCTACGTCTCGGGGGCACCGTTCCAGCCCGCGGTCGCCGTCGCGCTCGACCTGGAGACGACGGACGACCCCGAGGCGGGCTTCGTCGCCGACCTCGCCGCGTCGCTCGCCCGCCGCCGCGACCTGCTGGTCGAGGGCCTGGAGTCGGTCGGGCTGCGGACGATCCCGCCCGAGGGCACCTACTTCGTGATCGCCGACGCGAGCGAGGTGATCGCCCGGCACGGACTCCCCGACGCCGCCGCGCTGTGCCGCGCCCTGCCCGAGCTGTGCGGCGTCGTGGCCGTGCCGACCTCGGCGTTCACCCGCGCCGGCTCGCCGACCGCGACGGCGCTGCGGCACCACGTGCGCTTCACGTTCACCAAGTCCGAGGCGACCCTGCGGGAGGCGCTCAGCCGGTTGCCGCGCCTGCGCTGAGCACCTTGTGCGCGTCGCGGTGCCAGATCCGGGCGTCCAGGTAGCGCTCGCCGTCGATCCTGTACCCGAGCGAGGTGTAGAAGCCGATCGCGGACTCCTGGGCGGAGAGCTCGACCCGCACCCGTCCGTCGGCGCCCGCGTGCTCGGCGAGCGCGATCCGCTCGATCGCGTCCATGAGCGCACGGCCGACGCCGAGTCCGCGGCCCGCCGCCCTCACCGCGACCCGACCGACATGCACCACACCGGGATGCGCCGGGTCGGTGAGCAGCCGGGCGGTCCCGACCGGCTCGCCGGTGTCGGTGAGCGCGAGCACGTGGGTGGTCGTCGGCACGCCGTCGAGCTCGTCGTGCTCCTCCTCGAGGGTGACACCCTGCTCGCCGACGAACACCTCCTCCCGGATCGCGAAGGCCGCCGCCATGTCGGGGTGGGACGGGTCGCCGTCGACGATGCGACGGATGTGCACGCTCATCGGCGCAGCACGTCCAGGGCGTGCTGGAGGTCGTCGGGATAGGTGCTCATGATCTCGAGCCAGTCGCCCGTGGCCGGGTGGTGGAACCCCAGCCTCATGGCGTGCAACCACTGGCGGCGCAGACCCGCCTCGTCGGCGAGGACCGGGTCGGCGCCGTACGTCAGGTCGCCGACGCACGGGTGCCCGATCGCGGACGTGTGCACGCGGATCTGGTGCGTGCGGCCCGTCTCGAGGCGGACCTGCAGCAGACTGGCCGCCCGGAGCGCCTCCAGCGTCTCGTAGTGCGTGACGCTCCGCTTGCCGTCGCTGACGACGGCCCACTTGTAGTCGTGGGTCGGGTGACGCCCGATCGGCGCGTCGATCGTGCCGGCGCTCGGGTCCGGGTGCCCCTGCACGACGGCGTGATAGATCTTGCTGACCGTGCGCTCCTTGAAGGCGCGCTTGAGAGCCGAGTAGGCGTGCTCGCTCTTGGCGACGACCATGAGCCCCGACGTCCCGACGTCGAGCCGGTGCACGATGCCCTGCCGTTCGGCTGCCCCCGAGGTGGCGATCCGGTAGCCCGCGGCTGCCAGTCCACCGATCACCGTGGGGCCGGTCCAGCCCGGGCTCGGGTGAGCGGCGACACCGACCGGCTTGTCGACGACGACCACGTCGGCGTCGTCGTACCGGATCACCATGCCGGGGATCGGCTCGGGAGCAGCGGTGATCGGCTGCTCGGGGTCGGGCAGCCGCACCTCCAGCCACCCGCCCGGGGTGAGCCGGTGCGACTTGCCGACCGGGACGCCGTCGACCTCGACGTCGCCCGCGTCGGCGAGCTCGGCGGCCTTCGTCCGGCTCAGGCCGAGCAGCCGTGCGAGGGCGGCGTCGACGCGCTCACCCGTCAACCCGTCGGGCACCGGGAGCGCACGGGTGGGCACGCCTCAGTCCTTCTCGGCAGTCTCGGGCTCGGCGGCGTCGGGCTCGACGGCGGCGTCGGCGTCGGGCTCCTCGGGCGCGGACGAGGCCCGTGTCCCGTCGATCCCGATGCCGAGGAACGCCAGCAGCGCCATCCCGACGGCGGCCAGCACGATCGCGATGTCGGCGACGTTGCCCACGAACCAGCCGTTGTAGTTGAGGAAGTCGACGACGTGCCCGCGGGCGAACCCGGGCGGCCGGAACAGCCGGTCGCCGAGGTTGCCGAGATTGCCGCCGAGCAGGGCCCCGAGGGCGAGCGCCCAGCTGCGGGAGCCGATCTTGCGGGACATCCGGACGATGACAACCGCGACGACCACAGCGACGATCGTGAAGATCCACGTGCTGCCGGTCGCGAGCGAGAAGGCTGCGCCAGGGTTGAAGACGAGCATGAGCCCGAAGAACTCCCCCAGCAGCGGCACGTACTCGCCCTCGGTGAGCGAGCCGAGCGCCAGCTGCGTGGTGACCTGGTCCACGACGAGGACGCCGACCGCCAGCAGCCCGAGGGCCACGAGCAGCCGGCGTCGTCGAACGTCGGTGCGTTCGTTACGGACGGTGCATCTCGCTCTCGGGACCGGCGCCGGCGCCCGCGAGCGAGCCGCGCCCCTCGACGTCGTTGAGCAGACCCTCGAGGTAGCTCTTGAGGCGGGTGCGGTAGTCGCGCTCGAACACGCGGAGCTCGTCGATCTTGCGCTCGAGCAGCGAACGCTCGCCCTCGAGCTGGCCGAGCGTGCGGCTGCGCTGGTCCTCGGCCTCGCGGGCGACGCGCTCCGCCTCGGCGCGGGCCTCACCCAGGATGCGGTCGGCTTCGGCGCGGCCGTTGCTGACGTACTCGTCGTGGACGCGCTGCGCGAGCGCGATCAGGCCGGTGGCCGACTCGGGCTCGCCCGCGGAGGCCGCCGACGGGGCGGAGAAGGCCGGGACAGGCGTCGGTGCCGGTGCGGCGGGCTCGGGCGTGGGCTCGACCGGCGCGTCGACGACGGCGTCGATCTGCTGGGTCTGGGCCTCGGCCGGGACCGCGTCGGCGACGGGAGCGGCCGCGGGCTGGCCCGCGCTGCGCTCGGCTGCCTCGAGCTTCGCCTTCAGCTCGGCGTTCTCGGCATCGAGCGCCCGCAGCGTGTTGACGACCTCGTCGAGGAAGTCGTCGACCTCGTCCTGGTCGTAGCCCTCGCGGAACTTCGTCGGCTGAAACTTCTTGTTGAGGACGTCGTCTGCTGTCAGCAGCGCCATGTCGTCACCTCGGTCGTGAATCGGATGCGGGCAGGGTTGCCATGGGTCACGCTAGCTCAAAGTTCAGGAAGAAATCACCAGCTGGGCGAGCACGGCCAGCAGGATCGAGCAGGCGACCATGATGATGATGAAGGCGAGATCGAGCGCGATCCCGCCGATGCGCAGAGGTTTGATCCTGGCTCGCAGCCACCGCAGCGGCGGGTCCGTGACGGTGTAGACGCCTTCGGCCACCACCAGCGCGAGACCGCGCGGTCGCCAGTCGCGTGCGAACACCTGGATCCAGTCGTAGACGAGCCGGATCAGCATCGCGATGACGAACAGCAGCAGGACCAGATAGGCGATCCCGAACAACCACCGCATCCGGTGCGGACCTAGTTCTGGTTGAAGAAGCGCGCGTGCGTGACCTCGGGCTCGCCCGCCTCTGCCGCGATCTCCACGGAGGCCGGGGAGAGCAGGAACACCTTGTTGGTGACGCGCTCGATGGCGCCGCGCAGACCGAACACGAGGCCGGCCGAGAAGTCGACGAGACGCTTGGCGTCGGCGTCGCTCATGTCGGTGAGGTTCATGATCACGGGCGTGCCGGCGCGGAACGACTCACCGATCACCTTGGCGTCGTTGTACGTGCGCGGGTGCACGGTGGTGATGCGGCGCAGCGGCCCACCGTCGGCGCGGACCGTCGAGCGGTTGATGGGCGTGACCTCGGCCGAGGGAGCCTCGTACGTCTCGTACGGCTCGTCGTACCCGCTGTCGTCGACCTCGTCGCGCGGGGCGTCGTGAAGGTCCTCGCGGTCCCGGTCGGCCTCGGAGAGGCCGAGGTACAGCATCGTCTTGCGCAGCGCTCCGGCCATGCCTACTCCTGAGGGATGTCGATGGAAGAACTCGGTGACAACTCGTCGTCTGGAACGCTAGACCAGCGGGTCCGGGACCAGCCGGAGGGTGGGCGGGGGGTCGCCGCCCCCCCCCCCCGGCTCACGTGTGGACGTCGGGGCTGTGCAGGTCGGCGGCGGCCGGACGGCGGCGCGGGGGCGCCGCGACGCCGGGCGGCCCCAGCACACCG
>JBMDXU010000105.1:0-6449 GCA_048594485.1 Pseudactinotalea sp. | reverse complement strand
CTCAAGTCGAACCCGGAGATCTTCGCCTACCCGCCCCAGCTGATCACCGAGAACTCCTCGCTCGCCCCCTACCTGGCGATCCTCAGCGACGCCCGGCAGCTGCGCTTCTTCTTCAACTCCTACCTGATCTCGCTCTCGGTCGCGCTGCTGACGCTCCTCGTGGCGGTCCACGCCGCGTACGCCTTCAGCAGGTACGACTTCCCGGGCAAGAGCATCGTCAACGTTGCCGTCATCTCCGTGCAGGCGGTGCCACCCATCACGTTGCTGATCCCGTACTTCGGGCTGGTGGTGGCGCTCGGCCTCTACAACACGTACCCGGGCCTGATCCTCACGTACATGGTGTTCACGCTCCCGTACGCGATCATCATGATGACCGGCTACTTCAACACGTTGCCCAAGGAGCTGGACGAGGCCGCACGCGTCGACGGGACGTCCTCGTTCGGTGCGCTCTGGCGCATCCTCATCCCCATCTCGATCCCCGGCATGGTGTCGGTGGGGATGTACACCTTCATGATCGCGTGGAACGAGTACCTGTTCGCGCTGACGCTGACGCGCACCGACGACATGCGCACCGTGCCGATCGGCATCCAGCTCCTCATGGGCCAGCACTCCTACGACTGGAACCAGATGATGGCGATGAGTGTGCTGGGTTCGCTCCCCGTGATCCTCCTCTTCATCTTCTTCCAACGCTTCTTCATCGGCGGCATGACCTCCGGCTCGGTCAAGAGCTGAGCACACCCTCACGAAAGGCAGCACGCACCCTCATGGCTCTCATCACGGGGACCGAGATCCTCGCACCCGCCGCGCAGCACGGCTACGCAGTGCCGGCGCTCAACCTGTCGGACTTCGGCATGCTGATGGCCGCGTTCGACGTCTGCGAGGAGCTGAAGTCGCCGCTGATGGTGGCGCTCGGGCCGAAGGAGGGGAACTGGATCGGCCCGGACTTCATCCCGGCGGTGCGCTCGCGCGCGGCACGCAGCTCGATCCCGTCGGTGCTGCACTGGGACCACGGCAACGACCTCGACGAGGTCGTGCGTGCGATCCAGCTCGGCTACACGTCGGTGATGATCGACGCCTCCCTGCTCCCGTTCGAGGAGAACGTGGCGACGACGGCGCGCGTGGTCGAGATCGCGCGGGCGGCCGGGGTCTCGGTCGAGGGTGAGCTCGGCACCATCGGCAAGACCGAGGGGGCGGACGAGGGTGGGACCGACGACATCCTCTACACCGACCCCGACGAGGCGGTCGAGTTCGCCGACCGCACCGGGATCGACTCGCTCGCGATCGCGATCGGGACACGGCACGGCATCTACCCCGCCTCGCTCACCCCCGAGATCAAGCTCGACCTGCTCGACCGCATCGACGCCGTCGTTGACCTCCCGCTCGTGCTGCACGGCGGCTCGGACAACCCGGACAGCGAGATCCGCGACGCCTGCACGCGCGGCATCAACAAGGTCAACATCTCCTCCGATCTGAAGGGTGCCTTCTACGACCGGATGCGCGTCACGCTGCAGGACACCTCGCTGCGCGACCCGCGACTGATCGTGCCGGACGCGATGGAGGCCGCCAAGGAGCTGATCCGTCACAAGATCGATCTGTTCGGGTCCGCCGGCACCGCCCATCACTACCGCTGACCGCACGCCGACCACCAAGAAAGCAGGAGTCCTTCACGTGTTGCTGACCGGATCCCAGATCCTCGACGTCGCGGCGAGCGAGAACTTCGCCGTCCCCGCCTTCAACATCTCCGACTACTCGATGATGAACGCCGTCTTCGAGGTGTGCGAGGAGAAGCAGGCCCCGCACATCATCGCCATCCACCCCGACGAGGTGGCGCACATCGGGCGGTACGTGCTGCCGGCCATCATCGACCGGGCCCGGACGTCGTCGGTGCCCACTGCGATCCACTGGGATCACGGAGGCACGTTCGAGCAGTCCCTGCAGGCGATCCAGTACGGGTTCACGTCGGTGATGATCGACGCGTCGCTGCTGCCGTTCGAGGACAACGTCGAGCTGTCGCGCCGCGTCGCCGAGGTCGCGCACGCCGTCGGCGTCTCGGTCGAGGCCGAGCTGGGCACCATCGGCAAGACCGACTCGTACGCGGAGTCGGGCACCGACGACATCATCTACACGGTGCCCGCGGACGCGGTCCGGTTCGTGGAGGAGACGGGGGTCGACTCGCTCGCCGTGGCGATCGGCACGCGGCACGGGCTGTACCCGGCCGAGCTGACGCCCGAGCTCAAGCTCGACCTGCTCGACGAGCTCGACGCCGCCGTCGACATCCCTCTTGTGCTCCACGGCGGCTCCAACAACCCCGACGACGAGATCGCCCAGGCGTGCCGGCGCGGGATCAACAAGGTCAACATCTCCTCCGACATCAAGGTGGCCTACTACACCGCCATGCGGGAGGTGCTCGGCGACCTGGGTCACCGCGAGCCCAACGTCATCCAGCCGCCCTGCGAGGCTGCGCTCAAGGTGGTGGCGGCGCAGAAGATCGACCTGTTCGGCGCGGCCGGGATGGCGTCGTCGTACTGACGTCGACGGCGGCACGGCGACGAGGAGGGTGCGGCACCGGTGGCTAGCGAGATCGTGCTCGGCATGGGCGGGTGCGTGGACCACGAGGTCGTGTGGGACGCCGACGCGGTGAGCTCGCTCGCGCGGGAGCACGGCATCGGGCTCGCCGACCTGCGAGAGGCGGCCGGTCCCGTCCACGGCGAGCGCGAGATGCTGCTGGCGCTGCTGGCGTTCATGTCCGCCGGTGTCGGCGGGGAGCGGTTCGTCGAGGACCCGATGGCGTTGTCCCACTTCGCATCGCGGTTCACGACCCGCGTCAGCCTCGGAGGATCGTGCGTGCGCGCGGCCGCCGTGCTCGACCGGCTCGGGATCTCCTCGTTGGTGCATCTCGTCTCGATCGACGACGACGTCCGCAGGTTGCTCCCGTCCCGGGTGGTGCACCTGTGCAGCGCCGTGCAGGACTCGACCGATCCGCACGTCATCGTGCAGTACCCCAGCGGCGCGCGCGTGCGCCTGGTCGACGGCGAGGTGGTCGCTCCACGCGCGAACCGTGTGATCCTCGTCAACGACCCGCCGAACCAGGTCGTCGCCATCGCCCCGGGGTACGGGCTGGCGGTGTCGACCGCGCGTGTGGTCCAGATCTCCGGGTTCAACACGATGCTCTCGCGCGCGATGGTCGCCGAGCGCACGCAGCAGGTGCGTGACCACTTGGCGCGACGGCGTCCCGACGCCGTCGTCGTGTACGAGGACGCCGGCTTCCACGACGACAGCCACCGCGACGTCGTCCGTGACGTGCTCGCCGACGCCGTCGACGTCTGGAGCATGAACGAGGACGAGGCGCAGCTCTACCTGGGCCGGAGCCTCGATCTTCTCGACGCGCACGACGTGGCCGACGGGGTCGGCGAGCTGCGCCGTGAGCTCGGTGTCTCGACGCTCGTCGTCCACACCGTCCGGTGGGCGCTCGCCCACGGCGACCTCGACGTGCGCACGGCGCTCGCCTCGGGGATCGCCACGGCGACGGCCCGTTATGGCTACGGCGACGGCTGGCAGGCGGAGGATCGCGATACCGTCGCCGCGCTGCCGGTCGACCCCGAGCTCGCCCTGCTCGCTGATCGTGTCGAAGGCCTGCTCGGTGGCCGCGCGGCCGTCGTTCCGGTCCCCCGCGTCGACGTGCCCGTCCCGACGACGGTCGGGCTCGGCGACACGTTCCTGGGTGGCTTCATCGCGGGCCTGGTGTCGACGTGAGCACGACTGCACAGGAGGACATCATGCACACCGGATCGACGGCGGCCGCCTGGGCGGACCTGTACGGCAGCCTCGTGGAGCGCCGCGCCGAGCTCGTCGCCGCCAGCGGGCCGATCGTGGCGGGGTTCTCGGCGACGACCGACGCGCTGCACCGGTTGGGCGACGCCGATCTGCACCGGTTGATGACCGCTGAGGTCGACGGCTCGGCCGAGTTCCTCGCGGGGCTGCAGACGCTGCGCGCGTGGATCCGCGACGGTCGCGATGGCGAGCTCTTCATCGACGACGAGGCCGCCGAGCCGCTGCTCGAGTCGCTCGTGGGACCGCCGGAGAAGGTGCAGTGCGGCGGTACCTCGATCCAGGCGTGCTGGAGCTGGTCCGCGCTCGGTCTCGACCCGTTGCTCGCGCTGACGAACCGCAGCGCCCGGCAGCTGCGGGCCACCCCAAAGCGTGTCCGGGTGATGGCACCAGACGGCGCCGTGCGCGCCTCGTCGATCCGGCCGACTGCTGACCCCGTGGTGCCGTCGAACCATGTGCTCGAGCTGGCGCTCGGCACCACGGGCGCAGGGGTTCGCATCGCGCGGTCCAGCCGGATCACCGTGGTGCTGTGCCACAAGCGGCTGCAGCTCGACGAGCCGTTCCTCGCACGATCGGCCGATCAGGTGCGCGACGGCGTCGGGCTGGTCTCGGGTCTCAACGGCATCGGCCGGTCCCGCGAGCACGCCGTCCCCCGGGTGGCCGACGCCGCGCGCCGGTGGCGCGAGGGCGGCGCTCGGCTCGTCCACCTCGAGCTCGCCGAGTACGCCCGGCCCACGGAGCTGGCGAGCGTGATGGCGCTCGTGGGCGACGCCGTCGACTCCGTCGGGATGAACGGCAGCGAGCTCGAGCGGCTCATCGGCGAGGGCGACCCGGCCGCCGCCGCGACGCAGTTCGCGCTCGCGCACGGGCTGCGCCGCGTGGTGGTGCACGCCGACCGCTGGGCGATGAGCGTCCATCAGCACGACCCGGCTCGCGAACGGCTCGCGCTCGCCGCGGGCAGCCTTGCGGCGGCCAACCGTGCCGCCGCGGGTGAGCCGCGCGGGGTCTGGGAGATTCCGGCCGGAGCGGCGTTCGCGACCGACGTCCCGCCGTCGGGCTCGACGGCGCACGGCTACCGCGCCACCGTGGTCGCCACCCCCTACCTGTCCACCCCGCGGTCCACGATCGGACTGGGCGACACGTTCGTCAGCGGGGACCTGCTCGTCCAGGCGGGCACCCTCACCTCGACCGAAGGAGAATCTCGATGACTCAGCCCACCAGCCCCCGCACCCTCGACGGACGCCGCGTGATCGTCACGGGGGGCGGCGTCGGCATCGGGCTGGGGGTGGTGCGGCGGCTCGCCGAGGCGGGCGCCTCGGTCGCGCTCACCACGCACAGCCGCTCCGCCCAGGGTGTGGTCGAGGACCTGGCGGCCGCGGGTGTCGACGTCATCGGCGCCCAGCTGGACGCGACCGACAGCGCCCAGGTCGACGCCGTCGTCGACGACCTGGCGGCCCGCCTCGGGGGCCTGGACGTCGTGGTCAACAACGCCGGTGGCCTCATCGCGCGGCACCCGGTGGCGCAGACGACCGACGAGCACTGGGAGACGGTCTGGCGTGTCAACGTCAGCTCGACGTTCTACGTGAGCCGCGCGGCGCTCCGGCACCTGGGCGAGGGTGGGCGGGTCGTCAACATCTCCTCGCTCGCCGGCGAGAACGGCGGCGGCAACGGCTCGGCGTCCTACGCGACCAGCAAGGCCGCCGTCGACGGGTTCACGCGTGCGCTGGCGAAGGAGGTCGCCTCGGCGGGCATCACGGTCAACTCCATCGCACCCGGGCTGATCCTCGACACCCCGTTCCACGAGACGTTCACGCCGCAGGCCGACCAGGAGAAGATCATCGCGGGGATCCCCGTGGGTCGCCCGGGCTACCCGGCCGATGTCGCGGCGGCCGTCGAGTACTTCGCGCGCGAGGACTCCGGCTTCGTCACCGGCGCCGTGCTTGATCTCAACGGCGGGGTGCACTTCTCCTGATCGTCAGCGGCGCGGCTTCCAGAACACCGCGCCGAGGACGACGGCGACCAGGATGCCGATGACCCAGAGCGTCGTGCCGAGGTCCGCCTGCGGGCCGGTGACGGTCCCGCTCGCATCCTTCGGCGCGGACCCGATGAGCATGAGGCCGGTGATCGTCGCCACCCCGATGACGACGGCCGCCACGCCGAGGATCGTGCGCCACATGCCTCCGGTCGTCCGGGTGAAGGCCGCGAGGATCGGCGTCGCGAAGGCGAGGATCCCGCAGCTGACGACGGGGAGGACGACCATGACGACGGACACGGCGATCGTCTTCGGGGACATGCGCCCCGCGGTCGCGCCGGGGGCGCTCGGGGCGCCGGGGGTGGCCGGGCCCGGGTAGCGGGCGAAGCTCTGCGGCGGGGGCTGCTGCGGGGCTGCGGCCCCATAGGGCATGCCGTGATAGGTCGGCTGCTGGGGTGCGGCGACCGGCGTCGTCGGGCCCGAGGTCGCTCGGGGCGCCGCGGTGGGCGGGGCTGTGGGTGCCGCCGTCGGCGCCTGTGCGGGCCGCGCGGTGCCGGCCGCCGGCTTGTTCGGGAAGCGCGTCTTGCTCAGGGAGATCTCGTTGATGCGGGCGACGAGGCGGGACAGGTCGGCGCGCCAGCGGGTGTCG
>JBMDXU010000104.1:0-12805 GCA_048594485.1 Pseudactinotalea sp. | reverse complement strand
GCGTGCTGGCGATCGGGGTGTGGGCGATCGCCGACATGTCGGGGATCGCGGGCGCCGTCGTCGGCGCGCTCGTGACGATCCAGCTGGTCCTCGCGCTCGGGATCCTCCGCGTGCACCTGCTCCGCTCGGTCTGACCCTCCCCGCCAGACGCCGCCGCACCGGTGTCAGGGGTGGGGCGTGGCGCGCTCCAGCAGAGCCCGCGCCGTGGGCTCGTCGATGACGAGATCGGTCACCACGCGAGCGCGCAGCGCGCCCAGCACCGCGGGCACCTTCCGCTCTCCCACGACCACGCAGACGCGTCGGGCGATGCGCCGCAGCTCGCGCGGGCTCGGGCCGGTGGCCCGCTGGTTGATGTCGATGTCGGCGTAGCTGCCGTCCTCGCGGTGGAACACCGTGCAGACGTCGCCGACGACGCCGTCCGCCGTCAGCGCGGCCATCTCCTCCTCGCTGAGATAGCCGGAGGAGTACACGTGCGAGGGCACCTCCGCCGTCAGCGCCCCGACACCGAAGATGGCGATGTCCACACGACGCTGCACCTCCAGCACACGCTCGACGCTCCGTTCGTGCCACATCAGCCGCTTGGTCTGGGGCTGGTCGAAGAACGCCGGGACCGGGAAGTGGAAGCTGGTCGCGTCGAACGCGGACGCGATGGCCGCGATGAGCTCGCTCGCGTACGTGACGCCGCTGGCGTAGGTGTTGGCGGCACCGTTGAGCTGGACGACGACGGCGCCGGTGGTCGGCTTGTTGCGCAGGTGGCTGGCGATGGCCGACACGGTCGTCCCCCAGGCCACCCCGAGGACCATCCGCGAGGTGAACCACTGCCCGAGGAGGTTCGCCGCGACCGCCGCGACCTGGTCCAGCCGCTGCAGCTCGGTCGAGCGGGCGCGCACGGGGACGACGTGCGCACGGATGCCGAACGTCGCGGCCAGCCGATGGCCGAGATTCTGACCCACACGACTCAGCGGCTGCTCGACGGCGATGCGCACCATCCCCGTCTCGCGCGCATGGGCGATGAGCCGGGAGACCGATGATCGCGACACGTCGAGCGTGCGCCCGATGACCTCCATGGTCTGGTTCTGCAGGTAGTACATGGTCGCGGCGCGGTAGGCGTCCTCGTCCCGCATGAGTCACACTCCCAGGTCCCGTCCGCGCGCGTGCACGTTCGTGCAGCATGCTTGCGCGATCGTGCGAGCAGCGCAAGAGTGTGCGACGGCGGACGGCATCGAGGCCCCGCCCCCGGAGTGCTCCGGGACGCTCGAGACGCAAGGACGTGATCCCACCGTGGCTGGGTCCCAGACCGCTCTCACCCCCCAGACCCGCACCGCCGCACTCGAGGCGATGAGCGACGACCAGGGCCTGGACGTGCTCGTCGTCGGAGGCGGTGTCACCGGCGCGGGCATCGCCCTGGACGCCGCCACCCGCGGCCTGCGCGTCGGCATCGTCGAGGCCCAGGACTGGGCCAGCGGCACGTCGTCGCGGTCGTCCAAGCTGGTGCACGGCGGCCTGCGCTACCTGCAGATGCTCGACTTCCATCTCGTGCACGAGGCGCTGAACGAGCGCGACCTGCTGCTCTCCGAGCTCGCCCCGCACCTGGTCCGCGCCGTCCCGTTCCTCTACCCGCTGGAGCACCGCGTCTGGGAGCGCTTCTACGTGGGCTCCGGCGTCGCCCTGTACGACGCGCTCGCCTCGCTCTCCAAGCGCCGCCGTGCGACGGCGTTCCACAAGCACCTCAGCCACGACGCCCTCATGAAGGTGTTCCCCGACCTGCGGCCCGACGCCGCCGTCGGCGCCATCCAGTACTGGGACGCCCAGGTCGACGACGCCCGCCTCGTCGTCACCCTCGTCCGCACCGCCGCCAGCTACGGCGCCCTCGCCGCGAACCGCACCCAGGTCGTCGAGATGACCAGGGACGGAGAGCGGGTCACCGGCGCCGTCGTCGTCGATCTGGAGACGGGCGAGCAGCGCACCATCAAGGCCACGTCGGTCATCAACGCCACCGGCGTGTGGACCGAGGACACCGAGGCGCTCGCCGGCACCGAGGGCGGCCTCAAGGTCCTGGCGAGCAAGGGCATCCACATCGTCGTGCCGCGCGAGCGCATCCGCGGCGAGCGGGGCCTGATCCTGCAGACCGAGAAGAGCGTGCTCTTCGTGATCCCGTGGTCGCGCTACTGGGTCATCGGCACCACCGACACCCCGTACACCGAGGACCTGCAGCACCCCGTCGCCACCGCCGAGGACATCGAGTACGTCCTCTCCAAGGCGAACGCCGTGCTCGCCGACCCCCTCACCACCGACGACATCATCGGCACCTGGGCCGGCCTGCGCCCGCTGCTGCAGCCGGGCACCAAGGAAGGGACGTCGTCGGCGAAGGTGTCGCGCGAGCACACCACGGCCTCGCCGACGCCGGGTCTGGTCGTCATCGCCGGCGGCAAGCTCACCACCTACCGGGTGATGGCGGCCGACGCCGTCGACTTCGCCCTCGGCGACCGCGCGCACGCCACGCCGTCGATCACCGACCGCGTCCCGCTCGCCGGAGCTGCCGGCTTCGCCGCCGCGCGACGCAAGGCGCGCGGCTGGGCGGACCAGTTCGGCTGGAGCAAGGCGATGATGGAGCATCTGCTGCACCGCTACGGCGGCCAGGTCGCCGACATCGTGGCCGCGGTCGAGGCCCAGCCCGATCTCGCGAAGCCGCTCGCTGGCGCTCCGGACTACCTGCGGGCCGAGATCGCCTTCGCCGCGACGCACGAGCAGGTCATGCACCTCGAGGACGTCATGCTGCACCGGACCCGCCTCGACTACGAGCAGCGCGACGGCGGCGCCGGAGCGATCGACGAGATCCTCGACATCATCGCTCCGATCCTGGGGTGGGACGAGGGCCGCAAGGCCACGGAGAAGGAGTCCTACCTGCAGCGGCGGGCCGCGGTCGACGCGGCCGCACAGACCACCAGCGATGCCGACAGCGCGCTGGCGAGGGCTCAGGCGCCCGACATCGTCCCGATGCGACCTCTCGACGCGCCTGCGTGAGCCCGGTGCCGCCCAGCGGCATGCTTGACGGTGTGGCGCATCGGGGCGTTCACACCACCCTCTCCCCACCTCGATGACGAGATGATCAGAAAGGCCAGTTCATGGACATCATTCTCCCGGAGGCGGTAGGCACGTTCCTGCTGATCCTCCTCGGCACCGGCGTCGTCGCCAACGTGGCGCTCGCCGGAACCAAGGGGAACGGCGGCGGCTTCCTCATGGTGAACTTCGGCTGGGGCCTCGGCGTGTTCGCCGGTGTCTACGCCGCCGCCTCCTCGGGCGCGCACCTCAACCCGGCGGTGACCATCGGTCTGTGGGCCGCCGGCAACCCCGAGTTCGCCCCCGGTATCGAGGCGAACGTCTCCAACGCGCTCATGTACTTCGTCGGTCAGTTCCTCGGCGCCATCCTCGGCGCCGTCTTCTGCTGGCTCGCCTACAAGCAGCACTTCGACGACGAGCCGGACCCGGCGAACAAGCTCGGCGTGTTCTCGACCGGACCGGCCAAGCGCTCCTACGGCTGGAACGTCGTCACCGAGGCCATCGCGACCTTCGTGCTGGTCTTCGTGGTCATCGCGTTCGGCGGCACCAGCACCGGCCTCGGCCCGCTGGCCGTGGCGCTGCTGGTCGTCGGTATCGGTGCCAGCCTCGGTGGTCCCACGGGGTACGCCATCAACCCCGCCCGTGACCTCGGCCCCCGCATCGCGCACGCCATCCTGCCGATCAAGGGCAAGGGTTCCTCGGACTGGGGCTACTCCTGGGTCCCGGTCGTCGGCCCGATCATCGGCGCCGTGCTCGCCGGCGTCCTCGCCGACCCGCTGCTGACCTTCATCCCGCTCGGCTGAGCCTCACCGCGGTGGGCGCCTGACGCCGTCGGGCGCCTACCGCGACCGCACCACGCACGCCCCGAAACCCCCGCGCCGACCGGCGCGCCACAACGAAGTGAAGGAAACCATGTCGGACACCCAGTACGTCCTCGCGATCGACCAGGGCACCACGAGCACCCGCGCGATCGTCTTCAACCACTCCGGCGAGATCGTCGAGAGCGGCCAGCTCGAGCACGAGCAGATCTTTCCCAAGGCCGGCTGGGTCGAGCACGACCCGCTGGAGATCTGGCGCAACACGCGCGAGGTCGTCGCGCTCGCCCTCTCCCGCGCCAACCTGACCGCCAAGGACATCGTCGCGGTCGGCATCACCAACCAGCGCGAGACCGCCGTCGTCTGGGACAAGAACACCGGTGAGCCGGTATACAACGCGATCGTGTGGCAGGACACCCGCACGCAGAAGATCGTCGACGAGCTCGGCGGCGGCGACGCCGAGAAGTACAAGGCCAAGGTCGGCCTGCCGCTCGCGACGTACTTCTCCGGGCCGAAGGTCAAGTGGATCCTCGACAACGTCGAGGGTGCGCGCGAGAAGGCCGAGGCGGGCGACCTGCTGTTCGGCAACACCGACACGTGGACGCTGTGGAACATGACCGGCGGCAAGGACGGCGGCGTCCACGTCACCGACGTCACCAACGCCTCCCGCACCATGCTCATGGACCTGTCCACCCTCAACTGGGACGAGAGCATCGCGGCCGACATGGGCATCCCGATGTCGATGCTGCCCGAGATCCGGTCCTCGTCCGAGGTGTACGGCGAGGGTCGCGCCGGAGGCAACCTGCCGGGTGTGCCGATCGCCGGCATCCTCGGCGACCAGCAGGCCGCCACGTTCGGGCAGGCGTGCTTCGAGGTCGGCATGGCCAAGAACACCTACGGCACCGGCAACTTCATGCTCATCAACACCGGCACCGAGCAGGTGCCGAGCGAGAACGGCCTGCTCACCACCGTCTGCTACAAGATCGGCGACCAGCCCGCCGTCTACGCGCTCGAGGGGTCGATCGCCGTCACCGGCTCGCTGGTGCAGTGGCTGCGCGACAACCTGGGCATGATCACGAGCGCCCCGGAGGTCGAGGAGCTCGCGAAGACGGTCGAGGACAACGGTGGTGCGTACTTCGTGCCGGCGTTCTCGGGTCTGTTCGCGCCGTACTGGCGCTCGGACGCGCGCGGTGCGCGCGTCGGTCTGACCCGGTACGGAAAAAACGGCCACATCGCCCGCGCGGCGCTGGAGGCCACGGCCTTCCAGACCCGCGAGGTGCTCGACGCGATGAACGCCGACTCGGGTGTGGACCTCACCGAGCTCAAGGTCGACGGCGGCATGATCGCCAACGAGACGCTCATGCAGTTCCAGGCCGACATCCTCGGCGTGCCGGTCGTGCGCCCGAAGGTCGCGGAGACGACGGCGCTCGGTGCCGCCTACGCCGCGGGCATCGCCGTCGGCTACTGGAGCGGCGAGCAGGACGTCATCGACAACTGGGCCGAGGACAAGCGCTGGGAGCCCCAGATGGACGACGCCACCCGCGACAAGCTGTACCGCAACTGGAAGAAGGCCGTCACGAAGACCTTCGACTGGGTCGACGCGGACACGGAGGACTGAGTCCACCGAGTGGGCTGAGCCCGCTCGTCGACGACGCCCCGTCAGCCCTCGGGCTGGCGGGGCGTCGCGCTGTCACCGCCGAGAGCGACGCGCTCACCACCGCACGGGACGCCGGGGTCAGCTTGTGGCTTTCAGCGCTGGGTGGCGGGAATCTGTCGCCGCAATGTGGCGGTTGAGCTGGGCCCATGACATCGACGGGGGGCTACGGCCCAGAGGCAGCCATCGGCGGCGCCGTGATCATGTGTGCACCTTGCGGCTGAATGCGCTGCGGCGTTCGCGCGCAGGTACGGCGGATGCTTCAGGCGGTGGGGATGAGGTGACAGACCTGGGCGGGGGTGCACTGGTCAGGGTGCAGAGTCTTTGCCCGCGCGCTGAGCTGGCGCACCTGGGTTAACAGAGTCGTGAGCTCGGCGATCCGCCGCTCAAGATCGTGGGCGTGCTGTTCGAGCACTGCCGCGACGTGTGCGCACGGTGCGCCGGCGCTTTCGCGGGCAGAGACGACGTCGACGATCTCCGCCAGGGTCAGCCCGGCCGCCTGCGCGGCCTTCACGAACGCCAGCCGGTCGACCGCCCGGTGGTCGTACTCCCGGTAGCCCGACGCTTGGCGAGCCGGCGCTGGCAGCACGCCGGCGCTCTCGTAGTAGCGGATCGTCTTGGTCGTCACGCCGGCCGTGGCGGCCAGCTCTCCGATGCGCATGGTCAACCGTAGACCTTGACCTTCCCCCGCACTGGAACGTCTACCGTCGGATGACCTGTCCGCGCGCGCGAGGAGAATGCCATGGACGAGTACGACCTGATCGTCATCGGGACCGGCGGCGCTGCGATGGCCGCGGGCATCGAGGCACGGTCCCGCGGCAACAGCGTCTTGCTCGTCGAGCACGGGCCGCTAGGCGGGACCTGCCTGAACATCGGTTGCGTGCCCAGCAAGAACCTCCTCGCCGCCGCCGGGCAGCGCCACCGTGCGGCCACGCACCCCTTTGAAGGCATCTCCACCAGCGCGGGCCCGGTCGCCTTGGGCGCCCTGATGGAGCAGAAGCAGGCCTTGATCGACCGCCTGCGCCAAGCGAAGTACGCCGACGTCGCCGACGCCCACGGCTTCCCGATCCTGCAGGGCCACGCACGCTTCATCGACCAAGAGACACTGCAGGTCGACGGCCAGGCCCTGCGAGCACGGCACGGGTACGTCGTGGCCACCGGCGTGGCACCACACATCCCGGACCTCCCGGGGTTGGGTGACGTGGCGTACCTGACCTCCACCACCGCGATGGAGCAGCAGGACCTACCCGCATCCATGGTGGTGCTCGGCGCCGGGTATGTCGGGCTCGAGCAGGCCCAGCTGTGGGCGCACCTCGGTGTCGCCGTCACCATCGTCGGACGCTTCGCGCCCCACGCGGAGCCGGAGGTTGCAGACGTGTTGCTCGGCGTGTTTCAGGACGAGGCCATCACCGTGGTGCAGGAGCGCGCGACGGAGGTGCGGGCGACTCACGACGGCGTTGAGGTCCGGACCGGGAGCGAGAGGCGGCTGACGGGCCAGCGGTTGCTCGTGGCGACCGGGCGCTTCGCCGACACGTCCGACCTGGCTCTCAATGCAGCAGGTGTTGCTACTGACAGGCGCGGCTTCGTCGTCGTCGACGAGAACCAGCGGACCACCAACCCACGGGTCTTCGCGGCCGGGGACGTGTCCGGCGTCCCGCAGTACGTCTACGTCGCAGCCCAGACAGGACACGTCGCCGCAGCCGGCGCGCTCGGCCAGCCCTCAGCAGTGGACTATCGAGGGCTGCCCGGCGTCACCTTCACCACGCCCCAGATCGCCAGCGCGGGACTGACGGAGGACCAAGCTCTCGCCGCTGGGCACGCCTGCGAATGCCGCGTCCTAGGAGCGCAAGACATCCCGCGCGCCCTGGTCAACCAGGACACCCGCGGTGTCCTCAAGCTCGTCATCGACGCCGAGAGCCGCAAGATCCTCGGGGTGCACGCTGCCCTGGACGGCGCAGGCGAACTGATGCTCGCAGCGACCTACGCGATCAAGTTCGGCCTCACCGTGGACGACCTCGCCGACACTTGGGCCCCCTACCTAACGATGAGCGAAGCCCTGCGCATCGCCGCCGGCTTGTTCCGCTCAGCGCTGCCCACGAGCTGCTGCGCATAGGCACCCGAGCCGGCGCGTCACGGCTCGTGCGAGCCCGCGCCGACAGTGTCGCCCTTCAGCCTCAGGGCCACCCATAGGCCG
This sequence comes from Pseudactinotalea sp., assembly GCA_048594485.1. GTDB lineage: Bacteria > Actinomycetota > Actinomycetes > Actinomycetales > Beutenbergiaceae > Pseudactinotalea. The sequence goes on along the minus strand of JBMDXU010000104.1, from coordinate 5,082 downwards.
CAAGGCCGACAGATGTACGACGCCCCGCCGTCCAACGCATGAAGAGCGCGGCGCGGCTTGCTGCGCCCGCAGCACGAGCACTCCCTCGAGTCCTGGCTCATCACGCGATGCTCCCACTCCCGCACCAGAAGACACAGGGCCAGGCTGGGTCAACGCGTCAGACAGAGTTGAGCCTGTCCCACTTCCTTGGAAGTGGGACGAGCGGTCCAAGACTTGTTCGAGCCGAGGCGTGTGGCTGGGGCCGATAAATGGCGGGGTTCCGTAGGTGCTGTGTGGCGGGGGTCAGCTGGCGCCGATGACGAGGGTGCTGGCGGCGGCTTCGATGACGTCGTTGGTGATGGTGTCGAGTTCGTTGATCTTCAGGACGCGCTCGATCTGGGGGAAGAGTCGTTCCAGGAGTCGGAAGTTCCCTCGGGTGATGCGGGCGATGGCGGCGATGGCTTGGGCGTCGGTGAAGTCCTCGGGGTCGAGGGTCTTGCCGAGGGTGCGCCAGTGCCGTTGAAGGACGAAGAGCAGCTCGTCCTTGCCCAGGGGCCGGTACTGGTGGGCAAAGCCGACCCGGCTGTAGAACTGGGGGTAATGGCTGAACTGCTTCTCCAGGCCGGGCATGCCGATGAGGATGAGGGCGATGTTGTCGCGGTCGTAGCGATCGCGCAGCAGTTCCAGCGCGGTGGGGCGGAGTCGTTCGGACTCATCGACGATGATCAGCTCCACGTAGTTCCTGCCGTGGCGCCACCCCCGCGTCTCTGGCGTGACCTGCCCGGCCGGCGCGAGGTGCTGCTCGATGCAGATGTTGGTGCGGGCGATGGCTTGGTCGAGCTCGTCCTTCAAGGCCCGTGGCGTGGTCAGCACGCTGGGTGTGTAGAGAACGGTGCGGCTCTTGGCCAGCGCGGCGTAGATCTTCGCGTCGCTGTCGGAGCGCGGCCCCCAGTAGGTCAGCAGGTCGTGGGCCTTGTCACAGCGGGCGTAGCGGCGCGCCGAGAGCGTCTTGCCTACGCCAGCTGGCCCGAAGCACAGGCCGATGGTGTGCCCGCGCCGTACGGCGTCGGCGAACTCGGTGAAGCGGCGGTGTTCTTTGGTCACGATGAAGCGCTGACTCACCTCAGGTCCTCCTTGTAGACCTTCAACTTCCGCCGCGGCGCCGGGGCCGGCGTTTCGGTTGCTGGTGGAGTTTCGGTGGCGTGTGCGGCCACGACGGCGATGCGCTCGTTGATGCCTTGACGCAGGGCACGGCGGCGGGCGTTGCGGGCGGCCTGGATCTCCTTGAGGCTGACCTTTTGGTCGTGGTGGTCCTGGTTGATGGCCTTGCAGACGAACTCCTCGTGGTCGAACACGCGGATCTCGGTGATGTCCCTGGGGTCGTAGCGGATCACGACCGACCGGCCGACATAGCCGGCCAGGGTCGGCGAGACGTAGCGCAGGCCCTGGAAGTGGATGCCATCGCGGCGCACGACCCGGGTCTGGGCGACGGTGAGAAGCAGCCCGTCCAGGTCTTCCAGGCTCTCGGGCATGCGCGGTAGCCAGCCATCGGCGATCCATGCCGAACGCGGGGAGGTGCCGATCTCGCTGTGGGTGCGGTCGTTGTATGTGTCGACGAATCCTTCCAGGGCGGTGTCGAGCTCAGCCAGGGACAGCCTCGGGGTCGGCCATGGGTGGCCCTGAGCGATATATCCAGGCAGGCCAGCGAGAAGCTCGGTGTTGACGGTCCCGAAGAACCTCTCGACCTTTCCGCGGCCCTGTGGGCGAGCGACGGCAGAGTGGATGAGCCGGATGTGCAGGTCCACTGCGGTGCCGGTGAGCTGGTTGCTGGTGAAGTCGCTGCCATGGTCGACGTAGAGCACATCGGGGAGGCCGCACATCGGCCAAGCGGCGTCGGCCTTGTGCCAGATCGCCTGACGCAGGGCCAGGGCGGTGTTCATCGCGGAGGGCGCGCCGAGGAAGACGGTGTAGCCGCAGATTGCGCGGGAGCAGTCATCGATGATCGTCGTCAGCCAGGGCCGGGCAGGCTTGTCGTCGGTGCCCACCACGAGGATGTCGAGCATGGTGTGGTCGGCCTGCCACATCGCGTTGGGCCGCGCGGCCTGCCGGCGCAGCGCGAGTTCGTACTTGTCCCGGTAGGACGCCGGTCCCTCCAGGGCGAGGGTGACCAGGCCCGGGTCCAGAGCGCGGACGATGGCCCGCACCGCTCCATACGACGGGACCGGCCACCCTTCCTTGTTGCAGATGCCGCTGACCTTGCGGTGGATCGTGGTGATCGCCGGCCGGGGCTTGCTCAACGCCAGACCCTCGATCAACGCCACCAGCTCGCCGGGTAATCGGTGACTGCCAGCATCAGAGCGCCGTTCTGTGTCCAGGCCCCCGTACCCGCTGGTGCGGTAGCGGGCGTGCCAGCGCTCCAAGGTGCGCAGCCCGATCCCGGAGTCGCGGGCGAGGGCGGCGAGCGGGACCTGGTCCTCGACATGGAGCCTGAGGATCTGCCACCGCCCGGCCGCGTCCATGACTTACACGGCGCTTCTCGACCGCCGTGGTGCGACCGCTGGAGCGCTCTGGCGGTTCAGCGCTCGGTAGATCGTGGTGCGACTGACTCCCAGCACGTCACCGATCTGAGCCACGGTCATCTCCTTCTGCTCATACATCCGCCGGGCCGTCTTGACCTGGTCCGCGGAAAGTGACGAGGGCCGCCCACCAGTGCGGCCACGCGCACGGGCGGCCGCCAGGCCGGCGTTGGTGCGCTCACGGATGAGGTCGCGCTCGAACTCAGCCAGCGCGGCGAATACATGGAATACCAACCGCCCACCGGAGGAGGTGGTGTCGATGGTCTCCTGCAAAGACCGGAACCCCACGCCGCGTTCGGACAGGATCTGGAGCTGGTCAATGAGGTGGCGGATGGAGCGACCCAGCCGGTCCAGTCGCCACACCACCAGCGTGTCGCCCGGGCGGAGCTGGTCCATCAGCTTCTCCAGCTCGGGACGGTGATCGAGCGAGCCAGAGATCGTGTCGACGAAGACCCGGTAGCACCCGGCTGCGTACAGCGCGTCGACCTGCAGTGTGGCGTCCTGATCGGTGGTCGACACGCGCGCATAGCCAAGAAGGTGCCCCATGCCGATGACTGTACCGATACTCAACCAGAGCAGGAAGTATCGAACCATAGACTCCGGTACTGAGTTCCGCTACAAACAGCGGCGGCCGGGAACCGCGCAACATCAAGCATCGCTGACAGCTCGCCGCGAGGCTCTTGCCGTTGTAGCGGAATCGTTCGTTTACGGCACAGGGCTGCTGGTTCAGTCGATGCTGTATAGTTCAGCGCATGCTGACCATTGCTACTCGTCTGGACGTGATGAACCGGTTGGGCCGGGCACTGGCCGACCCAACACGGTCACGGCTCCTCATGACGTTGCTGGAACGGCCGGCCTATCCGGCAGAGCTGGCACGCGACCTCGGGCTGACGCGCTCGAACGTGTCGAACCATCTGGCGTGCCTGCGCGACTGCGGCATCGTGGTCGCCGAGCCCGAGGGCCGCCAGACACGTTACGAGATCGTCGACCCGCACCTGACGCGGGCACTCCGCGCGCTGGTCGAGGTCACCCTCGCGGTGAACGAGAACGCTCCCTGCATCGATCCTGCCTGCCCGGTTCCCGGGTGCGCCAACGCCGGGACTGACGCGTGATCCTGTCCTCGGTCCTGCAGGCGATCGGCCTGTTCATTGCCACCAACATCGACGACATCATCGTGCTCTCGCTGTTCTTCGCCCGTGGCGCGGGGCAACGCGGGACAACGGCCCGGATCACCGCAGGCCAGTACCTGGGCTTCGCGGGCATCCTGGGCGCCGCCGTACTCGTGTCGCTGGGCGCGGGAGCGTTTCTTCCCCGGGAAGCCATCCCGTACTTCGGGCTCATACCCCTGGCCCTGGGACTGTGGGCCGCGTGGCGGGCATGGCGCGGGGGCGATGACGACGACGACGATGCCAAGGTCGAGGGCAAGAACGTCGGTGTCTGGACCGTCGCCGCGGTCACCTTCGCCAACGGAGGAGACAACATCGGCGTCTACGTCCCGGTCTTCCTCAACGTGGGACCCGCGGCCGTGGTCGCCTACTGCGTCGTCTTCCTCCTGCTCGTCGCGGTCCTCGTGATGCTGGCCAAGTTCATCGCCACCCGCCGACCGATCGCCGAAGTCCTCGAACGCTGGGAACACGTCCTGTTCCCGATCGTCCTGATCGGCCTTGGCGTCGTCATCCTCGTCAGTGGAGGAGCCTTCGGTCTCTAAACGCGTCCTCCGGGACAGTGGCGTGATGGCCCCTTGCTTGATCGCACCGTCACCCAGCACCGACAGAACCCCGCCATATAAGTACCAAGACCACAGTCAGCTCGATCGGGGTGAGCGGGTCTTGGTCGCGGTGCGGGTGGGCTTGGCGACGTCGGCGCTCGTCTCGGCGGCGGCGACGAGCTCGCGCGGGGCGAGTCGGACGAGCTGGGTGACGTGCTGGGGACCCAGCTCCTCGAGGCTCGCGACGCCGAGCAGGCGCATGACGCGCTGGATCTCGCCGGTGAGGATCTGGAGCATCCGGTCGACACCGCGCTGACCGCCGGCCATGAGGCCGAACAGGTAGGCGCGCCCGACGCTCGTGTAGCGGGCGCCGAGGGCGACGGACGCGACGACGTCCGCGCCGCTCATGATCCCGGTGTCCAGGTGCACCTCGACGTCGTTGCCGACCTCGCGGACCACCTCCGGCAGCAGCAGGAACGGCACCGGGGCGCGGTCGAGCTGGCGGCCGCCGTGGTTGCTCAGCGCCACGGCGTCGACACCCAGGTCGGCGAGCCGACGGGCGTCGTCGACGTTCTGGACGCCCTTGATGACCACCTTGCCGTCCCAGTGCGCCCGGATCTCCGCGAGCGCCTCGTAGTCGATGCTCGGGTCGAACATGGCGTCGAGCAGGTCGCCGACGGTGCCGTCGAACTTGCTGGCCGACGCGAACTCGAGCGGCTCGGTGGTGAGGTAGTTGATCCACCACTCGGGCTTGGGCAGGGTGTTGAGCACGGTGCCGAGGGTGAGCTGCGGCGGGAACTGCATGCCGTTGCGCTTCTC
>JBMDXU010000103.1:0-20657 GCA_048594485.1 Pseudactinotalea sp. | reverse complement strand
ACTGTGGACGACGGCGCGGATGTGCGACCACGAGCAGCGTGGCACAGACGGCAACCGTCGCGCAACATGTTTCCGTCGTTTCCTGAGAGTGGTTAGCGCGACAGACCAGTTACGTCCCTGGGCAGCGCGATGAACCGCTAGGCTGTTTCCGGAAACAGGAGGCGGGCATGAGCGAGGGGCACCGACGCGCGACGATCCGCGACGTCGCAGCACGGGCGGGGGTCTCTCCCGGCACCGTGTCCAAGGCGTTGAACGGAACGGGCCAGATCAGCGCGGCCACCCGTCGCCGGATCATCGACGCGGCCGAGGAGACCGGCTTCCGCCCCAACGAGCTCGCACGGAGCGTCTTCGAGCGCCGGAGCTACACCGTCGGCATGATCACCACCGACAGCTTCGAGCGTTTCAGCGTGCCGGTGATGCTCGGCGCCGAGGACGCGCTCGGGGCCGGTCGGATCTCGGTGTTCCTCTGCGACAGCCGAGACGACCCGATCCGCGAGAAGCACTACATCGACGTCCTCCAGGGGCGCCGCGTCGACGGCTTCATCGTCACCGGCCGCAGCTCGAACATCCGCCAGCCCCTCGCCGTCGAGGCCGGCACGCCGGTCGTGTACGCACTCACCCCCTCGTCCGATCCGGCCGACTGCTCGGTGGTCGTCGACGACGTCGCGGTCGGACGGCTCGCCGGTGAGCACCTGGTGAGGATGGGGCGCACGCGCATCGCTCACATCACGGGACCGGACAGGTTCGACGCCGCACGCGAGCGTGCGGCCGGCCTGCAGGCGGCGCTCGAGGCGGCCGGGCTCGACCTCGTCGGGCCGGCGCTGTTCGGCGGCTGGGGCGAGGAGTGGGGACGACAGGCGGCGCAGGCACTCGTGCGGAGCCACCCGGACGTGGACGCGATCTACTGCGGCAGCGACCTGCTGGCCCGCGGCGTCGGCGACACCCTGCGCGAGCTCGGCCGGGACGTCCCCCACGACGTCGCGCTGATCGGGACGGACAACTGGGAGATCATCGCCACCGGCGCACGGCCGGCGCTGACCACCGTCGACACCGCTCTCACCGAGGTCGGCCGCGTCGCTGCGGAGCGGCTGCTGGAGGCGATCGGCGGCACGCCCCGTGCCGGCGTCGAGTCCGTGGCGCCCCGGTTGGTCATCCGGGGCTCGACCGACGCCGCCCCGGCTCCGTAGCCGGCCGTCCCTCGCCTCGGTGGCGAGAACGACGCCGCGACGCCGACGCCCCCGTCACCAGTGCGCGAGGCGCGGGGCGCTGCGATCCTCGATCGCGACCATGACGTCGAGCAGCTCCTCGGTCAGCTGCGCACGCAGGTCCGCGGAGCCCGGGTCGTCGAAGAGGTTGACCAGCTCCCCGGGATCGGCGTTCAGGTCGTACAGCTCCCCCTCGCGCGGCCGGTCGGTCGCCGGCGCTCCGTGCAGCAGGACGAGCTTGTGGTCGCCCGTCCTCAGCATCGTCACGAGCACGGCGGGATCGTAGCCATGACCGCTGTTGCGGTAGTGCGAGACCGCCCATCCCCGCCCCGCGCGCTCGCCCCGGATCAGCGGGAGCACGGACTCCCCCTGGTAGGACGACGGGATCGGCACCCCGGCGACGTCGAGGATCGTCGGGGCGAGGTCGACCCACTGGACCAGCTCGGGGACGACCGTTCCGGGCTCGATGACCCCGGGCAGCCGCATCAGCAGCGGTACCCGGACCGCGCAGTCGTACATGAACGGCCCCTTGAGCATGAGCTGGTGGTCGCCCAGCATCTCGCCGTGGTCGCTCGTGAAGATCACCAACGTCGAGGAGCTGAGCCCGGCCTCGTCGAGGGCGGTCAGGATGCGCCCGACCTCGTCGTCGACGAGCGTCACCATCGCGTAGTACGCACGGCGTGCCTCGTCCAGCTCGGCAGCCGTGTACTCCAGGTATCCCCGGTCGTGGCCGGCGTAGCTGCGTCGTGACGCCTCGCGCTGGATCGCCGGCTTGGCGTCGAGCTCGCCCTCGACGGTGACGACCGGCGGCAGCTCGACGCCGTCGTACGCCTCGACGTACTCGGCGGGCGCCTCGAACGCGTGGTGCGGATCGAAGAAGTTGGCGATGAAGCAGAACGGGCGATCGGCTCGCCGCCCGTGCTGGAGGAACTCGATCGTCTCCTCCGCGATCCAGTGGGTGTAGTGGCCTCGCGTCGGCATGCTGTTCCATGAGTGGGCGCCGCCGTCGCGGGCCGCCTCGGCGTACAGATCCGGGTGCGCGGCTCGCAGCCACCGGTGGTAGGCGTTCTCCGACGAGCCCGGGTGCGGGTCGTGGGCCCACCGGAACACCCGGAGCCCGTCGTCAACCCGCGGCTCCGAGCGCCCGGCGAAGCACGACCCGAGATGCAGCTTCCCGACGAGCCCGGTGTCGTACCCCGCGTCGGCCAGCTCGCGGGTGAACAGCCGCGTCGACGGCGCGAGATCGACACCGTTCGCCCACAGCCCGTGCGTGGGCACGTAGGTGCTCGTCATGAGGGAGGCGCGCGACGGCGCGCAGACCGGGTTCTGCACGTAGCACTGCTCGAACCGCGCGCCCTCGGCAGCGAGCCTGTCGAGATTCGGCGTGCGGATGGCGGGATTGCCCGCAGCGCCCAGCGCGTCGTACCGCTGCTGGTCGGTGCAGAGCACGAGCACGTTCACAGGTGTGGTCATCACCCCATGATTCCCGCCGAGCGTGGACGTCGACGCCTTACCCCGTCTCGGGGATCGTGCGCTCAGAAGCTGCCGGGCGTCTGCAGCGCCGGGCGTCCGCGGCGGAGACTGTCGCCGTGCGACGACTCCGTCGACGCGCGCGGACGGCCGGCGGTCGCCTCGTGGTACCACCGTTCGGCACGAGCGTCGCCCTGGTCGGCGAGGCCCCACGGTGCGCGGGGCGGCGGCGCGGGGAGGTCGCGCCCGTGCCAGAGCACCTCGGCGAGCTCGGTCAACCCCCAGGGCGCGTGCTCGAGCTCGGCGCGCTGCGCGCGCGGCACCAGCTCGGCGAGCTCGCGCAGGGCCTCGACCCGGTCATCGAGCTGCCACCACTTGGCGAGGTAGTAGCCGTGCTGGATCACCGTGCGTGCCGCTCCCGAACCCATCGGTCGCACCTCGCCCTCGATGAGCATGTCGAGCACGGCTGCCGGCGACGTCGCCCGCGCGAGGTAGGGGACGACGTGGTCGTCCACGAGACGGCTCAGCTCCGGAGCGGACCACCGCCCGGCAAGCGCACCGCCGTCGACGCTCACCTGGCTGCCCAGGTCGAAGTGGAAGGCGCGGGCGCGTTCGCCCAGCGCGAGGGGGAAGCTCGACATCACCGTGAGGACATCGATGCGCCGCGTCCAGCGCGGCCAGGGGATGAGCGTCGCCTGGTGAGCGGAGCTGTCGTCGAGGAACACGTCGTCGTGCCGCGCACTGGCCACCCAGCGATAGCCGATGCTCTCGAGGCGCACCCCGATCGACGTCCTGAGTTGCTGACCCGACACGTGACCACCCCCAAGAGGTCAGGACTTCAATAGTTGACGCTACATGCTCAGTCTCTCCCACGCCAACCGATCCGGATAACGATTCGACGCTTGTACCGTGACCTGATGCAGGTACGCGAGCGCGATGTGGCGCTGGTCAGCGGAGGCGGGTCGGGCCTGGGGGCGGCCACGGCGGTGCGGCTTCACGCCGACGGCGCTCACGTCGTCGTGCTCGATCTGCCCACGTCGCCGGGCGCTCGGGTCGTCGACGAGCTCGGCGCGCGCGCTCGTTTCGGCGCGGGCGCCGTCCGCGACGTCGACCAGGTCGCGGCCGCGGTCGACGCCGCCGTCGGGCTGGGCGACCTGCGTGTCGCCGTCACCTGCGCCGGTGTGGCCACCCCCGGTCGGATCCTCGGCAAGCGCGGCCCGCTCCCGCTGGCCACCTTCCGCGACGTCGTCGAGATCAACCTCGTCGGCACGGCGAACGTCCTCACGCAGGCGGCCGCGGCGATGGCCGACCTCGAGCCCGTCGACGACGAGCGCGGTGTCGTCGTCATGACGGCGTCCGTCGCCGCGTTCGACGGGCAAGTGGGGCAGGCCGCCTACGCCGCGTCCAAGGGCGGCGTCGCCGGCCTGACGCTCTCCGCGGCGCGCGACCTCGCCCAGCACCTCGTCCGCGTCGTCACGATCGCACCCGGCACCTTCGAGACGCCGCTGCTCGCGGGGCTGCCCGAGGAGACCCGTGCGGTCCTCGAGGCGCAGACGCCCCACCCCGCCCGGCTCGGCCGGCCCGAGGAGTACGCCGCGCTCGTCGCTCACGTGGTGGCCAACCCGATGCTCAACGGGGAGACGATCCGTCTCGACGGCGCCCTGCGCATGCCCCCGCGCTGAGCGCCGGACGTCTCGCTTCGGGTGGGCGGGGGCCGGACGGCTAGCGTGGTGGGTGTGGACCCTCTCGTCGAGCCCGGACCGCCGCTGACGGCGGAGCAGGCGTCGCGCTTCGCCCGTCATCTGCTCCTTCCCCAGCTCGGTGAGCTGGCACAGCGACGGCTGCTGAACGCACGGGTCGCCGTCGTCGGTGCGGGCGGTCTCGGCTCGCCCGCGCTCCTCTACCTCGCGGCCGCGGGCGTGGGCACGCTCGGCGTGATCGACGACGACGTCGTGGAGGCGAGCAACCTGCAGCGGCAGGTGCTGCACGGCGTCGCCGACATCGGTCGGAGCAAGCTCGACAGCGCGATCGACCGGTTGCGGACCATCGCCCCGGACGTGCGGGTCGAGGCCCACCCCGAACGGTTGACGGTCGACAACGCCGTCGAGATCCTCCGCGGTCACGACCTCGTCCTCGACGGCACCGACACCTTCGAGACGCGGTACGCCGTCGCCGATGCCTGCGCCGAGCTGGGCATCCCGCTGGTGTGGGGCTCGGTGCTCGCCTTCGACGCGCAGGTGAGCGTGTTCGCCGACGGTCTCACGCTCCGCGACCTCTTCCCCACTCCTCCCCCGGCGGGGTCGGTGCCCTCGTGCGCCGAGGCCGGGGTGCTCGGGTCGCTCACCGGCCAGGTCGGGTCGGTGATGGCGACGGAGGCGATCAAGCTCGTCACGGGCGTCGGCGAGCCGCTCCTGGGGCGCGTGCTCGTGCTCGACGGCCTGACGCAGCGATGGAGCGAGGTGCCGCTCCGACCGCGCTCCTCAACCGCGACCACGACACCGACCGCGACACCGACACCCGTCCCCGCGGACCCGGCACCCGAGTCCGTCACCGTCGCCGAGCTGCGCTCTCTCGGCGATGTCACGCTCGTCGACGTCCGGGAGCCCGAGGAGGTCGCCGCCGGGGCGATCCCCGGCGCGCTCACCATCCCGCTCGCCCATCTGCTGACGGAGACCGGGAGGGCCGCTGTGCCCGGCTCCGGTGTCGTCGTCGCGTACTGCGCGAGGGGGCCGCGGTCGGAGCGAGCCGCGACCGTGCTGCGGGACCACGGCATCGACGCCCGCTGGCTCGCCGGCGGCTACCCGGCCTGGGCGGCCGAGCAGGTGGCGTCACGATGAGCGCGCCGATCAGCGCGGACGACTACCGCGCCCGACTGCTCGCCGACATCGAGCCCACGACGGCCGCGCCCGTCCCGCTCGCCGAGGCGGCCGGTCGTGTGCTCGCCACGGATCTGCGGGCCCTCGTGCCGATCCCGCCGTTCACGAACTCCGCGATGGACGGCTACGCCGTGCGCGCGGCCGACATCGCGTCCGCGGGCGAGCACCAGCCCGTCTCGCTCCCTGTCGCCGACGACGTCCCCGCCGGCCGCACCGACCGGATCACCCTGGCGCCCGGCACCGCGATCCGCATCATGACCGGCGCCCCGATGCCCGACGGCGCCGACACCGTCGTCCAGGTCGAGGCGACCGACGGCGGCACGAGCCGCGTGCGGATCGACGAACCACGAACGGTCGGCACCCACGTGCGCGACGCCGGTGACGACCAGCAGGTCGGCGACCTCGTGCTCCCGGCGGGCACACGACTCACCGCCCGGCACCTGGGAGCGGCGGCTGCCGCCGGCCACGGCACCGTCGAGGTGCACTCACCGCCGCGCGTGGCGGTGATCTCGACCGGCTCCGAGCTGGTCGAGCCGGGGATGCCGCTCGCGTTCGGGCAGATCCCGGAGTCCAACAGCCACGTGCTCGCCGCGTCGGTGATCGAGTCGGGTGGTGAGCCCGTCCGGGTGCCGAACGTCGCCGACGACGAAGATGCGCTCCGCTCGCTGCTCGCCGAGATCTCACCGCAGGTCGACGCCGTCATCCTGTCGGGCGGCGTGAGCGTCGGCGCCTACGACGTCGTCAAGGCCGTGCTAGCGCCGCTGCCCTCGATGTGGTTCGGGCCGGTCGCGATGCAGCCCGGCAAGCCCCAGGGCTCCGGGCGGCTCGACGACGGCACCCTCGTGATCACGCTCCCCGGCAACCCGGTGAGCGTCTACGTCTCGTTCGAGGTGTTCGTGCGGTCCGCGCTGCGACGTCTCGCTGGTGAGCGGCGCGACGCCGTCGAGCCGCGGTTCCTGCCCGCGCGGGCCGCCGCCTCATGGCGCAGCCCCGCGGGGCGCGAGCAGTTCATGCCGGTGACGATCACGCGGGAGGGCGTCACCCCGCTCGTGCACCCCGCGTCCCGGCGTGGTTCCGGGAGCCACCTGGTCGGCGGGCTGGCCGGTGCGGACGGGCTGGCCCGCGTGCGGGCGGAGGTCACCGAGGTCGCCGCAGGCGACGCCGTCGAGGTCCTGGAGGGCACCCGATGAAGCTCACGCACATCGACACGGCCGGTGCGGCCCGCATGGTCGACGTCACAGACAAGCAGCCGACGGTCCGGTCCGCGACGGCGTCCGCGCTGGTCCGGTGCGCGCCGCACGTCGTGGCGGTGCTCCGCGACGACGCCGTGCCGAAGGGCGACGTGCTCGCCGTCGCCCGGATCGCGGGGATCGCCGCGGCGAAGAAGACGCCGGAGCTGCTCCCGCTCGCCCACGTGATCGGGGTGCACGGGGCCGTCGTCGACGTCGAGATCGTCGACGACGGCGTCGCGATCTCCGCGACCGTGCGCACCGCCGACCGCACCGGGGTCGAGATGGAGGCGCTCACCGCCGCCTCGGTGGCGGCGCTCGCCGTCGTCGACATGGTCAAGGCCCTCGACAAGGGCACCGCGATCGCGCATGTCCGGCTGGAGTGCAAGACCGGCGGCAAGTCCGGTGACTGGACGCGCTGAGGACCTCGGCGCCGTCGTCCTCGCCGGAGGTCGCAGCCGGCGGTTCGGTTCGGACAAGGCGGTGGCGACGATCGACGGCGTCCGGCTCGTCGACCGCGCGGTCGCCGCCGCGCGGGGCGCGGGCGCGGCGCCGTGCGTGGTCGTCGGTCCGGCGTCGTTGCGGCCCGCGGTGCCGGTGGTCCAGGAGGACCCGCCGTTCGGCGGACCGGTCGCGGGGATCGCCGCGGGTGTCACGGCGCTGGTGCGGATGGCACTCGAGCGCGGCAGCGCTCCCGCGGGAGCGGTGCTGCTGCTCGCCTGCGACGTCGCAGATCCCGGGGCCGCCGTGGCGGACCTCCTCGCCGACCCGGCCGACGGGGCCGACGGCAGCTGTCTCCTCGACGGCGACGGCCGGCCGCAGTGGTTGGCCGGGCTCTACCGGTTCGAGGCGCTCGCACGCGCGCTGACCGTGCTCGGCGATCCGTCCGGCCGCTCCGTGAGAGATCTGGTCGCGCCGATGCAGCTGCGTCCCGTCGCCACCGGCCACGGCACGCAGGACGTCGACACGCCGGCTGATCTGCAAGCAGCGCGAGCGTTCGCGACCAAGCGGCCCAGCAGCGAGACTCGTAGCCTGGAACCTCGTCGTCCAGCGCGGAGATGATCTCGACCGTGCGACACGCGACACGTGACCATCACGACCGAGACACAGGAAGGCCTCCGATGAGCGACCTGCCACCGATCCAGGCGTGGGTGGAGCACCTGTGCACCGCGCTCGAGGTCGACCCCGACTCCGTGCAGCTGCGCGAGATCCTCGACATGACGCGCGACGTCGCCCACCACGTCGACCGGCCGGCGGCGCCGGTGTCCGCGTTCGTCGTGGGCCTCGCTGCGGCACGCGGAGGCGGCACACCCGAGGCCGTGCGCGACGCGCTCGCGACGGCCTCGGAGGCGGCGCTCGCGTGGGAGAAGCCGTGACGCGGGTCCGCTACTTCGCGGCCGCGGCCGAGGCGGCCGGGGTGGACACCGAGGCCATCGAGGCGGAGACCGTCGGCGACCTGCGCGCTCGCATGATCGCGGCGCACGGTGCCGACCTGGAGCGGGTGCTGACGCGGTGCGCCCTGCTCGTGGACGGGGTGCGCAGAGACGACGACACCTCGCTGGCGGACGTCGACGGCGTCGATGTGCTGCCGCCCTTCGCCGGTGGGTGAGCGCATCTGAAAGGAATCTGACGCTCGATGAGGCTCAGAGCCCGATATCGGCCGACGGGTGGCGTCTGGCGTCTGGAACCTTCCACGTCGTCAGCTCAGTGCTGAGCCCAGCGCCGCGCGAACGCCGTCGGCCACACCCGGGCTCGCGGCTCCGACGAGCCACGGCTTGGTCACGGCGGGCACGTACCGGCTGCCGTCGCCGCGCTGGATCGTTCCGCCGACCTCCTCCAGCAGCAGCTGCCCGGGCGCGTGGTCCCAGGGCTTGGCGTGCGAGAACACGATGAAGTCGACGTCGCCCGCCGCGATGTGCGAGTAGTCGACGCCGGCGCAGTACCAGGTCCGCCCGAGCGGGGCGAGCGGCTCGAACCGGGCGTCTCGCAGCTGCTCCTGCGAGCTGATGCCGCGCCACTGCGCAGGTTCGGGCGACGGCTCGAGGATCGGCAGCCGCTCGCCGTTGCGGTAGGCGCCGGCGCCCTTCTCGGCGACGAACGCGAGCTGGTGCTCCGGCTGCCAGATCCAGCTGCGCACGACCTCGCCCGCCCGCAGCTCGGCGATCATGACGGCGTGGTCAGGGCTGCCGTGGACGAAGTTGTAGGTGCCGTCGATCGGGTCGATCGTGAACGCGTGCTCGGCGGTCGCGAACGCCTCGAGCAACGTGGGGTCGGCCTCCGTCGCCTCCTCGCCGAGGATCATCGCGTCGGGGTATGCCGCACGCAGCGCCGCTGTGATGACCTCCTCGGACTCCCGGTCCGCGACGGTCACCAGGTCGTCCGGGCGGGTCTTGGTGAAGACGTCCTCCTCGGCGAGCGACCGGAAGCGGGGGGTGATCACGTCGACGGCGGTCTGCCGCATCATCTCCAGGACGGTGTCGGTATCCACGTGCGGCAACGTTAGCGGTCGCCACCTCGACCCGGTGCGCCCGGGCGGGGGCCCGGGGCCGTGACGACGGCGAGATGGGCGTGTCAGGCCGTCTCGGCGGGCGGGGCGTTCCATCGCCTGATGGCCGGCTCGTCGCGCTCGAACTCGAGCACGCTGATCGAGCCGGCGTCCAGCAGGATCTGGGCACCGAGGCGGGGCTCCTGCCGCAGGAACACCGCGGCGAGCACACGGAGCGAGTGTCCGTGGGCGACGAGCACGACGTCGCCGTCGGCCATCGCGGCGACCGCGCGACGTACCACTCGCGACACCCGCGCGGCCAGCTCCTCGATGCTCTCGCCGGGGGTCTCGCCCGGCACGACGCCGTCCCGGAACACGGTCCAGTCGGTCCCGAGCCGCTCGCGGATCTGCGGGGTGGTGAGACCCTCGTAGCCGCCGTAGTCCCACTCGCGCAGGTCGTCGTCGATCTCGGCGGCGAGCCCGGCGAGCTCGGCGGTCCGCCGCGCCCGCTGCAGCGGCGAGGTCAGCGCGAGCACGAACCGGAACTCGGCGAGCGCCGACCCGGCCGCACGCGCGACCTGCTCACCGCGAGGCGTCAGAGGGATGTCGGTGCGGCCGGTGTGCTGGCCGGACAACGACCACTCCGTCTCCCCGTGGCGGAGCAGCACCAGCCGACCCTCGGGCGTCTCAGCACTCACACGACCATCGTCGCACCGTCGCGGGCGATCAGCCGCCGATCGCCGACATGGGCCGATCGGGCTGCAGGAACCCCGGCTCGTCGATGCCGTGGCCCGGCAGCTTGCCGGCGATGCACAGGCGCATGAGCTCGGCGAGGTCGTCGTCGCTGCCACCGCCGCGCATGACGCCGGCGATGTCGGACTCGGTGCGCGCGAACAGGCAGTTGCGCAGCTGACCGTCCGCCGTCAGACGCACACGGTCGCACGCGCCGCAGAACGGCCGCGTCACCGACGCGATCACCCCGACGGTGCGCGGGCCGCCGTCGACGGCGAACCGCTCGGCCGGCGCGGCACCGCGCCCGGGCAGCTCGGTGAGCGTGAACTCCTCGCTCAGCGCTCCGAGGATCTCCTCCGCCGTGACCATCTCGGGCCGCGACCACACGTGGCCAGCGTCGAGAGGCATCTGCTCGATGAACCGCAGCTCCATCCCGCGGTCGACGGCGTAGCGCAGCAGGTCGGTGAGCTCGTCGTCGTTGACACCGCGCATCGCGACGGCGTTGAGCTTGATCGGCGAGAAGCCGGCCTCGAGGGCGGCGTCGATGCCGTCGAGGGTGTCGTCGAGCCGGTCGCGCCGGGTGAGCGAGGTGAAGACGTCGCGGCGGAGGGTGTCGAGGCTGATGTTGAGCCGTGCGAGACCGGCCTCGCGCAACGGCCCGGCGAGCTGCCGCAGCCGCAGCGCGTTGGTGGTCATCGACACCTCGAGAGGCCCGTCGTCGCCCTCGATCGCGGCCATCCGGGCGACGACGTCGACGGCGTCGGCGCGCAGCAGCGGCTCGCCACCGGTGAGCCGGACCTCGACGATGCCGAGCGCGGCTGCCACCTGCGCCACGCGGGCGAGCTCGTCGGTGGTGAGGATGTTCTCCCGCGCCAGCCACGGCACACCCTCGGCGGGCATGCAGTAGGTGCAGCGCAGGTTGCACACGTCGGTGAGCGAGATCCGCAGATCGCGGTGCACGCGGCCGTGACGGTCCACGAGCGGGCCGCGGAGGGAGTGGCTGACCTGCGAGCCCGGCGCCGTCACGCCGACCCCACCCAGGTGTGCGATCCGTCGGCGAGCACCTGCTTCTTCCAGACGGGCAGCTCCGCCTTCACGGCCTCGACGAGTGCGCGGCACGCGTCGAACGCCTCGCCGCGGTGGGCATCGGCGGCGGACGCGACGATCGCGACGTCACCCACGCGGAGCGCGCCCGTGCGGTGCGAGACGGCGAGCCGGACGCCGTCGAACCTGGCCGCGACGGACGCGGCGATCGACGCCAGGACGGCCGGCGCGTCCGGGTGCGCGCTGTACTCCAGCTCGACGACCTCACCGGCGGCGTCGGGGCTGTGGTCCCGGACGGTGCCGACGAACGTCGCGACCGCGCCGACGGCGTCGGTGCGAACCGCCTGCAGATGCGCGTCGACGTCCAGCGGGGTGTCGAGCAGGTCGGCGATCACCACGACCCCGGGCTCAGCCATGGTCGCCGCCCTCGAGCTGCGCGAGCAGGTGATCGAGCAGCGGGACGAGCACCGCGAGGGTGTCGGCGACGCCGCCGGGCGAGCCGGGCGCGTTGGCGACGACCGAGGTGCCCACTGTGCCGACGAGGGCACGGCTGAGCACCGCCGTCGGCGTCTGCTCGGATCCGCGACGACGGATCTCCTCGACGACGCCCGGGAGGGTGCGGTCGAGGACCGCGGCGGTGGCCTCGGGGGTCAGGTCGCGAGGAGAGACACCGGTGCCGCCCGTGGTGAGGACGACGCGAGCGCCGTCGGCGAGGGAGGTGCGGATGGCCTCGTGGACCGACTCGACGCCGTCGGGGACGACACGGACCGCGTCGACGTCGAAGCCCGCCTCGGCGAGGGCGGCAGCCGCACGAGGACCGGACCGGTCCTCGGCCTCGCCGCGGGCGCAGCGGTCGGACACGGTGATCACGATCGCGCGGCGGGAGGTCACGCCTGCAAGGGTAAGCCGCGCGGTCGACGGTGTGCAGCGCCCGGCGCTCGGAGGCCCGATCGCCCACGGCTGAGCATGACGACGTCGTGCCACCTCAGGCGTAGCATGATGCGGCCTGACAACGAGGGGAACGAGAAGGTGGCTGTCATCGAGGCGCCGCAGTGGCTGATCTCAGCCTGGCGACGCAGCGTCGAGTCGGTCGGTGCGACCGCGGATCGCGCCGACGTCGAGCGCACCGGGGACCAGCTGGTCCAGCGGTGGCGCTCCGAGGACCGCGTGCACCACAACCTCAAGCGCCTCATCGGGGTGCTGGCGCGTGTCGACGAGCTCGCCCCGGAGACGCACGACCCCGACGTGGTGCGGCTCGCCGCCTGGTACAGCGGCGCCGTGTTCACCAGCGAGGCGCAGCAGGCGTACGCGGGCAAGGGTGGCGTCGACGCCGATGCGTCGGCCGCGCTGGCCCGGGCCGAGCTCGCCGACCTCGGGGTGCCGGCCGACACGATCGACCGCATCGCCACGCTCGTGCGCTGCCAGGCGCGCCACGTCGCGCCGGCCAACGACATCGACGCGCAGGCCCTGTGCGACGCCGACCTGGGTGTGCTCGCCGCCGACCCGCAGCGCTACGAGTCGTACCGCCGCGAGGTGCGCGCGGAGTACGCGCACATCCCCGAGCGCGACTACGTCGAGGCGCGGGTGACCATCCTGACCCGGCTGCTCGAGCGCAAGCACCTCTACGCCAGCCCGCTGGGTCAGGCGTGGGAGGACCGCGCTCGCGAGAACCTGCGCGCCGAGCTGGAGCGCCTGCAGGCCGAGCTCGCCACGCTGCCTCCGCGCGCTGACGACGAGCCGTCCCACGTCGAGGCCCTCGTGGCCGCGAAGATGGCGAAGTTCGACGCCCTCGACGCCGCCGAGCGGGAGGCCGCGCTGGAGGAGACACCGGTGCTGACGGCTGCCGACCGGGTCGACCTGGCCCGCCGCGCGGCGCAGGAGCGCGCCAACGAGCGGCGCACGGCCGCCGCCGTCGACCGGGAGCGTCGCCGGCTGGAGAAGGAGGACCGCCAGGCGCGCAAGGCCGCTGCCAAGGAGGCCGCCCGTCGGGGCGCCCTCGGCGACGACGACGGCTCGTCGATGTCACGGCCCCCGAGCATCTGACGGCGCCCGCGTCGCCGGCGTGACCGGCCCACCCCGACCCGTGTCTGTCCACAGGTACGGCCCGATGCACCGTCGTCCACAGCACCCCTGCACGCCCCGGGCGGCTGGGCGTCGCGATCCCTAACGTCGCTGGCAGCGGCGCCGGACCCGACGCCCACGACAGGGAGGAACGACATGGCTCAGTTCGAGGTGGACAGCGACAGGATCATGGAGGCCAGCGGCCGCACGAAGACGTCGGCGCAGACGATCCGCGCGGAGGTCGCGACGATGATGGCGCACCTGACGTCGCTGCAGGACTCCTGGCGCGGGAGCGCGTCGTCGGCGTTCACGGGGGTGCTCGAGCAGTGGCGCGGCACGCAGCAGCAGGTGGAGGCGTCGCTCGACTCGATCGCGCTCTGCCTGGACAGCGGCTCGCGACAGTACGAGGACGCCGAGTCCAGTGCGCTGCGCATGTTCGCCCGCTGACGACCGCGGCCGACGGGTCGTGCGGGATCGCGGCGTCTCGGTCGCGGGTGAGGGCGACGTCGGCATAGCCTGCCGCTGTGGCGGTCCTCATCGATCCACCGCGCTGGCCGGCGCACGGGACGACGTTCTCGCATCTCGTCTCGGACTCCTCGCTGGAACAGCTGCACGCGTTCGCTGCCCGTGCGGGGGTGCCGGAGCGGGCGTTCGACCGGGATCACTACGACGTCGCCGCCCACCGCTACGACGAGCTGGTCGCGCTCGGGGCGTTGCCCGTCACGGGTCGCGAGCTGATCCGGCGGCTGCGCGCGAGCGGGTTGCGAGTGACCTCGCGCGACCGGGCCGAGCACGTCGTCTCGACGCTGCGCCACCGATGGCCGGAGTCGTTGGGCGGGGCTATCGAGCTGCGGGAGAGCCTGCTGGCGCGCTGGTCGGAGCCGCACCGCCGCTACCACGCGGTCGGGCACCTGCTGGCGGTCCTGGAACGGCTCGACGAGCTCGTGGCGCCCGATCCGGTGCCGGCGACGCTCGTCCTCGCCGCCTGGTTCCACGACGCGGTGTACGAGGGGGCGAACGACGACGAAGAGGCGTCGGCGCGGCTCGCGGAGCGCGAGCTCGCGGGGATCGTGACGCCCGGCGACGTGGCCGAGGTCGCGCGCCTGGTGCGACTCACGTCGACCCATCACCCCGTCGACGGCGACACCGCCGGCGAGCTCCTGTGCGACGCCGACCTCGCGATCCTCGGCTCGGGCACCGCCGAGTACGACCGATACGTGTCACTGGTCCGGCAGGACTACGCACACGTGAGCGACGACGACTGGCGGACCGGGCGCGCCGCCGTGCTCGACCAGCTGCTGGCGCTCGACCCGCTGTTCCGCACCGAGCGCGGGCGCGCGCTCTGGGCGTCGCGCGCCGACAGCAACCTGCGACGCGAGCTCGGCACGCTCCGCTCCCGCTGAGAGCGGTCCCGCTGACGACACGGCGCCACTGACCGTCGAGCTCTTGCTGGTCCCCTCGGCAGGCGCCGACCCGGCAGACGTGGGGCCGGCGTGGAGCAGTGAACGCAGCAGACACAGGCTCGTGGCAGCGGTCTCACGCTGACGCACGTGGCGCCGCCGCGCTCCGCGCCTGCGACTCGCGACGCTGCCGTGCCGTGCCGTGCCGTGCCCTGCCGTGCCGCGCCGCGCCGCGCCGGCCGTGCCGTGCCGCGGGGGCATCCCGCCGGGCGGATGCCACCCGAACCCGACCCGACACACCGACCTCACTCACCGACCTGATCCACCGACCTGATCCACCGACCCGAGAGGATGACGACCATGGCCGCCACCGGCCGCACCACCACCGACACCACGACCACCAGCGACGATCCCGCCACGCTCGCCCGCGAGCTCGCCGCGAGCAGTCGCACGTTCGCGGCAGAGGCGGGTATCGACGTCCGCGACGCACCGGCACTGCTGTTCAGGCTGCTCGTGCTGGCGTGCCTGCTGGCATCGCCCATCCACCACAGCACCGCCGTGAGGGCGTCGCAGGCGCTGCGATCGGTGACACGCACGGCTGCGACGCTCGCCGCTGCGGAGCCGACCGACGTCGCGCGAGCGCTCACCACCGCCGGCTACTGGCGCTTCTACGAGACCAAGGCCGGCCTGCTGGTGCGTTCGGCCGAGGCCGTCGTCGACCGGTGCGGCGGTGATCTCCGTCGGCTCTACCGGGAGGCGGACTCGGCGACGTCGCTCCACCGCGAGCTGCGCCGGATCCCGGGGGTCGGCACCCAGGCCGCCCACATCGTGCTCCGCGAGGCCCAGTGGGTGTGGCCCGACCTGATGCCCTATCTCGACGAGCGTGTGCTGGACGGCGCCCGTCGGCTCGGCCTGCCCGCCGACGCTGCCGAGCTGGCCTCTCTCGTGGAGCCGACCGACCTGCCCCGTCTGGCCGCGGGGTGTGTGAGGGCCACCCTCACCCGCGCCACGTCGCAGCCGACGTCACCGACCTGAGGCCCGATCAGCGCTCGACGCGAGAGACCGACCGCACCCAGTCGGCGACGGCATCGGCGGCCGCCTCCGGGTCGGTCCGGCCGGTGTCGACGAGGGCATCGGGGTAGGCCTGGCGCAGCCAACGACCGAACTCGACCTGGGCGTCGACGTCGCGTGCGCGCCACCCCGGCCTCGAGGTGATCCGCCGTCGGCGGACGTCGTCGTCGCAGTCGAGGACGAGCGTGCGGATCTCCCCGATCCACCGACGGCCCGGGAGCTCGTCGAGCTGCTCGGGGAAGAACGGCCCGAGCAGGACCGTCACCAGCCCGCTCTGCGCCACCGCGTGCGCGATGTGCACCCACGTGTCACGGAACGCGGGCCAGTCGATGTCGCCGCGCCCCGCACGGGTGAGCGGGTCGATGAGCCAGTCGACGTCGACGACGACGCACTCCCCGGTCAGCCGCCGCAGCAGCAGCGGCAGCAACGTGGACTTCCCCGCGGCCGAGGCCCCGGTCACCAGCAGCAGCGGCAGAACCCGCACGTCGGGATCGCGCCAGCCGCACGTCGCGCACGACGCCCCGACACCGTCGTCGGCAGGATCCAACTCTCGCAGGTCGTCGCAACGCTGACAGAAGTGCATCGCGCGATCCTGTCGCAGCCGAGCCGCCGCGGGCCAGCGATAACGGCCGCACACCCCCGCCGACAGGTGGCTGACGAGTCTGCAGCGGCGCCCGCACGCAGCGACGGCCCCCGGGAGAACCCGGGGGCCGTCGTCGTGATGCGTCAGGCGTGGACCTGAGCGGTAGGGATCAGAAGCCCATGCCGCCCATGTCGTCGCCGCCACCGGCCGGAGCGGCAGGAGCCTTCTCCGGCTTGTCGGCCACGACGGCCTCGGTGGTGAGGAACAGACCAGCGATCGAGGCGGCGTTCTGCAGCGCGGAACGGGTCACCTTGACCGGGTCGTTGATGCCGGCCGCGAGCAGGTCCTCGTACTCGCCGGTCGCGGCGTTGAGACCGTGACCGTTCGGGAGGCCCTTCACACGCTCGGACACGACGCCCGGCTCGAGACCGGCGTTGAACGCGATCTGCTTGAGCGGCGCGGCGACGGCGACCTTGACGATGTTCGCCCCGGTGGCCTCGTCACCCACGAGCTCGAGGGACTCGAGCGCGGTCTTGGCGGCCTGGATGAGGGCGACGCCACCACCGGCGACGATGCCCTCCTCGACGGCGGCCTTCGCGTTGCGGACAGCGTCCTCGATGCGGTGCTTGCGCTCCTTGAGCTCGACCTCGGTGGCCGCGCCCGCCTTGATGACGGCGACGCCGCCGGCGAGCTTGGCGAGACGCTCCTGGAGCTTCTCGCGGTCGTAGTCGGAGTCGCTGTTCTCGATCTCGGCGCGGATCTGGTTGACGCGTCCGGCGATGGCGTCGGCCTCACCGGCGCCCTCGACGATCGTGGTCTCGTCCTTGGTGACGACGACCTTGCGCGCCTGACCGAGCATGTCGACCGTGGCGTTCTCCAGCTTGAGACCGACGGTCTCGCTGATGACCTGGCCACCGGTGAGCACCGCGATGTCGGCCAGCATGGCCTTACGACGGTCGCCGAAGCCGGGGGCCTTGACGGCGACCGACTTGAAGATGCCGCGGATCTTGTTCAGAACCAGGGTGGCCAGCGCCTCGGACTCGACGTCCTCGGCGATGATCAGCAGCGGCTTGCCGCTCTGGATGACCTTCTCGAGCAGCGGCAGCAGGTCCTTGACGTTGCTGACCTTGCTCTCGACGATGAGCACGTAGGCGTCCTCGAGGACGGCCTCCTGGCGCTCCGGGTCGGTCACGAAGTACGCGGACAGGTAGCCCTTGTCGAAGCGCATGCCTTCGGTGAGCTCGAGCTCGAGACCGAGCGCGTTGGACTCCTCGACGGTGATGACGCCCTCCTTGCCGACCTTGTCGAGCGCCTCGGCGATGAGCTCGCCGATCGCCGGGTCAGCGGCGGAGATACCAGCGGTCGCGGCGATCTCCTCCTTGGTCTCGATCTCCTTGGCGGAGTCGAGCAGCTGGGCGGTCACGGCCTCGACGGCCTTGTCGATGCCCTTCTTCAGGGCGATCGGGTTGGCGCCGGCGGCCACGTTGCGCAGGCCCTCGCGCACGAGCGCCTGGGCGAGCACGGTGGCGGTGGTGGTGCCGTCACCCGCGACGTCATCGGTCTTCTTCGCGACCTCCTTGACGAGCTCCGCACCGATCTTCTCGTACGGGTCCTCGAGCTCGATCTCCTTGGCGATGGAGACACCGTCGTTCGTGATGGTGGGGGCGCCCCACTTCTTCTCGAGAACGACGTTGCGGCCCTTGGGGCCGAGGGTGACCTTCACGGTGTCGGCGAGGGTGTTGAGCCCACGCTCCATCCCGCGCCGGGCATCCTCGTTGTGAGCGATGATCTTGGCCATGGGGGTTGGATTCCTCCGGTAATGGCATGGACGGGCCGGCGTCGCGCCCGCGACGGACGACGTCGGAATCGGCGGTCACGTCCCGCTTCTTCCGGCGCCTCGCTCCGCTGGCCCCGGGTGTACCCCCGGCGTCCGGACGACGGCGGCGGGCCGACCGTGCGGTCGTCACGCGTTGTCACTCGGGCACCGAGAGTGCTAACGCCATGTTGGCACTCTCATACCGAGAGTGCAAGATTCACCGGCCCCGTTCGCCCGAAGCGATCCGCGAGCGCGCGCCGTGCGGCCCACCAGCCGACCATGCCGTGCACACCCGGCCCCGGGGTCGCTGCCGCACTGCACAGGTAGACGCCGGGGACACCGCCGTCGTAGGGCTGCAGCGACCATCGCGGACGCTGCGCCATCGAGCCGGCCGTGAGGGTGCCGAGGGCGATGTCGCCACCCAGGTAGGCCGGGTTGTGGCGCGACATCGCGGACGCCGGGACCCCCGTGGCCTGCACGACGACGTCCCGGAAGCCGGGTGCGTAGCGCTCGATCCGGGCAGTGACGATCGGTACCGGGTCGACCGGGCAGTCGTTCGGGACGTGCGCGTACGCCCACGCGGGGCGGAGCCCGCCGACCTCGCGCGAGGGGTCGGCCACCGTCGGGTCGGAGAACAGGACGAACGGGTGGTCCGACAGCTTCCCCGCGACGACGTCGGCCTCGCTGCGCACCATCTCGGCTCGCGTCCCGCCGAGGTGCACGGTTCCCGCGTCCGCGACCCCCGGGTTCGCCCACGGCACTGGCCCGGAGAGCACGAAGTCGACCTTCGCGGCGGCCGGTCCGGGGCGCACCCGTTCGAGCGCCGCCCGCACGGCGGGGCGCATCCGGTCGCCCCAGATGCCCGCGAGCGCGGGCGCGCTCGTGTCGAACAGGTAGGCGCGGGCGCGTGGCAGCTCGCGCCAGTGGGTGATCACGGTGTCGCACACGACCTCGCCGCCGTGGGCCTGCAGGTCGGCGAGCAGGGCGTCGGCGATCACCCGCGAGCCGCCGACCGGGATCGGCCACCCGACGGCGTGGGCCAACGTGCCGAGCATGAGCATGCTGCCCGCCGCGACCGGGGACGGGAGTCGTCCGATCGCGTGCCCCGCGACGCCGGTGAGCAGCGCGGACGCGACGTCGTCGACGAAGCGGCGGTCCCAGCCCGGTCCGCCCTGGTCGAGCAGCCGCGTCGCCAGCCGCGACAGCAACGCCGGTCCCGCCGTCGCGACAGCACGTGCCATCCCCTGCGGACGGCGTCCGAGGGCCAGCGCGATCAACGGCTCCCAGCCCTCGACGAGAGGGGCGAACAGGTCGCGCCATGCCGCGCCGTCGCGCCCGAGCGAGTCGGCGGTGCGGTCCAGGCTCGTGTACGCCAGCCCGGCGCGACCGTCGTCGAGGGGGTGGGCGTACGCGACCTCAGGAACGACGAGGTCGACCCCGCGGGCCCGCAGGTCGAGCTCGCGGAAGAACGGGCTGGCGATCGCCAGCGGGTGCACGGCCGAGCAGACGTCGTGGACGATCCCGGGTGCGAGGCCCAGATCGAGCGTGCGCACGCCACCACCCGGCTCGGGCTGCGCCTCGAGCACACGGACCTCGAGACCGGCACGGGCGAGTGTGACGGCCGCGGCGAGCCCGTTCGGGCCGGACCCGACGACGACGGCATCGACCGGACCCGTCATCGATCCCACCTGGCCTCTCGCGAGCGACGTGCGACGGCTGCCCGTCGCGGGTGCCACCGTCGAGCGCCGGACGGCGGTGACCTGCCACGCCAGCGTACGCACCGCATCACCTCGCCCGGGCCACGTCGGCCGACGCGGGCGCCGAGACGGCCCCGCACGAGGGTGTGGGCCGTCTCACTACACTGGCCCGGATGGATCGACGAACCGTGGCGAAGGTCGTCCTCGTGATCACGGTTGTCGTGCTCGTCAGCGGGTCCGCGGTGTTCCAACGGCCGCAGCACGCCGAGACCGGGCCGTACGCGGACGGCGTCGCCGTCGACGGCGAGGGTCGCCTCACGTTGCTGCCTGCCGGGTCGCAGACCGAGCTGCTGCCGGGCTCGCGCGTGATCGCCCCCGACGCCGACGCGGACGCGGAGACCGTCGCGGCCGCCGAGCGGCTGGCTCAGCAGCAGCGCGACTGGCTGGCGTCGGGCTGGCGGGCGGCCGGGCCCGAGTACCAGGACATGGTCGACCTGGCCCTGCTCGACATGCACGTGCTCAGCTCCGGTGGCGGGACGCTCGCCGCGATGAACCCCAACTGGCGTTACGTGTGGCCGCGCGACTCCTCCTTCGCCGCGGCCGCGTTCGCCGTCTCCGGTCACCACGACGACGCCGTGGCCGCGCTCGACTTCCTCCAGGACGTCCAGGGCGAGGACGGGTCGTTCGAGGCGCGCTACCTGCCCGACGGCTCCGGCACGCCCGACGACCGGTTGCCTCAGACCGACGGCACCGGCTGGGCCCTGTGGGCGCTGGACGTGCTGGTCTCCCATACGCCCCGGGCGGACCGGGCCGACCTGTTGATCAGGTTCGCGCCGCTCCTGCAGCGGTCGACCGAGTTCCTGCTCGATCAGGTCGACAACCGGCAGTCGCTCCCGGCTCCGTCGCCGGACTACTGGGAGCACCGGGAGCGGGTGATCACGCTCGGGACGGCGGCACCGGTGCTGGCGGGCCTCGAGGCCGCCGCGCG
>JBMDXU010000102.1:0-41276 GCA_048594485.1 Pseudactinotalea sp. | reverse complement strand
CAGAATGGGGCGATGAGCGAGCCCACCTCCACCACGCGCACCGTGACGTTCGAGGACCCGAGGGCGACGGCGCGGCTGGGCATGACGATGAGCGGCGCCGAGTTCCTGCGAGGCATGGCGGACGGCGCCGTGCCCGCACCGCCGATCGCCGTCCTCATGAACATGGACATCGAGACCGTCGAGGAGGGTCGGGTGACGTTCGGCGGCACGCCGGACGCGTCGCACTACAACCCGATCGGGGTGGTGCACGGCGGGTTCGCCGCGACGATGCTCGACACCGTCTGCGGCTGCGCGGTGCACTCGACGCTCCCGGCCGGCAAGGCGTACACGACCATCGAGATCAAGGTGAACTTCCTCCGACCGCTGCGCGCCGGGATGCGGGTGGTCGCGACCGGCACGGTGACCAAGCCAGGATCGCGGGTCGCCTTCGCCGACGCGACGATCGCCACCGAGGACGGCACGCTCGTCGCGACGGCGTCGAGCAGCCTGCTGGTGTTCGACCCGCACGGCCAGGCGTGACGGACCCGGCGCCCGCGCAGCACCAGGCGCCGAACCCGTACGTCGGGTTCGACGGCCGCGATCCCGCGCCGTCCACCCCGAGCGGGTCCTCGACGACCGGGACGCCGGCGTGGGGCACGCCCGACGGCGCGCCGGCACCGCCCACCCAGCCGCGGACGCCCGCACCGCCCACCCAGCCGCGGACGTCCGCACCGCCGACCCGCCAGAGCCCGGTGGCTCCGCAGCCGACGCCGGTACCCGCGACGACGATGCGCAGCGGGCGAGCCGGTGTGCGCACCGGTCGCGGCCGCGGATCGGGCTGGATCGTCGTGGCGGCGGTCCTCGTCCTGGGGGTCGCTCTCGCCGGGATCACCGCGTTCATCGCGACGAACGGTCCGGCGTCGAGTGACGAGATCCCTGCGGTGTGGAGCGTCGAGAGCGAGGACGTCGCCGGCTCCTACGGGTGGTTCGAGTCCGTGGACGGCACTATCGGCGGCTCCCTGCTCCGCACCGGGACGGGCTCGGTGGGCATGGTGGACGCGTCGACGGTCGACGCCGTGCTGTTCTCCCTCGACCGCGTCACGGGCGACGTGCAGTGGGACCGCGCCCTGCCGGAGTCACGCTGCACCCAGCGCGAGCCCGAGGTCGACCTCGTGTGTCTCACACGCACCGACGTCTCGGCCGCGTTCGATCTCGTGAGCATCGACCCCGCGACGGGCGACCTCGGCGACGCCGTCCCGACCGAGCTGCGCACGGTGCCGTCGCTGATGACGGTGATCGGAGACGTCGTCGTCGCCTCCGACTCCTCCGGCAGGATCACCGCCCTGGCCGACGACGGCGCCACCGTCTGGACCCACCGCTGGGACGTCGAGCCGGGCGACCTGGAG
Organism: Pseudactinotalea sp.; assembly: GCA_048594485.1. Lineage (GTDB taxonomy): Bacteria > Actinomycetota > Actinomycetes > Actinomycetales > Beutenbergiaceae > Pseudactinotalea. The sequence continues at coordinate 39,891 of JBMDXU010000102.1, read as the reverse complement.
TGGATGGAGATCGACGTCGCGAGATACGACGGCGCCGCCGTGCTGTATCCCGGCTTCACGAACGACACCCTCCATCTGACCGCGGACGGCGTGGCCGTCGAGCACCAGTGCCGGGCCGTCACCGCCACCCCCGAGGCGTGGATCTGCGAGGTCTGGGACACCCCGGAGCAGACGCTCGGCTACGCGCCTGACGGCACGCTGCTGTGGGAGCAGGACCGCAACGAGTACTACCTCGTCGACACCTACGGCCGGATCGGTCACGCGGCGCTGCTGGACCAGCGGGACGGGAGCGTGGCGCTGATCGACCCGGTGACCGGGTCCGTCACGGGCACCGTGGACGTCGGGAGCGCGCGGGACACCCTCACGTTGGCGGGCGACGCGGACCACGTGCTCATCGCGACCGACGACTCGATCTCGTTGCTCACGGCCGACGAGGACGGGCTCGCGTGGACGACCCCGGTGACGGACGAGTACCTCAACATCGCCCGGAGCGCTGTCGTCGGCGACCTCCTCGTGCTCGACGGTGAGCTCGCGCGCGGGATCGACCTCGCCACCGGCGACGTGCGCTGGGAGCACGACGGCATCCACGACGTGGTCGTCGTCCACGGCAACGCTGTGCTCACGGTCGACCTCACCGAGGTCCGGCGACTGGACGTGGGCTGACCCGAGGCCTCAGGTGGTCACCCTCGAGCGGCTCAGCCCTGGACGCGCTCCATGACGAGCTCGCGGACCCGACCGGCATCGGCCTGGCCACGGGTCGCCTTCATCACCGCGCCGATGATCGCGCCGATCGGTCCGAGGTTGCCGGACCGGATCTTCTCGGCGATGTCGGGCTGGGCGGCGAGGGTGGCGTCGATGACCTCCAGCAGCGGGCCGTCGTCGGACACGATCTCCAGGCCGCGGGCGGTGAGCACCTCCTCCGGGCTGCCCTCCCCCGCGAGCACACCCTCGAGCACCTGGCGAGCGAGCTTGTCGTTGATGCGACCGGCGTCGACGAGGGACTGCAGCTCGCCGACGGCGGCCGGCGTCACGGGCAGCTCGTCGAGACCGATCTCCTGGGCCTTGGCCGTGCGGGCGAGCTCGCCCATCCACCACTTGCGAGCGGCGGCGGGGCTGGCGCCGGCCGCCACGGTGGCCTCGATGAGGTCGAGCGCACCGGCGTTGACGACGTCGCGCATCTCGGCGTCGGCGTAGCCCCAGTCGCCCTGGAGGCGTCGGCGTCGGGCGGCCGGAAGCTCGGGCAGGCCCGCCCGGATCTCCTCCACCCACGCGCGCGACGGGGCGAGCGGGACGAGATCCGGCTCCGGGAAGTAGCGGTAGTCCTCGGCGTCGGACTTGACACGACCGGGCGAGGTGGAGCCGTCCTCCTCGTGGAAGTGGCGGGTCTCCTGGAGGATCGTGCCTCCGCCGTCGAGGATCTCGGCCTGCCGGGCGATCTCGAAACGCACGGCACGCTCGACCGAGCGGAACGAGTTGACGTTCTTGGTCTCGGTGCGGGTGCCGAGCGGGGCGTCCGGCGAGGGGCGCAGCGAGACGTTGACGTCGGCGCGCACGTTGCCACGCTCCATGCGCGCCTGCGAGACGCCGAGCGCGCGGAAGATGTCGCGCAGGGTGGCGACATAGGCGCGGGCGACCTCGGGGGCGCGATCGCCGATGCCGGTGATCGGCTTGGTGACGATCTCGACGAGCGGCACGCCGGCGCGGTTGTAGTCGACGAGCGAGTGGGAGGCTCCGTGGATACGACCATCGGCGCCGCCGACATGGGTGTTCTTGCCGGCGTCCTCCTCCATGTGGGCGCGCTCGATCTCGACGCGGACGACCGTGCCGTCCTCGAGCTCGACGTCGAGATAGCCGTCGTGGGCGATCGGCTCGTCGTACTGGGAGGTCTGGAAGTTCTTCGGGATGTCCGGGTAGAAGTAGTTCTTCCGGGCGAACCGGCAGGTCCGCGCGATCTCGCAGTTCAGCGCGAGCCCGATCTTGATGGCGTGCTCGACGGCGAGGCCGTTGACGACGGGGAGCGCGCCGGGCAGGCCGAGCGAGACCGGGGTGAGCATCTCGTTGGGGTCGGCCTCGTGGTCGCCGAACGCGGGCGACGGGGCGTCGTCGAACATCTTGGTGCGGGTGCCGAGCTCGACGTGGACCTCGATGCCGAGCACCGGGTCGTAGCGGCGGACCGCGTCCTCGTAGGTGACGCTCATGCGTTCTTCTCCTCGAGCTCGGGCGCCCGGGTCAGGATCGGGGCGCCCCACTCCTTCAGCAGCAGGGTCTCCAGGGCGGCGCCGACGGTGTAGAGGCGGGCGTCCTGCTTCGCCGGGGCGAGGATCTGGAAGCCGACCGGGAGACCGTCGTCGGACAGCCCGCTGGGCAGCGAGAGGCCGGGGACACCGGCGAGGTTCGCCGGGATGGTGGCCACGTCGTTCAGGTACATCGCGAGCGGGTCGTCGAGCTTGGCGCCGAAGCGGAAGGCGGTGGTGGGCGCCGTCGGCGAGACGAGCACGTCGGCCTGCTCGAACGCGGCCGCGAAGTCGCGCTGGACGAGGGTCCGGACCTTCTGGGCGCTGCCGTAGTAGGCGTCGTAGTAGCCCGCCGACAGGGCGTAGGTACCGAGGATGATGCGGCGCTTGACCTCGTCGCCGAAGCCGGCGCCGCGCGTGGCGGCCATGACCCGCTCGGCCGTCACGAGCCCGTCGACGGGCTCCACACGCAGGCCGTAGCGCATGCCGTCGAACTTGGCGAGGTTGCTCGAGGCCTCCGAGGGCAGGATGAGGTAGTAGGCCGCGAGCGCCGCGGAGAAGCTGGGGCAGGAGACCTCGACGATGTCGGCGCCGGCGGCGGTGAGGGTCGCGAGCGCGGCCTGGAACGACGCCTTGACACCGGGCTCGTAGCCCTCGCCGCCGAGTTCGCTCACGACTCCGATCCGGACGCCGGTGAGGTCGCCCGTGGCGCCGAGGCGGGCGGCCTCGGCGTAGGACGGCGCGGGGTCGGGGATCGAGGTGGAGTCGCGCGGGTCGTGGCCGCCGATCACGTCGTGCAGGAGCGCGGAGTCGAGGACGGTGCGCGTGCACGGTCCGGCCTGGTCGAGGCTGGAGGCGAGCGCGATGAGCCCGTACCGCGAGACCGATCCGTAGGTCGGCTTGACGCCGACGGTGCCGGTGACGGCGGCCGGCTGCCGGATCGAGCCGCCGGTGTCGGTGCCGATCGCGAGCGGCGCCTCGAACGCCGCGACGGCGGCCGCCGAGCCACCCCCGGAGCCACCGGGGATGCGGTCGAGGTCCCACGGGTTGCGGGTCGGGCCGTACGCGGAGTGCTCGGTGCTCGACCCCATGGCGAACTCGTCCATGTTGGTCTTGCCGAGGATCGGCAGGCCCGCCTCGCGGAGCCTGGTGACGAGGGTCGCGTCGTACGGGGGGATCCAGCCCTGGAGGATCTTCGAGCCCGCCGTGGTGACCTGGCCGCGGGTGACCACGACGTCCTTGACGGCGATCGGCACACCCGCGAGCGGGGCGAGCGGCTCCCCCGCCGAGCGGGCGGCGTCGACGGCGGCGGCGCTCGCCAGCGCCTCGTCGGTGCTGACGTTGAGGAACGCGTGGATGTGGCCGTCGACGGCGGCGATGCGGTCCAGATGAGCCTGCGTCGCCTCGACGCTGCTGACCTCGCCCGAGGCCAGTCGAGCGGCGAGATCGGCCGCGGTGAGGCGGACGAGGTCCTCGTGGGTCGAGGTCATGCCTCTTCGCCCAGGATCTGCGGGACGGCGAACTTGCCGGCCTCGGCCGAGGGGGCCTGCGCGAGCACGGCGTCGCGGTCGAGCGGCGTGCCGGGGTTGTCCTCCCGGAACACGTTCGACAGCGGGATGGGGTGGCTCGTCGCGGGGACGTCGGGGCCGGCGATCTCGGAGACCGTCGCGACGGCCTGGACGATTACGTCCAGCTCCCCCGCGAGCCGGGTCACCTCGGCGTCGGTGAGGTCGATCCGCGCCAGTCCGGCGAGCCTGACAACCTCGGCTTCATCGATCGTGGACATGAGGCATGAGTCTAGGAGTGTTCACCGACCCTCCCGACCGAGGGTGCCGGCTGGCTCACCGTCGCCCCGGCCGTAGCATGGCGGGCATGCCCGGTCCCGATACCAGTGATCCGGACGCACCCGGCCCGCCGGAGACACCACCGCTGACGAGGCTCGGCGAGCGGTTCCGCCTCCCGCTCGGCATCACCGTCGGTGTCCTGGGCCTCGCGCTCGCGGTCGTGTTCGCGATCCGCCCGCTCGATCCCGCGGGCGGGGTCCGGGGCGTCGTCGACCTCGTCGCCGGGATCGCGCTGTGGGCCGGTGTCGCCGCGGCCGGGATCACCTGGGCCGCCGGCGCGCCGCGACGGGTGACGAACCTCTGCGCCCTCGGTGCCATCGCGGCCTATGTCGTGATGCTGTTCGCCGGGGCCTGAGCGCTACCCTCCCAGCAAGGGCGAGGGCGCCCCGGAGAGGAGCGCGACCGTGACCGACCCTCACGCCGGGCGTCCCCCGGCAGACCCGGTTCCGCCCGCCCCCTGGTCGCGGCTGCGGCGTCTCGCGCTCGTCCTCGCGGCGGGCTCGTTCCTGCTGCCGTTCGCGCTCGGACAGGTGCTCGAGCTCGCTCTCAAGTCCGTCAACCCCGACGACGTCGACGTGACCGCCGACCTCGCCTACCTCTCCCAGCTCCTGATCACGGGCGTGGTGCTGTGGATCGCCATGCTGATCCTCACGATCGCCGTCATCGTCCGGCTGCGCGCCACCGAAGGTCGCGAGGCCGCCCGGCCGGCGTGGATCGTCCTGATCACCCAAGGAGTCCTGGTCGTGGTCATCCTCGTCGAGAGCGTCCTCATCGGTGCCGTCGAGGACGCCTGGCGGGCCGCCCACGGCGGCTGAGCCCGCTCAGCCGCCCCCCGTCCCGGCGCGGCGGAACCGCACGGTCGCACCGGCCCTCAGCTGCGCCACGGCGTCGCACGCCGACGCCGTCAGCACGGCGATGACCGGATAGCCGCCGGTCACGGGGTGGTCCGGACCGAGGATGACCGGCTCACCGCTCGGCGGCAGCTGCACCGACCCGGTCACCACACCCTCCGACGGCAGCTCCGCCGTCACCGCTCGCCCCAGCGGGTCCCCGATCAGCCGCACGCCGACCCGGTCCGCCAGCGGTGACACCCGCCACGCCGTCGTGTAGAGAGCGTCGATGTCCGCCGCCCAGTCGGCACGCGGGCCCGGCCCGGCGTCGAGCATCGTGAGCGGGCTCGCCGACGGCGTCTCCCCCGGCCCGCCGCTCGTCCTCACCCGGCCGCGTCCCGGCCCCGTCGCCAGCACGTCACCGACCCTCACCGGCGGAGGACCCAGGCCCGACAGCACGTCGGTCGACCGCGACCCGAGCACGTCCGGCACGTCGAGGCCGCCCTGCACCGCGAGGTAGGTCCGCAGACCCCACCTCGGCTCCCCCAGGCGCACGACCTGACCCGGCCCGACGGCGACCACCTCCGCCGACGTCGTCTCGCCGTCCACGACCACCGGGGCCGCGGCCCCCGACACCGCGAGCAGCACCTCGACCCGAGCCCGGACCGCCAGCCCGCCGATCACCTCGAGCGCCGCCGCGCCGTCGTCGTTGCCCAGCGCCCTGTTCGCCGCCACGAGCGCACGACGATCCGCTGCGCCCGACGGCGACACCCCCATGTGAGCCAGCCCCGGGCGGCCCAGGTCCTGCACGAGCACGGACCCGCCGACCTCCAGCACCTCGATCATCGCCGCTCGAACCTCACCACGGTCCCGGCCGTGAGCGGCGCCGGCGGGTCGGCATCGGGGTCGAACAGCACCGCGTCGGTGCGGCCGAGCAGCCGCCACCCACCCGGCGAGCTGCGCGGATAGACCGCCGCGTACGGGCCGGCGATCGCGACCGATCCCGCGGGCACGCTCGGTCGCGGGCTGTCCAGCCGCGGCAGGTGCAGCGCCGGGTCCAGCCCGGCCAGGTACGCGAAACCCGGTGCGAACCCCACGAACTCCACCACGTATCGCGCGGCCGTGTGCCGGCGCACGACCTCCTCGACCGACAGCCCGGCCAGCGCCGCCACCTCGGCGAGGTCCTCGCCGTCGTACTCGACGGCGATCGAGACCTCGGCCGACGGCGGTGCGGTCGCCACCGTCCCCGGCGCCTGCGCGAGAAGCGCGCGCAGGCCGGGCAGCCGATCGGGCTCGGCGACGACGACGAGCACCGTGCGCGCCGCGGGCACGATCTCCTCGACACCGCCGATCGCCCGCGCCCGCAGATGGGCGGCCAGCGCGTGCGCCTGCGCGGCGTCGTCGACCTCGACGAGCACCGCCCGCTCGCCCGAGGGCAGCACCCTCATGCGGCGGCCGCGATCTCGACACCGGCACCCACCAGCGCCGCCCGCACGGTCGTCGCGATGGCGACCGCCCCCGGGGTGTCGGAGTGCACGCAGATGCTCGCGGCCGACACCAGGACCGCCGACCCGTCGACCGCCGGCACGACGCCGTCGCGCACGAGCCCGACCATCCGCTGCGCCACCTCGGCGGGGTCGTGCAGCACGGCGCCGGGCTGTGTCCGCGGCACCAGGCCGCCGTCTCGCCGATAGGCGCGGTCGGCGAAGGCCTCGGTGATCGTCGACAGTCCCGCGTCGGCGGCCAACCGGAGCACCAGGCTCCCCGGGAGCCCGACAACCGCCAGCCCCGCCTCGCCGGCCACGGTCACCACGGCCTCGGCGTGCGTCGCCTCGCGAGCCACCCGGTGATACAAGGCCCCGTGCGGCTTCACGTAGCGGACCTCGCCACGCTCCGCGGCCGCCGCCCGCGTCAACGATGCCATCTGCGAGCGCAGGCTCGCGAGCAGCGCGTCCGCGGGCATGTCGATCTCCGTGCGCCCGAACCCGGCGACGTCGGGGTAGGACACGTGCGCGCCGATCGTCACCCCGCGCGCGACCGCGGCCGAGCACACCTGCCGCATCGACGTCTCGTCGCCGGCGTGACCGCCGCACGCGACGTTGGCGCTGCTGACGACGTCGAGCATCGCGGCGTCGTCGCCCATCCCCTCACCGAGGTCGGCGTTGAGGTCGATCCGCATGCTCCGATTGTGGCGGCCGGCGCGCTACTGCGCCGAGTAGTCCACCGCCGACCACCGCTGCGGCCGCACCACGAACGCCGCGAAACCGCTCCGCTGGTCGTAGTCGGAGCCGGTGTAGAGCCGAGAGAGGCGGTCCACGATCTCCTGGGCGGCCTCGCCCACGAGCCGCTCCACCACCTCACCGCGCACGGACGCCATCGAGTAGTCGTTGTCGGGAGCGGTGATCGAGAGGGCGACCCGGGCGTCGCGCTGGACGTTGCGGTCCTTGCGCGACCCCTCGACGGTGAAGAAGAGGATCGACTCACCCTCGACGTCGACCCAGACCGGCGCGACGTGCGGGGCGCCGTCCTCGTCGAGCGTCGCGACGTGCGCGACGGCCGTCGACCTCAGGTGCTCGGCGACGTCGGACCAGGGTGCCATGGCGAAGGCCTCCTCCGGGTGGGCGCGTGCTGACACCACCACGATCTCACGGGACCGGGGCCGGCGCGCCTGAGGACGTGCCGGCCCCGGCCGATCGTGGCGGGCGTGTGCCCGCGCCGGTCAGCGCGTCTCGGCGCTGACGATGAACGGCGATGCGGCCTCGAGCACCGCGTCGCGGGCGAGCGGCGTCTCGAACGCGCCCTGGTAGACACCACCCTCCGCGGGCTTGCCCTGCAGCACCCCGATGATGGCGGCGTGCCGGGCCTCGACCCCGAAGATGCTGGCCGCAGCGGTGAGCAGCTCCTTCTCCTTGAACAGCGACGGCGCCGCACCGAGGTACGCCTGCACGCCGAGGTTCTCGAACGTGTAGGCCGTCTCGAGATAGCTCTCCTCGCTCGCGAACGCCTCACCGAAGTCGACCATCGGCGCCGGGACGGCGGACCCACCCAGCTGGGCGATGGTGTCCTGGAGCGCCATCACGTGCGTCTCCTCGTCCTTTTGGATGGTCGCCAGGTAGTCGACCGCCTTGCCGGTCGCCACCCCCGACTCGTTGCCCTGGCGGTAGAACTCCGCCTCCAGGTACTCCAGGGTGAGCGCGTAGTTGAGGACGTCGAGCGGACCGTCGAAGTCACCGTCGTCCGCGAAGGCGAACTTCTGCCCCAGCATCGTGAGAGCGACGGCGGCGGGGATCGCCAGACCGGCGTCCCGGATCAGGTTCTTGCGTGTGTACATGGTGTCCTCAGCTCTCGATGAACTGGCCGGCGGCCTCGAGGACGTCCTCCATCGGGAGGTTGTTCTCGAAGGCTGCGGGGAACGGGTCGCCACCCATGAGGTCGGCGACGACGGCGGCGTGCCGGGACTCGACCCCGGCGATGGAGGCCGCGGTGCCGAGCACCTCGGCATCCTCGATGAGCGCGACCTGGCCGTGGTAGGCGTCCACGCCCAGCTCCTCGAACATCGACGCGGCCTCGAGGAAGGCCATCCGGTCGGTGAACGTGCCGTCGGGGAACATGAACGACGGCGACTCCACCGGGGTGCCGCCGAGGTCGGTGATGAGCGCACTGATGCCGTCGACGTGCGCCTGCTCGTGGTCGCGGATCGGTTCGACGAGCTCGAGGTCGATGTCGGAGAGCGCTCCGCCGTCGACCCCTTGCGTGTAGAACTCCGCCTCCAGGTACTCGAGCGTGAGGGCGTAGTTGAGGATGTCGATCGTGTCGCCCGTGTCGGCGAACGCGACCGGGTCGCCTCGCCGGACCGCGACGAACGTCGCTCCGACACCGATGGCGGCTGCGCCGACGAGGAAGCCGCGTCGGCTGGCCTCGCTGCGGAACTGCATCACCGGCTTGCCGCCGAACATCTGGCGGGATCGCCGGATGCGTGCCGCCTTTCCCGGGTCGGCCCGGTCGGGTCGTGGGTTCTCGTGCATCGTGCTGACACCTGCTCTCGTGTGGTCGTGCCTGGTCGGCGACGGAGGCGCGGATGCGCTCGGCGTCGGTCCTGCGTCCGTGCTCGGACCTCCTCTACTGCCGGGACGTCCCGTTCACGCCCGTTCGGCGTGGACGACGATGCGGTGGGTCACGCTGCCCTCGGGATGGCAGGCGAACAGGGTCAGCTCGACGACGTTCGGGTCCTCGGGCTGGGCGAGCACCTCGGTCTCGTAGCTCGCGACCGGGACGACGAGCACCTCGGTGACGACGAAGCGCGTCTGGTGACCGTCGGTGGTCATCGTGATGTCGTCGCCGACGTCGACCTGATCGAGGTCGAGGAACGGCGCGGTGTGCGTGGTGCGGTGCCCGGAGACGACGGAGTTGCCGGGCTGGCCGGGCATCGGCGTCCCGGTCCAGTGGCCAGGACCCCGTTCGAGCGTGATCGGGTCGACACCGTTGCCCACCTCGACGTCGAGACCGATCGACGGGATCGAGAGGCGACCGAGCGAGCGGTACTCCCCCGGCTGGGTCACGACCGCGGAGACACGATCGGGATCGATCGGCTGGTCGTAGCCGTCCCCGGCGACGTCGTTCAGCTGGGTGGCGAGGTCCTGGATCGTCTGCGACGTGGGCGGGTTGCTCGTGCTCGCCGTGCCCACGACCAGCGGGCGGCCGACGCCGTCGTCGGCCTGCCAGCCGGGCGCGAGCACGATGACCGCCGTCGCCAGCACCACGGCCAGCACCAGGCCCAGGCGCTGGACGACGGGTGCGGCATGACGTCCGCGTCGGCCTCCCATGGGGGTACTTCGGAGCCGCCGGCGAGACGGATGGGTCGGTGCCGCACCATCGACGGCGCGAGCGGAGTCGCTACGACGGCGTCGACGCCGTCTCCCGAGCGGCGAGCTCGCTGAACCAGGCGCCGACACGCGGGTCGCTCGCCTGAGCCGAGCGCCCGATGAGCGCGACGCGCCCGCGGATCGTGCCGACGCCGTCGAACCCGACGAACGCACCGCCGGGCACCGGCTCGGCGATCGCGAAGAGCGTCGAGCGCGCCGCGGTCGGCAGATCGTTGCCGATCGTCAGCGCGACGCGCTGCGCGATCGTGTGAGCGACGCCGAGGCCGGGCTTGTTCGAGATGTTGCTCGCCGCCCATCCGGGGTCGACCGCGATGGCCCGCACGGGCGAACCGGCGTCGCGGAGCCTGCGGTCGAGATCGAGGGACCACGCGAGCATGGCGAGCTTGGAGTTCGCGTAGGCGCGCGGACCGTTCCAGCCGCGCTCGGAGTGCGGGTCGGTGCGGTCGAACCGAGCAGCCTTGTGGGAGCCGGACGCGACGTTGACCACCCGCCCCTTGATCCTCGGCAGCAGCAGCTCGGTCAGCGCGTACGGGCCGAGGAAGTTGGTGCCCAGCGCGAGCTCGAACCCGTCGGCGGTGCGCTCGTGGCGCAGCGGATAGACACCGGCGTTGTTGACGAGGACGTCGACCGGCTCGGTGATCCGGTCCGCGCAGTCGCGCACGGACGTCAGATCCGCCAGGTCGAGGTGCACCACCTCGGTCGAGCCGCCGATCTCGGCCGCCCGCCGCTCACCCCGCTCGACGTCGCGGACAGCCAGGATGACGTGCGCCCCGACGTGCGCCAGGGCGCGCGCGGTCTCCAGACCGACGCCGTTCGTCGCCCCGGTCACGACCACGCGGGTGCCGGGCCTGCGCGGCAGCCGCTCCGCCGTCCACCCGGGGTCGCGACTCACACCGAGAGCGCGACGAGGTCGAGCAACGCCCTCGCGTAGGCGTCCTCGGCCTCGGCGGCCCGCCCGAGGATCGTCTCGTGGCCGGGCACGGCGACGGTGACGAGGAAGTCGTCGCCGTCACGGGTCAGCGAGACGAACGCGGAGCCGAGCAGCCCTCGCAGCTGATCTTCTCGCGGGAGCCAGAGGGTGTCGGCGGTCGGGACGGAGTCGAGCGCCCACTCGGTGGTGCCGTTGAAGCCGAAGAAGCTGCCCTGCTCGTGGCGGTGCTCCTCGATGACCATGTCGGAGACCGTGAAGACCTCCTCGGTGAGGGCTTCCTTGTCGATGCGGAACCGGTCGCCGGAGGCGGGCGCCCAGCGCACCCCGGCGTCGCGGAGCGCTCGTGCGAGCTCGTCGGAGATCATCGCCTCAGTATCTCCCGGGCCGGCGGCACTACTGTGCCGACGTGAAGGGTGACGAGCTGGAGCGCCTGCTGTCCCGGGTGCCGCGAGGATGGACGCGCGTCGAGGTCGACGGCGTCCCGTACGGGTTGACACGCACCGACCACGCCGACGCGGCCTCGGTGAGCGTGCACGCCGAGCAGCTCGGCGGCAGCGACCTCGTGAGCACGAACATCTGGCGCACCGGCTCCGGGACGGTGCTGCGACCGTGCGAGATGCCGGAGGAGAAGGTGCTCGCCTTCCTGCGCAGCTGGGAGCCCGCGCCACCGATCGGCGAGCCGGTGCCCGGATGGAGCGCGCGGGTCCGACCGGGCGGGGTCCTCGAGGGCCGGACCTGCCGGGTGGTCCCGCTCGCTGACGAGCACGTCGATGCGCTCCACACCTCGCTCGATCTCGCGAGCCCGCCGACGCTCTGGACCTACTACCCCGCAGGCCCGTTCCGGTCCGCGGCGGACCTCGGCGACTGGCTCGCCGCACGGGTCGCCGACCCGGCGACGGCCGCCCACGTGGTCGTGACGCCCGACGACGTGCCGCAGGGTCTGGCGTGCTTCCTGCGCATCGACGAGGCGAACGGGTCGGTCGAGGTCGGGAACATCGTGCTCTCGGCGACCCTGCAGCGGACGACGGCGGCGACCGAGGCGATGTTCCTGATGATGCGGCACGTGTTCGACCTCGGCTACCGCCGGTACGAGTGGAAGTGCGACTCGCTCAACGAGCCGTCGCGGCGAGCCGCGGAACGGCTCGGGTTCACCTACGAGGGCACGTTCCGGAACGCCGTCGTCTACCGCGGCCGCAACCGCGACACCGCCTGGTTCTCGATCATCGACACCGAGTGGCCGGCAGTCTGCGACGAGCTCGAGCGGTGGCTCGCGCCGGACAACTTCACGGCCTCGGGCGCGCAGCGCACCCGCCTGAACACAACCCCCCGCCCCTGACACTCCCCCATCCAGCCGAGCAGGGGGTTCTGCCCGAACAGGTCGCGCGAAACGGGCAGAAGCACCTGGTCGGCGGGATGGTGTGGGGTGCCAGCGACAATGGGATCGTGCCGGACCTGGTCGTGACCGACGCGCTCTCGATTCCCGAGGGTGAGCTGACCGAGCGGTTCTCGCGCTCCAGCGGTCCCGGGGGCCAGCACGTCAACACCACCGACACCCGGGTGGAGCTGAGCTGGGACGTCGGGGCCTCGGCCGTGCTGACCGAGCAGCAGCGCACGCGGCTGCTGACCCGGCTCGCGCCGCGCCTGGTGCAGTCCGTGCTGACGATCGCGGCGAGCGAGTTCCGCAGCCAGACGGCGAATCGGCGCGCGGCGAGGGAGCGGCTGGCGCAGATCGTCCGGGACGCCAGCGCGCCACCCCCTCCCGCACGCCGTCCGACACGACCGACCCGCGGCTCGAAGGAACGACGGCTCGCCGCCAAGAAGCGTCGCGGCGAGACCAAGCGCGGCCGTGGCGGCGCCTGGGAGTGACCCGCCGAGGAGCTGCGCTCGGTCGGCGAGCACCCGGTGGGAGCGGACTCAGTCGGCGGGGTCGTCCGGGGCCGGAGCGAGGTTCGCCACCGCCGCCGGGCCACCGTCGAGGAGGGCGACGAAGCCCGCCTCGTCGAGGATCGGCAGGCCGAGATCACGCGCCTTGGCCTCCTTCGAGCCCGCCCCGGGGCCGACGACGACGTAGTCGGTCTTCTTGCTCACCGATCCGGCCGCCTTGCCGCCCCGCTCGATGATCGCGTCTTTGGCGCCGTCGCGGGAGAAGTTCTCCAGCGAGCCGGTGACGACGACCGTCAGCCCGGACAGGACGCCGTCGGCGACTCCGGCCGCGCCCGGCCCGGGATGCCCCGGGGTCGCGAAGCTCACCCCGGCCGCGTTCCACGCCTCGACGATCTCCTGGTGCCAGTCGACCTCGAACCACTCCAGCAGCGCCCGCGCGATGATCTCGCCGACCCCCTCCACCGCGGCCAGCTCCTCGACGCCGGCCTCGCGGATCGCCGCGAGCGAGCCGAAGTGCTGGGCGAGCGCGCGTGCCGCGACCGGGCCCACGTGGCGGATGTTGAGCGAGACCAGCTGGCGCCACAAGTCCTTGCTCTTCGCCTTGTCGAGCTCCTCCAGCAGCGTGATCGCCTGCGCCGAGGGGTGGACGACGACGTGGTCCTTGCGGATCCCGGCGGCACGACGATCCGCCGGTGTCGCGTCCTCCCACCCCGGCGGGTACGTGCGCTCGACACGCTGGAACGGGGCCCGGCGCACGACCTCGCCCGATCCGGGATCGACCCGGTCCTCCCCCGTCTCCGGATCGGTGACGACCACCTCGATCGGCACGATCTGGTCCATGGTCAGCGCGAACAGCCCGGCCTCGGTCCGCAGCACCGGCTCGCGCTCGGCGCCCGTCTGGGCATCGCGCGCGGGCTGCGTCAGCGCGGCCGCCGTCACCTCGCCGAGCGCCTCCACGTCGAGCGCACCACGCGACCCGATGTGCTCGACCCGGCCCCGCACCTGCGCGGGACAGGACTGCCCGTTCGGGCAGCGCAGGTCGACGTCGCCCTCCTTCATCGGACGCAGCGGCGTGCCGCACTCGGGGCAGCGCTCCGGCATCACGAAGGCTCGCTCGGAGCCATCGCGCTTGCTCACGACCGGGCCGAGCACCTCAGGGATGACGTCGCCTGCCTTGCGCAGCACGACCACGTCGCCGATCAGCACACCCTTCTCCACCACGACGTCCTGGTTGTGCAGGGTCGCCTGGCGCACCACGCTCCCCGCCACCAGCTTGGGCTCCATCACGGCGTACGGCGTCGCCCGCCCGGTGCGCCCGACACCGACCCTGATGTCGAGCAACCTCGTCTGCACCTCCTCCGGGGGGTACTTGTAGGCGATCGCCCATCGCGGGGCGCGGCTCGTGGCGCCCAGCTCGTCGTGCAGGCTCAGCTCGTCGACCTTGACGACGACGCCGTCGAGCTCGTGCTCGATCGAGTGCCGGTTCTGCCCGAAGTGCTCGACGAACGCCAGCACTCCGTCGACGTCGCCGAAGACGCGGGTGTGCGGGCTGGTCGGCAGGCCCCACTGCGCGAGCAGCTCGTAGATCTCGCTCTGCGACGCGACCGGCGGGTTCGTCCACGCCCCGATCCCGTGCACGTACAGCCGCAACGAGGCGATCCGTTCCAGACCCGCCTCCAGCTCGAGCCCGTCCTTCTTGTCGAGCTGCTGCCGCAGGCCTCCGCTCGCGGCGTTGCGCGGGTTCGCGAACGCGGGGAAGCGTCGCTGCGCCGCCACCTCCTGCCGCTCGGCGTCGAAGGGGCGCTTGCCGGCGCTGCGCACACGTTCCCACTTCTCGCGCGCCTCCGCGAACGCCTGCTCGCGCCGCGCCGCCTGGCCGGCGTTGAGGGCGTTGAACGCCTCGACGGGCATGAAGACCTCGCCCCTGACCTCGACGATCGGCGGGTGGCCCTCGCCAGTCAGACGCTCGGGGATGCCTGCGACCCGCAGCGCGTTCTCGGTGACGATCTCGCCGACGCGCCCATCTCCGCGTGTCGCCGCCGAGGTCAGCTCACCGTGCTCGTACCGCAGGTTGATGGCGAGGCCGTCGATCTTCAGCTCGGTGAGCCAACGGACCCCGCGCCCAGCCGCGGCCTCGGCCTTCGCGCACCACTCGCGCAGCTCCTCGACCGAGAAGACGTTGTCCAGGCTGAGCATCCTCTCGGCGTGCTCGATCGTCGCGAGCCCCGTCGCCTGAGCAGCTCCGACCACCTGGGTCGGCGAGTCCTGCCTCTGCAGCACGGGGTGCGCCGCCTCCAGCTCCTCGAGCCGGTGCAACCAGCCGTCGTACGTGGCGTCGTCGACGTCGGAGGTGTCGGAGCCGTAGTACGCCTCGCGCGCCGTCTCGATCTGCGCGGTGAGCTCGGCGGCCTCGACACGCGCCTCCTCGAGGGTCGGGCCACCGGCGGCGGCATCAGCGGCGGTGGGGGCCTCGGTCGCGGATCCTTCGGTCACGGGATCATTCTGACGGCAGCCACCGACACGGGTGCTCCCGTTGCTGGTTCGGGTGATGGGAGGATGAGCGCATGAGCGAGCCATGGTGGGCGGGGGCGTCGGCGGCTCCGCCGCCCGCCGCTCCGAACGACGGCGCGGGCGCGCCTCGCGCGCCGTGGATGCCACCGCCCGGCGTCGAGGTCCGCGGTCAGAGCCAGCAGCTCGGCCAGTACGTGGGCGGCGCCGAGGCGCCGGCACGCGAGGCCGTGGCCGCGGCCACGCGCCAGCTGCAGGACAGGCTTCAGCAGGTCCAGGCCTCGCCTCAGTGGCAGCAGTACCAGCAGCGCCACGGCGACCAGCCGTGGCAGGGGAGCTCGCAGGCCGCCACGCAGTCGCAGCGCACCCAGGGCACACCGAGGCGTCCGCCCGCGGGAGCACCGGCCCAGGCCGGGGTCACCGGGCCGACCGGCGCTGCGTCGCCGGCCCAGCAGCCCACCGAACCGTGGGTCGTCGGGCTCGGGGTGCTCGGCTTCTTCCTCGTCGTCGGTGCGATCGCCTTCATCGCCTTTGTCGCCTCCGGCTGGATCGGCCAGTGGGGACTGGCGAGCGACGAGTGCGTCCGGGGTGGCGGAGCGTGGGAGTGCCTCGTCAACCCCGGCCTCCGCACCCAGGTGCTGCTCCCGGTCGTGGCCATGTTCGCGGCGTTCGCTCTCGCGCGCGCCGCCGGTGTCGAGCGCAAGCAGCGCCGCGGCATCGGTTACCTGTACGCGCTGGTCGGATACGCGGTGCTCGGGCTCGCGTGGGTCGTCGGAGCCGGGTCATGAGCATCTTCGACCCCTACGACCGCAGCCAGCCGGTCACGCCCGGGCTCAACACCGGCAGCCAGACACAGGTGTCGACGCTCGACGCCGTCCCCACGGGCGAGCTGCGCGCCGGTCGGTACCGGTCCGGCGCGCTCAGCGCGCTCGCACCGCTGCTCGGGTACCTCACCCTGCTCGTCTCGCTGCTCGCCGGCACCGGCTCGCTCGCGGCGACGGAGCTCTGCCGCCGCGGCAGGGTGAGCGCACCGGCGTGCGAAGCCGAGCCCACCCAGCTGGTGCTCGTCCCCCTCGCGATGCTCGTGGTCGGCCTCGTGGCCGCCACCATCGGCGGCAGCCTGGCCAAGCGTCGCAAGGCCGCCTCCGCGCTCGTCGTGCTCGCCGGCGGAGCGCTCGCCATGTGGGCGCTCGTCTCCTGGTTCACCGGCAGCGTCCTGGGCCTGCCCCTCTTCTGACCGGCGCCACCACCGCGCTCCCGGCGCACGACCGCGTCGACTCGACCACTGGCGCGAACGCCTCCGTCGGGGCACACTGGGCGAGTAATCGATTACCGACGCGACGACGTCGTCGCCTGGAGGTCCACACATGCACCCCGCCGGTCTCACTCGACGCTCGCTCCTGCGCGGTTCCGCGGCAGGAGCACTCGCCCTCGGCGCGGGCACGGCGCTCGCGGCACCCGCCGGCGCCGCCCCGACGGTGACCAAGGTGAAGAACCTGATCGGCACCCAGACGCCCGCGCAGTACGGCGTCGGTGCCACCGATCTCGGCATCCCCGCACGCTGCCCCGACGGCCGCACCCTCTGGATGTTCGGGGACACCTGGGCCGACCACGTCGGCGGCGCGAACTGGCGCAGCCCGGTCGCGCTGTACTCCGGCACGACGAACCTGGCCGCGGGCGTCACCTTCAACGGGTCCGCCGGTGCCGGCGCGAACACGCAGGGTGTCGCCCCGCAGCTCTGGTACTACCCGCACGACGCCTACTTCACCACCGTCATCCCGGCCGACGTCATCACCATCGGCGGCACCATGTACCTGTTCGCGATCGTCAACGGCCCCCAGTTCGGCGCCGTGCGCTGGACCGAGATCTGGCAGTCCACCGACTCCGGCGCGACCTGGCAGCACACCGGCGCGCAGTTCCCCGGCGACAAGAACGGCGGCATGTTCCAGCAGCTGACGTGGGGCCGGGGCAACGACGGCTACGTCTACCTCTTCACCACCGGCTTCCAGCGCGACAAGGGTCTGCACCTGCACCGGGTGCCGGAGAACCAGATCACGAGCACGGCCGCGTACCAGCCCTGGGGGTGGAACGGCTCGTCGTGGGGGTGGGGCAACCCGGCCTCGGTCATCATGGGCGGCCAGATCGGCGAGATGGCGCTGCGGCCGCTCGGCGGCAAGTGGCTCTTCACGTTCTTCAACGCCGGCGAGTACCGGATCGACGCGATGGTGCTCGACACGCCCACCGCCAACATGCTGACGACGCCGAAGACCACCCTCATCCACGGTGGCACGTGGGGCGCCGAGGACGACACCCATGTCGCCCAGCTCTACGGCGCCTACCCGATCCCGGGGTCCACGCTCGCCGACCTGCACCTGTCCGTCAGCCAGTGGAAGACCGACGACAGCTCGGTCTACCACTCGATGCAGTTCCGCGTGCAGGGGCTGGCCTGACGGGACGGGTCAGCCGCTCACCGTCCGGGCGGCGCGACCGGCGCTGACGATGCTCGCCTGACCGAGCACCCGGCTTCCGTCGTAGACGACGATCGACTGCCCGGCCGCGATGCCCCGCAACGGCGTCGACAGCCGGGCGCTGAGCCGGTCGCCCTCCAGCCTCACCGAGGCCGTCACGGGCGCGCCGTGGGCGCGCACCTGCACACTCACCTCGTCGAGGTCGACGGCGCCGCCCAGCCAGACGACGTCGCCTGCCGTGATCTCGTCCACCGTCAGCAGCTCCGCGGGCCCGACGACCACGCGGTTCGCCGTCGGGTCGGTCGCGACGACGTAGCGCGGCGCGCCGTCCGGCGCAGGTCGGGTCAGGCCGAGACCCCTGCGCTGACCGACCGTGAACCCGTAGGCCCCGCCGTGGCTGCCGACGACGGCGCCGCTGGTGTCGACGACCTCACCCGGCCGCTCCCCCAGGCGGTCGCGCAGGAAGCCGCGGGTGTCGCCGTCGGCGACGAAACAGATGTCGTAGGAGTCCGGCTTGCTCGACACGCTCAGCCCGCGTGCGGCGGCCTCGGCGCGCACCTGCTCCTTGGAGACGACGTCACCCAGCGGGAACAGCGAGCGCTCGAGCCGCTCGCGTCCCATCACGGCGAGGACGTAGCTCTGGTCCTTCTCCAGGTCGACGGCGCGGTGCAGCTCGCGCCCGTCCTCGCCCTCGACGATCCGGGCGTAGTGCCCGGTCGCGACCGCGTCGAAGCCGAGCGCGAG
This sequence comes from Pseudactinotalea sp., assembly GCA_048594485.1. Taxonomy (GTDB): domain Bacteria; phylum Actinomycetota; class Actinomycetes; order Actinomycetales; family Beutenbergiaceae; genus Pseudactinotalea. The sequence goes on along the minus strand of JBMDXU010000102.1, from coordinate 21,565 downwards.
CGCGCGGTCGAGCAGGGCCGCGAACTTGATGTGCTCGTTGCAGCGCACGCACGGGTTGGGGGTGCGTCCGGCGGCGTACTCGGACAGGAAGTCGGCGACGACGGTGTCCTCGAACTCCTCGCTCAGGTCCCACACGTAGTACGGCACCCCGAGCACGTCGGCGGCGCGCCGGGCGTCGGAGGCGTCCTCGATCGAGCAGCACCCCCGTGACCCGTTGCGGTGCTGGGCCCGGCTCCGCGACAGCGCCATGTGGACCCCGACGACCTCGTGACCGGCGTCGACGGCGCGGGCGGCCGCGACGGCGGAGTCGACGCCGCCGGACAGCGCGGCGAGCACCTTCATCGCGCGCTCACCCGCCCCGCGGCACGGGCGCGCTCGACAACACCCGGCAGCACCTCGAGCACCCGGTCGACGTCGGCACGACGGGAGGTGCGGCCGAGCGTCAGGCGCAGGGCCGAGCGTGCGGTGCGCTCCCCGGCCCCCATCGCGAGCAGCACGTGCGAGGGCTGCGTCACCCCGGCGGTGCAGGCGGACCCGGAGGACGCGGCGATCCCGGCGGCGTCGAGCCCGAACAGGGTCGCGTCGGCGTCGGTGCCGGCGATGACGAGCAGGAGGTGCCCGGGCAACCGGTCGACCGCCCCCGAGACGACCTCGACGTCGGGCACGGCCGCCAGCACGCCCGCCTGCAGCCGGTCGCGCAGGGCGGCGATCCGGTCGGTCTCGGCCTCCCGCTCGGCGACCGCCAGCCGGACGGCGGTCGCGAGCGCGCGAGCTCCGGCGACGTCGTGCGTCCCCGACCGGATCCCACGCTCCTGCCCGCCGCCGTGGATCACGGGGTGCAGCGCGGCGTCGCGCCGCGCCAGCAGCGCGCCCACGCCGACCGGCGCCCCGACCTTGTGACCGGAGAGCGCGAGCGTCGTGACGCCGGAGGCGGTGAAGTCGATCGGCAGATGACCCACGGCCTGAACGGCGTCGGTGTGCACGGGAAGACCGGCCCCGGCGCAGACCTCCACGACCTCGCTGACCGGCTGGATCGCCCCGGTCTCGTTGTTCGCCCACATCACGGCGACGACGGCGGTGCTGCTGCCGGTCGCGCTCACCTGGGCGCGCAGGTCGGCCCGGTCGAGCACACCGTCGCCGTCGACCCCGAGCTCGGTCACGTGAGCCCGCTGGTCCGTCCGCAACCAGTGGGCGGCGTCGAGCACCGCGGGGTGCTCGACGGCGGAGACCAGCACCCCCCGGCGGGTCGCGTCGGTGGCGACGGCCGCGTGGAACGCGCCCACGACACCCAGGTTGTCGGCCTCGGTGCCGCCGGCGGTGAAGACGACCTCGGTCGCATGGGCGCCGAGATCGGCCGCCAGCGACTCGCGGGCCTCCTCCAGCACCCGCCGCGCCGCCCGCCCCGCCGCGTGCACCGACGACGGGTTGCCCAGCCGAGCCAGGTCCTCGACGTACTGCCCCGCCACGACATCGCGCACCGCGGTGGTGGCGGCATGGTCGAGGTAGACGGTCACGGAGGACCAGTCTAGAGAGCCGTCCGAGAGCGATCTCGTGCGATCTGGGTCCGTCCTGTGGCACTGAGTCGCACGACTGCGCTTTCCGCGGCGCGGGAGCGGCGCGGCAGGCGGGACCTGGCGGCGGGCGGCGGGCAGGGGCGGGCCGGCGGGTGGCGGGTGGCGGGCGGGGACGGGCGGCGGGCGTGGCGTGGTCGGACGTGCGGCAGATCTGCCCGCCTCGCGTGCGAGCTGCGACGTGCGCCGTCGGTAACCTGCCCGGGTGACCAGCGGGGACCAGCCACCGAACCTGCCCTACGGCGCGGTCGAGGACGCTTCGACGCCGACGACTCCGCCGCCCTGGGGTGCTGCCCCGTCGGTGCCGCCGGGGGTCCCTCCGACGCAGAGCCCGTACCTGACCCCCTCCTCACGCCCGCCGTACGCGCCGTTCGGCCCGCAGGGGACGACCGGACGGATCGTGGGGTTCGGGTGCCTGGGCCTGATCGCCGTCATCGTGATCGTGCTGTTGCTCCTGGTGGTCGGTTTCGTCCGAGCCGTCTCCGGCGCCGACGACGGCGGCAGCAGCCCGGCCCCCGTCGACGACCCCACCGCGCAGATCGAGGTCCCCTGGGTGGTCACGCCGACCGACATCGACCCCGCGGCCACCGGCGCCGAGTTCGAGCTCACCATCGACGGCGCCTTCACGGGCGAGGCCTACGTGGACGCGGGCGACGTGCTCGTGGTCGCATTCGGGCCGGACAACGTCTCGAACGCCCTCGCCGGGCTCGACGCCGACGACGGCCGCGTCCTGTGGCACCGCGACCTCGCCGACGTGCGCTGCGGCGACGAGGCGTTCGACGGCGCCGTGATGTGCCTCGCCCGGGTCGACGGCGAGTGGACCTTCTACCGGATCGACGTCGCCACGGGTGAGGACCTGGCGACGGCCGTCGCCGGCATCAACGAGGTGCAGACGGTGCACGCGAGCGCGGACGGGCTGATCGCCGTCGGCCCGGCGAGCCCGGCACCGCACGCGGACCTGTGGGCGTTCGGACTCGACGGCGAGCGGCTGTGGAAGGTCGACATCGGCACGATCGACGGCGCGGAGCTCCTGTTCGACGACTTCCTCGCGAGCGACTTCAGCGGCGACGACGACGCCGAGGCCACGATGGAACGCCCCCGGTGGCGCGACCTCGACGACGGTGTGGTCATGCTCTGGGTCACGCCCGGGGTCGCGCTCATCGACGCCGCCACGGGAGAGACGGTCATCCACGAGTGCCTGCGCGCGACGCCGGCGCACGATCGGTACTACTGCCAGGACGACGCCGGGATCAACCAGCGCGACCTGTCGGGCGACGTCGTGTGGTCGACACCCGACCTGCAGCTGGCCTACACCGCCGACACCTCCGACGCGCGCCCGATCGCCGTCTCGGAGGTCTACGAGGTGATCCCGCTCGACTGGGAGACCGGCACGATCACCGGGCCGGCGATCCACCGCTTCGACCCGCAACCGGGCGGGTTCACGAACACCATCATGGGACCGTCCTCGGCCGGCGACGCACAGGCGCCGTATCTCGTGCAGGACGGGAAAGTCGTCGTCGCGCTCGCCGACGACGTCGACGAGGTCGCCTGGGTCCACACCATGGACGACGGCTACGTCGAGAACGTGCTGGAGATCGACGGCGTCACGGTCCTGCTCGACTTCACGCTGCAGGGTCTGGACGCCGACACCGGCGAGGTGCTGTGGGAGCGACGCAACCCCTACGGGTTGTACGAGTTCGCTCACGACGACGCGATCATCACCATCGGCTTCGACGAGATCGCCCGCCTCGAGCTGCCGTGAGCGCCGCGGGAGACCCGGGTCGGCGGGGCCCGCGGCGAGCGGCCGTCAGCCCAGCCGCTCCCACAGCCACGTGAGCGCGGCCTCGCCCTGCGCGCGTTGGAACGCCCGCACGTGCGGAACACCGACGGGCGCCGGCAGCACGCTCGCGCACACGAAGTAGCCCGCGAGCCCGGCGAGGACCGCGGTGACGTCGTCCGGGTCGGCGTGGCGAGCGACGTCGGCGCGGGCCCAGATCGCCGCGGCATCCCCGCCACCCTCGATGACGACGCTCGGCAGCTGGGCGAGCAGGTCCACCCAGGGCGCCCCGGCGCACGCGTAGGGCCAGTCGACCAGCAGCAGGCGCCCATCGAGGCGGACCATGTTGTCGCGGCGCGCGTCATGATGGACCAGCGACGTCCCGGCCGTCCGCTCGGGGTAGTCGGCGGTCAGCGCGACGAGCGCGGGCAGCCGCTCCACGACCTGCGGCCCCCAGGAGGACAGGTCACGACCGTCCTCGGCCGCCCGGTGCCAGCCGTCGAGACCGCGCAGCCGTTCGGGCTGGCTCGGCAGCGCCTCGGGAGCCCGGACCCGCGCGAGCTCGCTCGCGAGGTCGAGCACGGCCTGCAGCGTCGGCTCGTCCCAGGGCAGCTCGACCTGGGCGTCGGCCGCGTCGAACCCGAGCACCACCCAGTCCTCGTGCTCGAACGTCCACCGCATCGCCGGCGCCGGCGTGCCCGGCGGGAGCAGCGTGTTGACCCGCGCCTCGTCCCGGTACAGCTCCGCGCTGCGCTCGTGGTAGGAGGTCGAGACCGCCTTGACGAACGTCCTCACGCCGTCGTCGCCGGTCAGGGTGGCCGCCAGCCCGGGCGAGTAGCCGCCCTCGTGGCTCACGACGCCGACCACCCGGCCGGTCCGTGTGCTCACCCGGTCCCGGATCGGCTGCGGCAGCTCGTGCCACGCCAGTCGGGTGCGCCCGCTCATCCCCCGGGCACGGACGCGGTGGCGTCCGCCGCGAGCTCCGCTCGCCGGGCCAGGTAGGTCAGCACGTCCGCCGCGAGATCGGCGACGTCCGCGATGATGCCCACGGCGCCGTCGAGCTCCCCCGGCGCGCCGTACCCCCAGGCCACACCGAGGCACACGATCCCGTGCTCGGCGGCGCCGTCGACGTCGTGGTGGCGATCCCCCACCATGACGATCGCCTCGCGGGGCGGCACGAGGCCTTCACCGAGCTCGGTCAGGGCGTGAGCGATCACCGACGCCTTGGTCGACGGGACATGATCGAGCGGGGCGCCGTAGACGCCGTCGACGAGGGCGGTCAGCCCCCACCGGTCGCAGATCTGGCGGGCGTACACCTCGGGCTTGCTCGTGGCGATCGCGAGCGTGCACCCCGCCTCCCGCAGGAGCGTGAGCTGATCCGCGACCCCGGCGAACGGGTGCGACTCCCACATCCCTCCCCCCTCGAACGCCGCGCGGTAGGCCGCGATCCCCGCGGGGATGCGATCCTCCGCGACGCCGTGGGCGCGCAGCCCGACCGGCAGCGGCGGCCCGACGAACGAGAGCAGGTCCTGGTCGGAGGGGACATCCAGGCCGAGGCTCCCGAGCGCGGTCGCCGCGGACCGGACGATCCCGGGCGCGGAGTCGCTCAGCGTGCCGTCGAGGTCGAGCAGGACGAGCGGCGGCGTCGCGCTCACGTGTCCGCGTCGCCGCGGTGCTCGCGGATCGCTGCGGCGGCGGCCGGCAGGATCTCCTGCAGGTCGCCGATGACGGCGAAGTCGGCGATCTGCACCAGCGGCGCGTCCGCATCGACGTTGACCGCGACGATCGTCCCGGACGCCTGCATGCCGCCGTGGTGGTGCGGGGCGCCGGAGATGCCCGCACCGATGTAGACCCGCGGCGCGATCGTGACGCCGGTCTGACCGACCTGGGCATCGTGCGGCTGCCAGCCCTCGTCGACGCAGTCGCGGGTCGTGCCGATCGCGGCGCCGATCACATCGGCCAGCTCCTCGACCGCGGCGAAGTCGCCCTCGGTGCCACGCCCACCGGCGACCACGACAGCCGCCTCCGCGAGCGCCGGGCGCCCCTCGGGCCGCGGACGGACCTCCCGCGAGTCGAGCGTCAGACCCCGCGGCAGGGTGGCATCGACCTCCAACGGCTCGACGGCGGTGGTCACCGGGGTCGGCGCGGGGACGGCGACGATCGCGTTCGCGCGCACGGTCACGACCGCGACCGGGCTGGTGACCGCGCACCGCGCGTCCCAGGTCCCGGCGAAGACACGTTTGCCGCCGACGAGCTCGCGGTTGTCGCCGTCACCCGACCAGGCGAGGGTCGCCTCGTCGATCAGCAGGCCGGCGTCGAGCAGGTACGCCGCATGGGCGGCGACCTCCTTGGCCGTGAACGACGTCGGCAGCAGCACCACCGCGGCGTCGACCATCTCGGCCGCCGTCGCGACCGCGCGGCCGGCGACGGCGGCCGCGAACCGCGCATCGCCCAGGTCGGCGACCAGTGCCTGCGCCACGCCCGCGGCGCCGAGGGCATCCACGGCCTCCGCGTCGAGCGGCGCCAGCGACAGCACCACCGGGGTGCCGAGGGTGCGCGCGAGCGTCACCGACTCCAGCACCGGCGAGCGCACGTCGCCGAGCGCGACCACGAGGATGTCCGGCTGGTTCATCGGGGGTCTCCGATCAGGTCGCGTCCGATGAGGAAGGCCGCCAGCGCGGCGCCACCCTCGCCGTCGTCGTCGGTGACGATCTCGGGGCCGGGGTGCGGTGGGCGTTGCGACGCGGCGACCACTCGTGTCCGGGAGCCGGCCTCACCGACGGCGTCCTCGGCGAGCTCGAGATCGGCCGCCGACAGCACGGTGACCTCCGCGTCGCGGGCGGCGACGAGATCCTTGACCTTGGGCATCCGGGCCTCGTTCGAGGAGTCGGTGACGGAGACGACGACGGGCGGGGCGGCCGTCCAGACCTCCGTGACGCCGTCGTGACCGCGCCGGCCGGTCAGGGTGCCGTCGCCACTGGTCAGCTCCTCGACGGTGGTGAGCTGGGGCCAACCGAGCTCGGCGGCGACCAGGGACGGCACCACCGACCCCAGCCCGTCGAGCGCGGCGAGACCGGCGACGACGACATCGACCGGCGCCTCGCCCTCGAGGTGGCGCACGGCGGCAGCGAGCGCACGCGCGGTGGCGACGACGTCGCTCCCGGCGAACGCCGGGTCGAGCAGGTGCACGGCGCGGTGGGCACCCATCGCGAGCGCGCGGCGCAGCGCATCGGCGGCGATGCCGGGTCCCATCGTGACCGCGACGACCTCGCCATCGGTGGCGGCCAGCTGCAGCGCGGCCTCGACGGCGTTCTCGTCGACCTCGTTGAGCGTCGAGTCGTCGGCGTCGCGGACGGTGCGGCCGTGCTCGTCGAGAGCACGGGCGGAGAGCAGCTCGGGGACGTGCTTGACGAGGACGACGACGCGCATGGGACATACCTTCGCACGCGCGCGCGACATCCGCCTGCGCCGTGGACCTCCGTCCGTGCGTCGTCGCCGCACGCCCGTGCGCGTCACGGCACGTGCCCTACCCTGGCGAGGCCGTCTGCCGACCGAGGACCGATGACCCAGACCCTGCCCTCCCCCGCCGTCACCGTGATCGACGAGACGACGGCGACACGTCCCGCCGTCCGTTCCGAGCGGTTCGGTGTGCACGTCGTGGGCGACGGCGTCGACGTCGCGGTGAGCGCGCCGTTCGCGGACGCCGTCTGGCTGTGCCTGCTCGACGACGACGGGGCGGGCGGATGGCGCGAGCGTCGTGTCGGGCTGCTGCCGCGGCTGCACGGGCGATGGCACGCGCACGTGCCCGGCGTCGCCGTCGGGCAGCGGTACGGGTTCCGTGTCGAGGGCCCGTGGGACCCGGCGCACGGCATGCGTCACAACCCCGCGAAGCTGCTGCTCGACCCCTACGCGCGCGGCATCGCGGGCGCCGTCGAGCTCCGGCCGGAGATCTACCCCCGGCCCGTCGACGGCGATCTGTCGCCCGAGCCCGTCGACGGCCCGGACGACCGCGACAGCGCTCCGTTCGTCGCGCACGGCGTCGTGCTCGACGACACCCCGGGCCAGGGGGTGCGCACCCGGCCCGGCACCACGTGGAGCCGCACGGTGATCTACGAGGCGCACGTGCAGGGTCTGACGCGCCGGATGCCCGGTGTCCCCGAGCACCTGCGCGGCACCTACGCCGGGCTCGCGCACCCCGCGACGATCGAGCACCTGCGCAGCATCGGCGTCACGAGCGTCGAGCTGCTCCCGATCCACGCGAAGATGACCGAACCGGCGTTGCAGCGCCGCGGCGTGACCAACTACTGGGGCTACAACACACTGTCCTTCTTCGCCCCCGAGCCGAGCTACGCGACGGCGGCGGCGCGCGAGGCCGGACCGGCCGCCGTCCTCGACGAGGTCAAGGGGATGGTGCAGCTGCTGCACGAGGCGGGCCTGGAGGTGCTGCTCGACGTCGTCTACAACCACACCTGCGAGGGGGGCGTCGAGGGTCCGTCGCTGTCCTGGCGCGGGCTCGACGACTTCGGGTACTACCTCCACGACGGGTCGTCCGCGGCGCGCTACCTCGATGTCACCGGCTGCGGGAACTCGCTCGACTTCCGCAACCACCGTGCGGTGCAGCTGACGCTCGACTCGCTGCGGTACTGGGTCGAGCAGGTCGGTGTCGACGGCTTCCGCTTCGATCTCATGACCACGCTCGCGCGTCGCGCCGATCACGTCGACATGGAGCACCCGTTGCTGGTGGCGCTCGCGACCGACCCGGTGCTCTCGGGGGTCAAGCTGATCGCCGAGCCCTGGGACCTGGGCCCGCACGGCTGGCAGACCGGCCGCTACCCGCCGCCGATCAGCGAGTGGAACGACCGCTACCGCGACTGCGCGCGGACCTTCTGGCTCACCGACGCGGCCGCGATCGCCGCGGGCGGGCACGGCCACGACATGCGCGATCTCGCCACGAGGCTGGCCGGGTCGGCCGACATGTTCGCGCACACCGACGTCCCGGGCGGGCGCGGGCCGGTGGCCTCGGTGAACTTCGTGACGGCACACGACGGCTTCACCCTCCACGACCTGACGGCCTACGACGTCAAGCACAACGACGCCAACGGCGAGGACAACCGCGACGGGTCCGACAACAACAGGTCGTGGAACCACGGCGCCGAGGGCACGACGGACGACGCCGCGATCCTCGCGGCGCGACGCAAGGCGATGCGGAACCTGCTCGGCACACTCTTCGTCTCGGCGGGCACCCCGATGCTGACGGCCGGCGACGAGCTCGCCCGCACCCAGCACGGCAACAACAACGCCTACTGCGCGATCGAGGGCCGCGACGACGACGCGCTGCTGTCCGTCGACTGGGATCTCGACGACGCGCGCCGCGACCAGCTCGCCACCGTGCAGCACCTCGCCGCGCTCCGTCGCGATCACGTGGTGCTGCGACCGTGGCGGTTCCGACGGCCCGACGAGGCCCGGGACGGCCACCCGACCCTCGCGTGGTTCTCGGCGTCCGGGGAGCCGATGACCGTCGAGAACTGGCACGACACCGGCCAGCGCGTGCTGCAGAAGTACCGCGTCAGCCCGGACCCGGACGGTCGCGACGTGCTGGTCGTCGTCAACGGCGGGGACGACGACGTCCCGGTCACGATCCCCGCGGTCGGGGCGCGTCTCGAGCTGGTCTGGGACTCGGTGTGGGAGACGCCGCGCGACGCGGCGGGGCACGGGACCGTCGTCGGTGGTGACGAGGTCACCACGGTCGCCGCGACGAGCATGCGGATCTACCTCAGCGTCTGACCGTTCCCCACCCGGCTCGCGCAGGCGCGGGTTACGTTGGTGGAGCCGCCAGGACTGGCCTCGCGACACGTTCGAAGGAGAGCCCGATGTCGAGCACCACCCCACCACCGATCGTCCCGCCGGAGCCCGACGACGGCACCCGCGTCCTCGGCGACGACGAGCAGCAGCCGGTCGACCCGGACCTCAACCCCGATCTCGTCAACAGCGCCGACGCCGACGAGCGCGCCGCGACCGAGGGCGAGCTCGACGGGTCCCAGCCCGAGTGAGATCGGCGTCGGCGGTGCGCGTGGCGCACCGCCGACGCTGCCTCAGGCCCGCGGGTCGTCGTCCGCGACCCGCTCGAAGAACCAGAAGTCGGAGATCGAGCCCCGCCCGGTCGCCGGGTCGAAGGGGTGCGGGTTCGGCAGTCGCCGCACCAGCCGCCACTGCGGAGCGTGCTCGCGCACCCACGGGGTGAAGGCGCGCTGCCGGACGTGCGACGCGTTCTGCTCGTCGTGGTCGGAGGAGTAGACGATGACGTACCGCGTCGCGGCTGCGAACAGCCGCCGCATGTAGGCCTCGTAGACCTCGTCCTCGACGAGGTGGTAGATGACGTCCAGCGAGAGGGCGAGCTCCGCGGTCTCGCCGGTGTCCTCGTCGAGAACGGCGAATCGCTTCGTCGGGTCGTCGCCGAACCGTGTGCGGCAGGCCGCCACGGCCTCGGGGCTGACGTCGACGCCGAGGTAGCGCGGGTACGCGGCGAGCGCGAGCTGTCGGCCGTCGCCGGACCCGAGCTCGATGACGTCGGCGATCTCGTGCTCGCGGACGAACGTGTTGACGACCTCGGCCTTGAACCTCGCCAGGTCGCCCTCGGACCCGGACCCGGAGTCGCCACCGCGTCGGTAGCGCTCGACCCAGTACTGCCGCGAGCCCGCGAAGCCCGGCGTCGGTGCCGGTGGCACGACCACCCGGTACAGGCGGGTCGCCAGGGGCCCGACGACCGGGAGCGCGGCGACCCACCGCGCGAGCCGGGATCTCGCGAACCGGTCCGTGACACGTCGTCGGTCCATCGCTCCCCTGTTCCGGGCGTCCGGTCTCCTGGCCCGCCCTGTCCGGTCGGTGGCGTCCTCGACGCAGCATCGCACGGCCGCCGCGCCGGGTCCGCCCGAGGACACCGGCGTCGCGTCGCGGATCACTACAGTGGCGAGTCATGGCAGAGCGCGACGTCGTGGTCATCGGGGCAGGGTTGTCCGGGCTGGTGACGGCGACCGAGCTCGTCGCACGGGGGCGTCGTGTCACCCTGCTCGACTCCGAGCCGGCCAGCTCGCTCGGCGGACAGGCCTGGTGGAGCTTCGGTGGGCTGCTGCTCGTCGACTCCCCCGAGCAGCGTCGCCTCGGCGTCAGGGACAGCGCCGACCTCGCGCTCGCCGACTGGCTCGCCTCGGCGCGGTTCGCCGAGGGCGCCGATCGTGGTGAGGGCCCCGACCGTCACGGCTACGCCTGGGCGTCGGCGTTCATCGATCTCGCGGCGGGCGAGCTGCGCCCGTGGCTGCGCAGCAAGGGCGTGCGCTGGTTCCCGCTCGTGCAGTGGGCCGAGCGCGGCGGGCACGCGAGCCACGGCCGGGGGAACACCGTGCCGCGGTTCCACGTCACCTGGGGCACCGGTCCCGGGATCCTCGACCCGTTCGTGCGGGCCGCGCGCGATGCGCGCGCCGCGGGAACCCTGGACGTCCGGTTCCGTCGGCGCGTGAGCGAGATCGTCGTCACCGACGGCGTCGTCACGGGTGTCCGTGCCGACGTGCTGACGCACTCCCCCGCGGGCCGCGGCGAGCCGAGCTCGCGCGAGGTGGTGGGAGCCGAGGAGATCACGGCCGACGCCGTCGTCGTCGCGACCGGGGGTGTGGGCGCCAACCACGATCTCGTGCGCTCGCTGTGGCCGGGCACCGACGGGCGGCTCCCGGCCGACCTGCTCTCCGGCGTCCCGGACACCACCGACGGCAGCGGGATCGATCGTGCGGCCGCCGCCGGCGCCGACGTCGTCCACACCGACCGGATGTGGCACTACCCGGAGGGGCTGCCGATGGAGCCGGCCGTGTGGACCCGCCACGGCGTCCGCATCCTGCCGGGGCCGAGCGCGCTCTGGCTCGACGCCGACGGCGGCCGCCTCCCCGCGCCGCTGTTCCCCGGCTTCGACGCGCTGGGCGCTCTCCAGCACCTCACCGCGCGCGGCGACGACCACTCCTGGTTCGTCCTCAACAGGGCCACGATGGTCAAGGAGTTCGCGTTCTCGGGCTCCGACATGAACCCGGACCTCACCGGCAAGAGCGTGCGCCAGCTCCTGCGGCGCATCACGAGCGGCGCGACGCCGGTGGTCGCGTTCGCCGAGCACTCCCCCGACTTCGTGTGGGCCGACGACGTCGAGTCGCTCGCCGCGGGGATGAACGCGCTGGTCGGCGACTCGCGGATCTCGGCGTCCGGCCTCGCCGCCGTCGTCGCGGACCGGGACGCCGCCGTCGACGGCGGTGGCGACCCCCAGATCGAGGAGATCCGACGGGCGCGCACCTACGTCGTCGACAAGCGCATGCGGGTCGCGCCGCCCAAGCCGTTCACCGCCCCCGAGGACGGCCCGCTGCTCGCCGTGCGGCTGCGGGCCGTCACCCGCAAGACGCTCGGCGGGCTGCACACCGACACCGCCGGGCGTGTGCTCCGCCCCGACGGCTCCGTGCTCCCCGGGCTGTGGGCCGTCGGGGAGGCCGCCGGCTTCGGCGGTGGCGGCATCCACGGCCACCGCGCTCTCGAGGGCACCTTCCTCGGGGCCTGCCTGCTGACCGGACGGGTCGTCGGCCGGGGGATCTGAGGGTGAGTACCCTGCTGCGGTGACTTCCGAGCTCCTCGACGACACCGACGGCCCCGACTTCGAACCGACGGAGGTCTCCGACCGCTCGCTCGTCTCCGCGCAGACGCGGAGCGCGCAGATCGAGGAGCAGCTCGCCGTCGACCCGTCGCAGTTCCGGGTGCTCACGGGCGACCGGCCCACGGGGCGGTTGCACCTCGGCCACTACCTCGGCACGCTGCGCAACCGGGTACGGCTGCAGGGTCTCGGCGTCGAGACGATGGTGCTCGTCGCGGACTACCAGGTCATCACCGATCGCGACGAGCTCGGGTCGTTGCGCGAGACCGTGCGCGAGCTGGTCACCGACTACCTGGCGATCGGCATCGACCCCGCGCGGTCGACGATCTTCGCCCACTCGGCCGTGCCGGCGCTCAACCAGCTGATGCTGCCGTTCCTCGCGCTCGTCACCGACTCCGAGCTGCGCCGCAACCCCACCGTCAAGGCCGAGCACGAGGCCACCGGGGGACGCCCCATGAGCGGGCTGCTGCTCACCTATCCGGTGCACCAGGCCGCCGACATCCTGTTCTGCAAGGCCAATCTCGTGCCGGTCGGCAAGGACCAGCTCCCGCACCTGGAGCAGACGCGGGTGGTCGCGCGCCGCTTCAACGAACGCTACGCCGGGGGTCGGCCGATCTTCCCGGCACCCGACGCGCTGCTCTCGGAGACGGTCAACCTCCTCGGCGTCGACGGGCAGAAGATGAGCAAGTCCCGCGGCAACACGATCCAGCTCGCGATGACCGCGGACGAGACCGCCAAGCAGCTCAAGCGCGCCGTCACCGACTCCGACCGGAACATCACCTACGACCCGGTGGGCCGACCCGAGGTGGCGAGCCTCCTGCTCACCGCTGCGACGCTGTCCGAGCGCGACCCGCACGACCTCGCGGCGGAGATCGGCGACGGCGGTGGCGGTGGCCTGAAGAGGCTGGTCACCGAGATCGTCAACGACCACCTCGCCCCGATCCGCGAGCGCCGACGCGCCCTCGAGGCCGACCCGGGCTACGTCCTCGGCGTGCTCGCCGAGGGCAACGCCCGCGCCAACGAGATCGCCGACGCGACCCTGGCCGAGGTCCGCGAGAGCATGGGGATGGTCTACGGCTGAGTGTCGGGCTCGTCCTCGCGGCGGTGACCGCGGGCGAGCTCGGCCAGCCGCGTGAGGTCGATGTCCTCCGCGGGCGCGACGGCGACCGTCACGGGTGTGAGCGCGGTAACCGTCGCCGTGCGGACGCCACCCTCGAGCAGGGCGCGCTCACCGAGGACGGCGCCCGGGCCCGCCTGCCCCACGGGACGGCCGTCGACGACGACCTCGAGCACGCCGTCGAGCACGAGGTAGAGCTCGCGTCCGGGCTCCCCCTGCCGCATGAGCGGCTCGGTGGCCGCGAGGCGCTCGATGCGCGGCCGCTCGCCGTGCATGATGTCGTCCGAGAGCTGCCGCTCGAGGTCGCCGACGGCCTCGGCGACGATCGCCGGGGAGTCGTGGTCGCCCCACGGGGTGCGCTCGCCGAACGAGGAGTCCATCCAGTGCGCCGGGTCGGCAAGACCGCTCTTGGCGACGAGCGCACCGGCCGCGTCGAAGAGCCAGTGACGCGGGAACGCGGACGCCCCGACGAGCTCGACCTCGTGATCGCCCTCGGGGCGGATCGTGAGCGCGAGCGTCGTCCAGACCACGGGCGCCGACCACTGCACGTACGGCGGACGCGAGACCGGGCGCGGCATCGGGAAGCCCGTCCGCCCGCCGACGGTCTGGACCAGCCGCACGCCACCGTCGGGCAAAGACTCCGGAGCGCGCCGGCGTGTGGGAAGCCGCCCCGCGCGCACCGTGACACGCACCGGACCCAGACGCGCCGTCGTCGAGCCGATCAGCAGACCCGACTCGCCCTCGTAGCCCGCGTCGACGACACGACCGTCGTCGATGTCGGCCCACCCGCTCAGGAGGTTGGCGAACCGGTAGCGGTCGTCGGCGCACATGAGATGGAGGTCGTCGACAGCGACCCGCTCGGGCGGCGGCGGGTCGTAGTGAGCGAGACCGACGTCGAACCCCGCACGCATGGGCCCGGTCACGACGTCGGAGGGTATCCAGGAGATCGACGCACCGTGAGCACTCACCCGCATGCCCCGACCTCCTGACGTCGACGTGTCGTTGCGGAGGAGTCTGGCACCGCAGCCGCGTAGCGTGGGCCACATGAGCGAGGTCAGTGGCGTGACCCCCTCGATCGGCGATGTCGAACGTGCCGTGGCGGCGCTGCAGGCGCAGCGCGGCACGCTGGGCGATGCGGCCGTCGACGCCGCGGTCGCGGCCCTGCGCGCCCAGGTCGGCGACCGCTCCACCGGGCGCGACGGCGAACGCCGCAGCGTCGTCACGGTGCTGTTCGCCGACCTGGAGGGCTTCACGTCGATGTCCGCCGCGCTCGACGCCGAGGACGTGCGCGAGATCGTCGCGCGGTGCTTCGCGAGCTGGCGGGCGATCATCGAGACCCAGGGCGGCATCGTCGAGAAGTACATCGGCGACGCCGTGATGGCGGTGTTCGGTCTGCACCGCACCGACGAGGACGACGCCGTCCGTGCCGTCCGCGCCGGGCGTGCGATGGTCGACGCGACCGCCGAGATCGCCGCCGAGGTCGAGCGCACCCACGGGGTCGGCCTGCACGTGCGGGTGGGCATCGACACCGGCGACGTCGTCGTCAGCACCCTCGACGACCGCTCGGGACAGGGGTTCGTCGCCGTCGGGCCCGCGGTCAACCGGGCGAGCCGACTGCAGGCGTCCGCGCCGCGCGACATGGTCCTCCTCAGCGAGCGCACGCGACGTCACCTGCGGGGACGGTTCGGTCTCGACCCCCGATCCGGGTTGCAGCTCAAGGGCATCGACGAGCCGGTGGACGCCTATGTCGCCCTCGCCGAGCGGCCGACGGGGTTCGATCTCGACACCGCCACCGCCCCGGCCGTCACGGCCACGGTGGGACGTGAGATCGAGCTGCTCGCGCTGCAGGACCACGTGGCCGACGTCGTCGAGGAGTCCCGGTGGCGCATCGTCACCGTGACGGGCGAGGCGGGCATCGGCAAGAGCCGTCTGCTGCGCGACCTCGACGCCTGGCTGTCGGAGCAGCCGGAGAGCTACTGGTGGCTGCGTGGACGTGCGGCCGCGACGACACGCACGCGCCCGCACGCGATGCTGCGCGACCTGGTCTCGACCCGCTTCGGCATCCGGGGCGTCGACGTCCCCGCGACCGTGCTCGACAAGTGCGTCGACGGCTTGCGGGTCGCGTTCGGCGAGACCGGCGAGCTGACCGACGACGCCCGCACGCTCTCGCGATGGCTCGGGTTCGAGACCATCGAGGCCGGCCCGCCGATGGACCCCCAGACGCTCAGCGCACGAGCGAGCGACGTGCTCGCGCGCTACCTCGCGCGGCTGAGCGAACGTGCTCCGGTCGTCATGCTCCTCGAGGACCTGCACTGGGCCGACGACGCGTCGCTGGCGTGGTTGGACTCCGCCGACGCCGTCCTGCACGAGCGCCCGGTGCTCGTCGTCGCGACCGCGCGCCCCGAGCTGCGGCAGGAGCACCCGCACTGGGGCGAGGGCCTGAGCCATCACGCCTCGATGTCGCTCGGTCCGCTTGCGCGGCGCCACGGTCGCTCCCTGCTGCTCGCGCTCCTCGAGCGCGCCGGTCTCGCCGACGGCGTCCCGCAGCCCATGGTCGAGAGCCTGGTCGAGCAGTCCGAGGGCAACCCGTACTACCTCGAGGAGCTGGTCGCCTGGCTCGCGGACGGTGGGCGTCTCGATCGCGACCGCGTGGAGGCGGCTGCGGGTCAGCCGCTGCCCACGACCCTGCAGGGGCTGCTCCAGGCTCGGCTCGATGCGCTGCCGGCAGCTCAGCGGTCGGTGCTCGAGCGCGCCGCCGTCGTCGGCCGCGTGTTCTGGCAGGAGGTGGTCGAGCGGTTGGGCGACGGCGACGGCGTGGACGTCGCGGCGACGCTCGAGCAGCTGCGCGAGGGCGGCCTGGTGCTCCAGCGGGCGGCGTCGACGTTCGAGGGCAGCCGCGAGCTGCTGTTCCGGCACGCGCTGCTGCGGGACGTGGCCTACGAGCGGCAGCTGCGCGCGCGGCGCCGTGACCGCCACGAGCGTGTGGCGCGATGGCTGCGCGAGGTGACGGAGCGGAGCGGGCGCGCCGACGAGGTCGCCGCCCTCGTGGCCGAGCACCTCGACCAGGCGGGTCACCCGGACGCGCCCGACTGGTACCTGCGCGCCGGCACGCGTGCGGCCGCCGTCTACGCGATCGAGGAGGCTGACCGGCTGCTCGGGCGGGGGCTCGAGCTCGACCCGGCACCTGCGGTACGCGTCGTGCTGCTGCTGGAGCACGAGGACGTCGCCGACCGCCGCGGCGACCGGGACCGGCAGCTCGCCGATCTCGACGACGCCGCGGCGCTGCTCGACGAGGCCGCGGACGACCGGCTCGCGCTGCGGCACGCGCAGGCGCGCGCGAGGTTCGGCCTGACGACGAGCGGCTACGCCGAGGGCATCTCCTGGGCCCACCGGGCCGCGGACCTGGCGCTGCGACTGGACGCGACCGACGAGCGTGCGCACGCCCACCTGTGGGCGGGCAAGTGCATGGTGTGGGCGTCGGACCCGCGTGCCCGCGTGGAGCTGGAGCAGGCGCTGGCCCTCGCCGAGGAGGGCGGTGTGTCTCGGGTGCGGGCCGAGGCCTGGCGCTACCTGGCGATGCTCGCGGCCAACACGGGCGACCTCGGGCGGGCGATGGAGCTGTCCGAACGCTCACGCGCCCTGTTCGCCGAGGTCGGCGACCTCGAGGGCGAGGGCGCTGCGCTGACCCAGCTCTCGACGACGAGCTACCACCTCGGCAGGCTCCGGGACGCCCGCCGGTACCTCGAACGCGCGCGACCGGTGTTCGCCCGCGCCGGGCGGCACGCCGGCGAGGTGCTCGTCCTCGGCAACCTGGCCACCATCACGGCGGGGCAGGGTGAGCTCGCCCAGGCGTTGATCTGGGCCCGCGAGGGCCTGGTCGGCAACCGACGGCTGCACGACCTGGAGGGTGAGGCGACCAACCTCGTGGTCCTCGCCGAGATCGAGCTGCAGCTCGGACGGTGGGCCGACGCCACCGCGCACGCACGCGAGGGCGAGCTGCTCGCGCAGTCGGTGCCCGAGACCAACGCGGTCCGTGCCACCTCGCTCGCCGTGCAGGCGCACGGATGGTCCAGCCGCGGGGAGCACGAGCGAGCGCTCGATGCCGCGCGCCGGGCCGTGGGGTTCGCCGGTCACGCCTCGCCGCAGGACGCCGCGTTCGCCCGCCTGGCGCTGGGCTACGTGACCATGGCGGCCGGCGACCCGGGCACGGCACTCGGCGCGCTGACCGACGCCGCCCGGGAGTACGACGCGCTGGGCGTGCGCGGCTACGCCACCGAGGCGATGACCGCCCGGGCCGAGGCGCTGCGACAGCTCGGTCGCACGACCGAGGCGATCGCCGTCGTCGACGAGGTCATCGACGTGGTCGAGGAGACCGAGCTGGAAGGAGCCCAGCCCGAGTACGCCTGGCTGTGGTGCTGGCAGGTGCTCCGCGACGCGGGCGACGAGCGGGCCGGGCCGTTCCGCGACAGGGCCGTCGCGCGACTGCGCGAGCGTGCGGGACGGATCGGCGACGACGCCGTCGCGCAGGAGTACCTCGACCGTCCGGTCGCCCGCACCCTGCTCGGCGGCTGAACGCGGGCGGTATCGGGTCGGAAGGGCTCGTCGCGGGTCACGGCGATGTGCGCGGCGCGGCGGCCGCGGCCACCCCCAGCAGCACGACGACGGGCAGCATGGCGAGGCCGACGGAGGACAACGCCACCACCGAGAACGCGAACAGCAGGAGCACCGGGATCCAGACCAGGCGGCGAGCCCCCGGGCCCGTCGCTCGGACCAGGATCGCGACGAGCACGGTCGCCACCAGCGGCACCGCCATCACCACCGCGCCCCACCATCCGTTCTGCTCCACCAGCGACCGGGTGTACCGCTCGGTGGCCTGGCTGCCGTCGGGAAGCGTCGTGGTCGTGCTGCCCTCGTAGACGGGCGCCACGAACGCGAGCACCACCAGGGCCACGCCGACCGCCCCCGCCAGTCCGAGAGCGACCCGGCTCACCACGGTCGCGCGTCGACCCGCCGCCTCGGAGCTCAGCATGGAACCCACCACGGCACCTCTCCCATCGCGCTCGGAACGTCGTCCGTGGCGGCGAGCCGGCGTGGGTGATCCACGTCTAGGGCTCCGCCGTGTACCAGGTTTTATAGCCCTCGAGGGCGAGATCGAGGGCGGCCGGAGTTCCCCACATCGTCAGCTCGCCGGACAGCCACGTTGCCACGAAGATCCCGTCCAGACCGAGATTGATCAGCACGTGCTCCGGATTGTCACCCGGCGCAGTGGTCGACCCCACGGTGGCACCAACCTCGGGTGTCACGAGCTCAGCCCCGTCCGGGAACTCGATCGTGAGGCCCTCCCAGTTGCAGTCTGTCTGCAGTCCGGCGACCTGGTCTGCCGCCACGGTCGCTGCCGACTCTGCTGGATCGCACGGCTGCATGTCCTCGCTGCCTGTTCTCAGCCGGATTCCGGACGGAGCGCAGGCAGCGAGTGACAGGCTGCCCACCACGACGATCGTCAACGCGCGTAAGAGCCAGCGACCGCCCCGATGAACCATCTCATGTCCTCCCAGAGAAGGGCGTTGTAGGCGAGCGAGTCATGATCTCGCCCATCCGACCCTGTGCACCTGTTCGGGCAACCCGCTCAGGCGTGGGCGTTGGCGACGAGGCCGAGCTCGGTGGGGGCGCTGAGGGCGGGGTGCTTGGGGACGATGCGGACGGCGTAGCCGAACGGTCCCGCCTGGCGGAGGGTGAACGCGCGGCTGAACTGGTAGCGCCCGCCCTCGTAGCTGTCGGTCAGCTCGAGCGAGGCGGTGCCGAAGTCCGCGATCTCGTCGTTGTCGGCCACGAGGCCGTACGACATCTCCACCTGGACGTCGTCGGGGCTCAGGTCGCCCAGCGAGACGAACGCCCTCACCATCACGTGGTCGCCCACCTTGACGGCCTCGTGCAGGCCCTCCGACTCGACGTGGTCGACACGGACCGACGGCCAGGCCGCCCGCACCCGGGACTTCCACGCCGCGAGCTCGGCGGCGCCCCGGTAACCCTCGCCGTCAGCGGCACGGGCGGCGAGCGCCGTCGGGGCGTACAGCTCGGTGATGTACTGGCGCACCATGCGGGTGGCCTGCACCTGCGGACCGAGCGTGGCGAGCGTGTGCCGCACGTTCTCGAGCCAGTGCCCCGGGACGCCGTTCTCGTCGCGGTCGTAGAAGCGCGGGGCGACGGTGTTCTCGAGGAGGTCGTACAGCGCTGCCGCCTCGAGGGCGTCGCGACGGTCCGGGTCGTCGACGCCGTCCGCCGTCGGGATCGCCCAGCCGTTCTGGCCGTCGTACATCTCGTCCCACCAGCCGTCGAGGATCGACAGGTTGAGCGAGCCGTTGATCGCGGCCTTCATGCCGGACGTACCGCTCGCCTCCAGCGGGCGCAGCGGGTTGTTGAGCCAGACGTCGGTGCCGGGCATCAGCGTCTGCGCCATCTCGATGTCGTAGTTCGGCAGGAACACGATCCGCGTCCGGACCTCGGCGTCGTCGGCGAACTGCACGAGCTGCTGGATCAGCCGGATGCCCTGCTCGTCGGCGGGGTGCGACTTGCCCGCCACGATGATCTGGATCGGTCGCTCGGGGTGGGTGAGCAGCGCACGCAACCGCTCCGGGTCGCTCAGCATCAGCGTCAGCCGCTTGTACGTGGGCACACGCCGGGCGAACCCGATGGTGAGGACGTCCGGGTCGAGCACGTCGTCGACCCACCCCAGCTCGGCCGGCGACGCGCCGCGCTGCTTCCACGACGCCCGCACCCGTCGGCGCGCATCCTCGACGAGGCGCGTGCGCATCCGGCGCCGCAGCTCCCACAGCGTCGCGTTGTCGATGCCACCCTCGACGAGCGTCCAGCCACTGCCGTCGCTCATCTGCTCGGGGGTGAAGTGCTCGGCCTGGGCCTGCGCGAACTCGACGTCGGTCCACGTCGGCCCGTGCACACCGTTGGTGATCGAGGTGATCGGGACCTCGGGCACGTCGAAGCCCGGCCACAGCTGGGCGAACATCCCCCGCGAGACGCGACCGTGGAGCTTGGCGACGCCGTTGGCGTACTTCGCGCTTCGCAGACCCATCACGGCCATGTTGAAGATGCCCTCGCCACCTCCGTCGTAGTCCTCGGCGCCCAGGGCGAGCACACGGTCCACGCCGATGCCGGCGATCTCGGCGGCGCCGCCGAAGTACCGGGCCACGAGCGCGGCGTCGAACCGGTCGATACCGGCGGGCACCGGCGTGTGGGTCGTGAACACGGTGCCCGCGCGGACCGCCTCGAAGGCGGCGTCCAGGTCGAGCCCCTCGCCCTGGACCAGCTCACGCACCCGCTCGATCACGAGGAAGCCCGCGTGGCCCTCGTTGCAGTGGTACACCTCGGGGGCCGGCCCCTGGGTCAGCGACGCGAACAGCCGCAGCGCCTTCACCCCGCCCATGCCGAGCAGGAGCTCCTGCTGGAGCCGGTGCTCGCTCGTGCCGCCGTACAGCCGGTCCGTGACCCGGCGCATGGCGTCGTCGTTCTCGTTGACGTTGGAGTCGAGCAGCAGCAGCGGCACCCGGCCGACGTCGGCGCGCCAGACCTGGGCGTGGAGGGTCGCGCCGCCCGGCAGGTCGAGGGTGATGCGGGCGGCGGTGCCGTCGGCCTCACGCAGCAACGTCAGCGGGAGGTTGTCCGGGTCGAGCAACGGGTAGGTCTCGGCCTGCCACCCGTCGCGGGTCAGCGACTGCCGGAAGTAGCCCGCGCCGTACAGGAGGCCGACGCCGATGATCGGCGCCCCCAGGTCGGAGGCGCTCTTGAGGTGGTCGCCGGCGAGGATGCCCAGACCGCCCGAGTACTGCGGCAGCGCGGCCGTGATGCCGAACTCGGCGGAGAAGTACGCGATCGCCCGCGGCAGGTCCGGCTCCTCAGCATCGGCGCGCCGCCCGGCCTCCGCCTGGTACCAGCGAGGCTCGCTGAGGTAGGTGCTCAGATCGGCCGCGAGGCCCTGCACGCGCGCGACGAAGTCGGCGTCGGCAGCGAGCTCCTCGAGCCGCTCCGGCGTCAGCGAGCCGAGCAGACGCACGGGATCGCCGTGGACCTCGTCCCAGCGGCGCGGGTCGATCGAGGCGAAAAGCTCGCGCGTCGGGGCGTGCCACGACCATCGCAGGTTGAGCGCGAGCTCGTCGAGAGCGCCGAGCGGCTCAGGCAGGACGGTGCGGACGGTGAAACGGCGGATGGCTCTCACGCGCCGGAGTGTATCTGCGGCAGATGTCCGGAGGCGTCGCCCGCCCGCCGCCGCGCGATCATGGACGGACGGCGTGCCACCGGGCCGCCGATCTCGGTAAGTTCGTCGGGTGACCTCTCCTACGCCGCGGCCCACCCCGTACGCCCCGATCGGCCGGATCCCGGTCGTCGACGTCGGCCCGACCGCCGAGGGCGGGCGA
>JBMDXU010000101.1:0-3978 GCA_048594485.1 Pseudactinotalea sp. | reverse complement strand
CTGGTTCCACCCGAGCTGGGCGGTCAGCCGGTCCATCGTGTCGGCGAGCGGCTGCGGGTCGCGGCCCGCTCCCGGGACGACGGCCGGCGCGTGCCCGGCCGTCCCGCGTCGACGGCGTGGCCCGGCCTGACCGGGGACGAGTCCCTTCGCACGGGCCGCGTCACGTGCCCGCGCGAGCGCGAGCCGAGCGGCGTCGTCCGGCGTGGACCGCGGCGCCCCCGGCTCCTCGACGGGGGCGATCCGCGGCGGCGGCAGGATGTCGCCGTCCTCGCGCTCACTCGGCACGTGTGACCGTCCCGTCCATGACGTCGAGCCTGCCACCCGCGAGCGCGGCCGGCACGTCCTCCGCGACCGCCGCCGTGATCAGCACCTGCTCGGCCGGCGCGACCAGCTCGGCCAACCGCTGACGACGGCGGGCGTCCAGCTCCGCGAACACGTCGTCGAGGATGAGCACCGGCTCGCCGTCCGCCTCCCACGATCCCTCGCCACGCAGGAGCTGGTAGGAGGCGAGCCGGAGCGCGAGCGCGAACGACCACGACTCCCCGTGGCTCGCGTACCCCTTGCTCGGCAACCCGCCGAGAGTGAGCTCGACGTCGTCCCGGTGGGGGCCGACCAGGCTCACACCCCGGTCGATCTCCCGGTTCCGGAGCCGGCCCATCGCCTCGACCAGGTGGGCCTCGACGGCGCTCGCGTCGGTGAGCTCGGTCTCGCTCAGCGGCTCCGGCGCGTCGGTGTTGGCGCTCGCGCGGTAGGCGAGCTCGGCTAGCCCCTGCCCGCCGCTGACCTGTTCGTACGCGGCCTGCACGTGCGGCCGCAGGTCGGCGACCAGGCGGACCCGGGCCGCGACCAGCTCGGCGCCGGTCGCTGCAGCCTTGGCGTCCCAGACGTCCAGCGTCCTGATGTCACCCGCGCTGCCCGCGCGCCGCGCCGATCCGGCTGTCTTGAGCAGCGCGTTCCGCTGCTTGATCACACGTTCGTAGTCGCTGCGGACCCCGGCCATGCGCGGACCGAGGAGCACGAGCAGGTCGTCGAGGAACCGCCGTCGGGCGTCCGGGTCACCCTTGATGAGCGTGAGGTCCTCCGGTGCGAAGAGCACCGTGCGCAGATGACCGAGCAGATCCCGGACCCGCGTGACCGGGCTGCGGTTCAGCCGCGCGCGGTTCGCCCGGCCCGCGACGATCTCGAGCTCGAGGACCGTCGGCCGTCCCCCGCGCATCACCTTCGCCTGGACGACGGCGCGCTCGGCGCCGGCGCGCACCAGGGCCGTGTCGCCGGCGACCCGGTGCGAGGAGAAGGTCGCGAGGTAGGCGATCGCCTCGACGAGGTTCGTCTTGCCCTGCCCGTTCTGCCCGACGAAGGCAGTGATCCCGGGTTCGAGCGAGATCACGACCTCGCGGTAGGAGCGGAAGTCCGTGAGCGCGAGATCGGAGACGTACACGTGTCAGCCGTCGGCCGCGCGCTCGACGGCGTGACCGCCGAACTGCTCGCGCAGCGCTGCCACGGCCTTCATCGCGGGCGAGTCCTCCTGGCGGCTGTCGAACCGTGCGAAGAGCGACGCGCTGATGACCGGGGCCGGGACGGCCAGGTCGATGGCCTCCTGCACGGTCCAGCGACCCTCGCCGGAGTCGGCGACGTAGCCCTTGATCTCCGACAGGTCGTCGTCCTCGTTGAGCGCCTTGACCAGGAGCTCGAGGAGCCAGGACCGCACGACCGTGCCGCGCTGCCAGGCCTGGAAGACGGCGCTGACATCGGTGATGAGATCGTCTCTCGCGGCAAGGATCTCGTACCCCTCGGCGTACGCCTGCATGACGCCGTACTCGATGCCGTTGTGGACCATCTTCGCGTAGTGGCCGGCGCCGACAGGGCCCGCGTGGACGAACCCCTCCTCCCGCGGACCCTCCGGCCGAAGCGCCTCGAAGACCGGCATGAGCGTCGCGATGACATCGTCGGGCCCACCGACCATCAGCCCGTAGCCGTTCGTCTTGCCCCAGATGCCGCCGGAGACCCCGGCGTCGACGTAGTGGATGCCCGCGGCAGTGAGCTCGCCGGCGCGACGGATGTCGTCCTTGTAGTTCGAGTTGCCGCCGTCGATGATCACGTCGCCCTCGCGCATCTGCGCCGCGACGTCACGGACGACCGACTCCGTGATCTCGCCCGCCGGCACCATCACCCAGACGACACGCGGCTCCTGCGCGGGCAGCGCCGCGACGAGCTCGGCGATCGACCCGACGTCGCTCACCGCCGGGTTCTGGTCGAACCCGGTGACGTCGACACCACCGGCGCGCAGTCGATCGCGCATGTTGCCGCCCATGCGGCCGAGTCCGATGAGACCGATGTGCATGTCGGGTGCTCCTTGGTGATGAGCCGTCGACGCGGGTCGCTCACCTCGCAGCGAGCCAGGGGCGATGACGGTCAGCTGGCGAAACGGATCGGCTGCAGCAGGTAGCGGAACGTCTCCGCGGAGTCGGGGCTGTCGCCGCCGGCCTCCTGCTGACCGCTCATGACGGCGGGCTTGGTCGGGTGCGTGAAGGAGAACCGGGCGAAGGGCGCGCCGAGGGCGCCCAGGCCGTCGAGCAGGTACTGCGGGTTGAACGCCGTCGTGATCTCCTCGCCGACCAGCGTGGACTCCAGCACCTCGGATGCCTGCGCGTCGTCACCCTGACCCGCCTCGAGCACGACCTGGCCCTCGGTGAACGACAGCCGGATCGGGGTGTTCCGCTCAGCGACGAGAGCGACACGCTTGGCCGCCTCGATCAGCGCGGCCGAGTCGGTGACCGTGTGCGTGGCGGTCTGCTCGGGGAACAGACGACGGACCGGCGGGTACTCGCCGTCGACCAGCAGCGACGTGGTGTGGCGACCCCCCGCCTCGAAACCGATGATGTCGGCGTTCTCCGCGAGCGAGATCTCGACGGTGCCGGCGGAGGTGAGCGACCGGGCGACGTCGGACAGCGTGCGCGCGCGCACCAGGGCGTGTCGCTCGATGGTCGGCGACTGCGGCCGCCAGCTCAGCTCGCGCATCGCGAGGCGGTAGCGGTCCGTGGCCAGCAAGGTGAGCTTCTCGCCGCTGATCTCGACCTTGACACCGGTGAGCAGCGGCAGAGTCTCGTCGCGGCCGGCGGCGATAGTGACCTGACCGATGGCGGCCGCGAACTCGCCGGCGTCGACCGAACCGGCCAGGGCCGGCATCTCCGGGAGCGAGGGGTACTCGTCCACCGGCATGGTCAGCAGCGTGAACCGGGAGGAGCCGCACGTGACGTTGACGCGGGTCCCGTCGAGCGTGAGCTCGACGGGCTTGTTGGGCAGCGAGCGCGAGATCTCGGCGAGCAGCCGCCCGGAGACGAGGACGGCGCCCGGGGTCTCGACCTCGGCGGCCACCTCGGAGCGTGCCGAGACCTCGTAGTCGAAGGTCGACAGCGTCAGCGTCCCGTCGGAGGACGCCTCGATCCGCACCCCCGCCAGCACCGGCGCCGGCGGGCGGGTCGGCAGCGTGCGCGCGGTCCAGGTGACGGCCTCGGCCAGGACATCGCGCTCGACCCTGAACTTCACAGTGCGACCTCTCGTTCGGTCATGACATCGGACGCCGACCACAGGACAGCACCCGTGCCTCGGGAACCCGAGCATAGTGAGTTGTGCTGCGGGCCTCGCACCGTTCCTGCGCCGGGGCCTCGGTGCGGGTCGGAGCAGGTCGGCCGGGGCCTTGTTGGTTGTTCACACCCAGTCATCCACCTCTGGGTGTTCTTCGTCATCGGTGGTGTGGATCGTGTGGGCAACCCGTCCCGCCGCAGGTCAGCGCGGTCGGTGGGGTGTGGATCGAGCTGAGCACGAGCGTGTGTCGGCGTCGTGTCATTCGTGGACGACGCTCGTGGTTCCCGCTCTCGTCCACGGATGCGGCGGCCGTCGTCCACCGCCTGGACGCCGTTGTCCACGGTCATCCACAGGACTATTCACATCTGTGTGTTTCGGAGACGCAAGTGCCGG
>JBMDXU010000100.1:0-14497 GCA_048594485.1 Pseudactinotalea sp. | reverse complement strand
ATCGAGAGCCGGTGCTCGGCGCCCCACCGCTCCTCGGCCACGCGCTCGCCGAGCGCCTTGGTGAACGTGTAGACGTCGGGCCAGCCGAGCGACAGCGCACGTGTGCGACCCGCCTCGACGAGCCGATCCGTGACCCACTGCGTGCGGGCCTCCTCGGCAGCGGTCGCGACGGCCTGTGCGCCGGCGCGGCGGTGCTCGGCACGGGCCTTGGCGAGCATGGGCTTGAGGACGTCGGGGCGGCGTGAGGCGGCCTCGGCCTCCTCCCGGGCGGCGAGCGCCCGCTGGGTCTCGGCCACGCGGTCGATGGTGTGGTCGAGCGAGCGTTCCTCGGACACGCCCTTGCGGAGCCCGGCGACGTAGCAGGTGGACACGTGGACCACGTGCGGGTCGGACCCGGAGCGCAGCAGCGCGTCGTACAGGCTGACCGGCCCGTCGACGTTGGCGGCGAACGCCTCGTCGATCGGGAGGTCGAAGGAGACGGTGGAGGCGGAGTGGACGACGGTGTCGATGTCGTCGGGAAGGTCCGGCACGTCGCCGAGGTCACCCGAGAGCACGGTGATGCGTCGGGCTGCCTGGGCATCGGCCTCCTGCGCGCCGACCGTCTCGCGCCACACGGAGAACACCGGCTTGCGCAGCAGCTTGTCGACGCGCATCTGCGCGGTGAGGGCGCCGCGCGGGCGCACCAGCACCGAGATCCGGGTGGTCGGATACGCCGAGAGCAGCTTCTCCAGGACCGCCTGTCCCACGAAACCGGTGGCACCGGTCAGCAGGACATGGTGCTCGCTCAAGGGTTCTGACACCGAACGCACTTTACGCGGATGCGTCCACCGCCGTGAGCCGAGTGCGTGGTGGTCCCGCCCACGGACGATCGTCGGGCGCGATATCGAACCGACCGATGTCGGTCCCGCGTGGTAGGAACCTCCGGGTGACGACGCAACGCACCGAGTTCAGTCTCGACGACCGCCGAGGCTTCGACCGGAGCGGGCCGTTGCGGTGGATCTGGTCGCACCAGCGGCGCAACCCCGGGTATGCGATCGCGTTCGTCGTCAGCTCGATCGTCATGGTCGTGCTGAACTCGGCGATCCCCGGGCAGATCGGTCGAGCGTTCGACATCGTGCTCGACGGCGGGGACGGCGCCTCGCGCGCGCTCACGGCGGTCGCGCTGACCATGCTGGTGATCGTCGTCGGTCGGACGATCCTCGACTTCGTCGCCCGGTTCGGTGTCGAGGTGCTCGCCAAACGCATGGAGCGCGACGCCCGCGACGAGCTGTACGTCAGCCTGCTCGGCAAGAGCCAGACGTTCCACAACCGCCAGCGCGTCGGCGACCTGATGGCCCGCGGCTCCGGCGACGTGCGGCAGCTCGGGACCATGTTCAGCCCGGGGATCGACCTGCTCGTCGACTCTCTCAGCCAGCTGGTCATCCCGCTGATCTTCATCGCGTTGATCGACCCGCGGCTGCTGCTCGCCCCGCTGCTCTTCGTCGCCACGTTCATCCTGTCGCTGCGCTGGTTCGTCCGGAAGATGCAGCCGGTGTCGGCGAACCTGCGCGAGGAGTACGGGTCGCTCGGGGCGGGTCTGAACGAGACGATCCGCGGCATCGAGGTCGTCAAGGCCACCGGTCAGGAGCAGCAGGAGCAGCGCCGGTTCACGCGCAACGCCGGCCGCTACCGTGCTGCGTTCGTCCAGCAGGGGCTGATCCAGGCGCGCTACCTGCCGACGCTGCTGCTCTCCGTCGCGCTCGCCGGTGGCCTGCTGCACGGGCTGTCGCTGCTCGATGCCGGCGAGCTCACCGTGGGCGATCTCATCTCCTACCTCGGGCTCATCGGCCTGCTCGGGTTCCCGGCGTTCGTCTCGATCTTCACCTTCTCGCTGGTGCAGAACGGGATCGCGAGCGCCGACCGGCTGCTGGAGCTGATGCGCACCGAGACCGAGCTCGACCACAACTCCTCGGGCCGCAGCGAGCGGATGCGGGGCGCGATCCGGTTCGAGAACGTCACCTTCTCCTACGGCGGCGAGCCCGTCCTGCAGGACGTGAGCTTCGCCGTCGAGCCGGGGCAGACAGTCGCGCTCGTGGGTGAGACCGGCTCCGGCAAGAGCACCCTGACGATGCTCGTCAACCGCATCTACGACGTCACCTCGGGCCGGGTGCTCGTCGACGACGTCGACGTGCGCGACTGGAACCTGGACTCGCTGCGGTCGCAGATCTCGACGATCGAGCAGGACATCGTGCTGTTCTCGCGCCCGATCGCCGAGAACATCGCGTTCAGCGTCGGGCAGCAGGCGAGCCGCGAGGAGATCGAGCGGGCCGCGGCGGATGCGCAGGCGGCGGGGTTCATCGCCGAGCTCGACGAGGGCTACGACACCGTCATCGGCGAGCGCGGCGTGACCCTCTCGGGCGGGCAACGGCAGCGGCTCGCGATCGCGCGCGCGCTGCTGACCGAGCCGGCGGTCCTCGTCCTCGACGACTCCACCAGCGCGATCGACAGCGCCACCGAGGACCAGATCCAGCGGGCGATCCAGCGCGCGGGCGAGAACCGGACGACGCTGCTCATCACGCACCGGCTCTCGCAGATCCGGTGGGCCGACACCGTGCTGCTGCTCGAGCGCGGCCGGCTGGTCGACTCCGGGTCGCACGCCGAGCTGCTCGAGCGCTGCGACCTGTACCGGCGGATCTTCGCACCGCACGAACCACGGCTCGCGTCGATGTCGGAGGAGGTGCGCTGATGGCCTTCATCATGGACGGCCTCGATGCCGAGCAGTACGACCGCACGTACTCCGACCGCGACCTCGTGCGCCGGATCGCCGCCTACTTCCGGCCGCATCGCGGCGTGATGGCGCTGATCGCGTTCGGCATCACCGCGGGGGCCCTGATGCAGGCGGCCGTGCCCGTCGTCATCAGCGCCGGGCTCGACCGGGTGGTGAACAACCGGTCGACGGCGGTCGTGGTCGCGCTGGTCGCCGCCGTCGGTGTGACCGGGGTGCTCGGGTGGGTGTTCAACTTCATCCAGCGGTGGTTCACCGCGCGGGTGGTGGGTGACGTCGTGCTCACCTTGCGCCAGGACGCGTTCGGGGCGGTGCTCGATCGCGACATGTCGTTCTACGACGAGAACCCGTCGGGCAAGGTCGTCAGCCGGGTGCAGTCGGACACGGAGGACTTCGCGACGGTCGTCACGCTGACGCTCAACGCCGTCAGCCAGGTGCTGATGATCGTCCTGGTCACGGTGCTGCTGTTCTCCCGCAACGTGACGCTCGCGCTGATGGTCATGATCGTGGTTCCCGTCGTGGTGGCGATGGCACTCGGGTTCCGCCGGATCGCGCGCGAGAGCACGCGGCACCAGCAGCGCTCGCTGGCCCGGGTGAACTCGACGCTGCAGGAGACGATGAGCGGCATCTCGGTCGCGAAGAACTTCCGCCAGGAGCGCACGATCTACGGCGAGTTCGAGCCGATCAACGGTCAGAACTACCGGGTGACGCTCAAGCAGGGGTTCGTGTTCGCGGCGATCTTCCCGGCCCTGTTCGCCGTGGCCGGGCTCGCGACGGTCGCGCTGGTCCAGCTGGGTGGCAGCCGCGCACTGGCGGGCGACATCAGCGCGGGCGACTGGTACCTGTTCCTGCAGAGCGTGGCGCTGTTCTGGATGCCGCTGACATCGATCGCCTCGTTCTGGTCGCAGTTCCAGCAGGGCCTCTCGGCGTCGGAGCGGGTGTTCGCACTCATCGACGCCGAGCCGCGCGTCGTGCAGACCGACGACCGCGCCATCGGCCGGCTCGCGGGGCGGATCGAGGTGCGGGACGTCACCTTCGGCTACACCGCCGACCACCCGGTGCTCACCGACTTCAGCCTCACCATCGAGGCCGGCGAGACGGTCGCCTTCGTCGGGCACACCGGGGCGGGGAAGTCGACGATCGGTCGCCTGCTGATGCGGTTCTACGAGTTCCAGTCCGGCGAGATCGCCGTCGACGGCATCGACCTGCGCTCCGTCGACCTGGCCGACTACCGGCGTCAGCTCGGCGTGGTGCCGCAGACGCCGTTCCTGTTCTCCGGGACCGTCGCGGACAACATCCGCTACCCCCGCCCGGACGCGACCGACGAGGAGGTCGCCGCCGCAGCCGCGCTGGTCGCCCGCGGCGACTGGGTGCAGGCCCTGCCCGAGGGGCTGACCACCGAGGTCGGCGAGCACGGGTCGGCGCTGTCGATGGGTCAGCGACAGCTCGTCGCGCTCGCACGGTTGCTGCTGCAGGACCCGTCGATCGTGATCCTCGACGAGGCGACGGCGAGCGTCGACCCGTTGACTGAGGCGCAGATCTCGGAGGGTCTCGACGTGGCCCTGGCGGGCCGCACGTCGATCGTGATCGCCCACCGCCTCTCGACCATCGAGCACGCCGACCGGATCATCGTCATGCGCAACGGCGGGATCGTCGAGGAGGGCACGCACGAGGGGCTCCTCGCCGCGGGTGGCGCGTACTGCGACGTCTACAACACCTACTTCCGCCACCAGTCCCCGGACTACAAGCCCGGCACGGGGTTCGTCGAGGTCGGCTGAGCGGGCGCCACCGCCACACCTCGCGCGCCGAACAGGTGCTTCTGACCGCGAGGCGCGCTCACACCGGCCACAACCACCTGCTCGGGCGCGCCGGACGCGCTGGGGCGTGAGCGGTCAGCGGCGGGTCCAGGCCAGCAGGTCGTCGGCGGGCATGGTGTTGACGATGCGGTCGCGGGCGATGCCGAGGTCGGCGACGCGGGCGCAGCCGTAGTCGAGGAAGTCGAGCTGCCCGGGCGCGTGGGCGTCGGTGTCGACGGCGAACACGCACCCGGTCTCGGCGGCGAGCTCGAGCAGTCGCGTCGGGGGGTCGCGTCGCTCGGGCCGGCTGTTGATCTCGACGGCGACGTCGAACCGACGGCACGCCTCGAAGACGATCTCGGCGTCGAACGTCGACTCCGGCCGCGTGCCGCGGCCACCGGTGATGAGCCGGCCCGTGCAGTGGCCGAGGACGTCGACGCGCGGGTTCGCGATCGCGTTCACCATCCGCCGGGTCATCGTGTCGGACTCCATCCGGAGCTTGGAGTGCACCGACGCGACGACGACGTCGAGCTGGTCGAGCAGGTCGGGTTCCTGGTCGAGCCCGCCGGAGTCGAGGATGTCGACCTCGATCCCGGTGAGGATGCGGAACGGTGCGAGCTCGGCGTTGAGCCGCGCGACCCTGGCGAGCTGGTCGCGCAGACGATCCGCCGACAGCCCGTTGGCCACCGTCAGCCGTGGCGAGTGGTCCGTCAGCGCCAGGTACTCCAGCCCGGTGCCGATCGCCGCGGCCGCCATGTGCTCGATCGGGGAACCGCCGTCGGACTCGATGGAGTGGGTGTGCAGGTCGCCCTTGATCCACGCCCGCACCTCGGCGGCGCCGGGGGCGAGGACGTCCGCCTCCGCCTCCAGCTCGGCGAGGTAGGCGGGTGTGCCGCCGTCGAGCGCCTGCGTCGCGACCAGCGCGGTCTTGGGTCCGACGCCGTCGAGCCCGGTGAGGCGGCCGGCGGCCGCGAGCGACGCGACCTCGGCGGGGCCGACCCGTTCCAGCACGTCGGCGGCCCGTCGGTACGCCTTGATCCGGTGCGTCTGCTTGAGCTGCCGCTCGAGCAGGAACGCGATGCGGCGCAGCGCGACGACGGGGTCCACCCGCCCATCCTGCCGCGCCCCCCTCGCCGAGGGGGAAGGAAAGCGCCGAGGGGGCACGGTGCACCCTTCCCTCTCGGCGCTTTCGTTCCCTCTCGGCGGGGCGGGCCGGGGTGCGGCGGGGCGAGGTGCGGCGGGGCGAGGTGGGGTGGGGCCGGGTGGGGTGGGGCCCTGCGCTACCGGGGCGAGCCCGGCAGGTGCCAGCGGCTGGCCAGCCCGACCTGCGCGCCGCCGAGCTGGCGGACCATCTGGGTCCGCATCCACGGCACGCGGCCCATCGGCCCCATGAGGAGATCCCGCGGCACCGCGAGCGGGGCGAGATCGCTCTGGAAGACCGGCATCATCAGCCTCGTCCACCACGCGTACCAGCGCACGTGGGCGCGGCGGGCGTCGGCGTGCCGGCGCAGGGCCGTCGCCAGATCGGGCGCCGAGTCGAGGGCGTGGCACAGGCTCCACGCGTCGGCGAGCGCGAGCGACGTCCCGGCACCGAGCTGCGGGCTCATCGCGTGCGCGGCGTCGCCGACCAGCACCGCCCCGGCCGCGCCCGCCATCCGGTACGGGGTGCGGACGACGA
Source organism: Pseudactinotalea sp. (assembly GCA_048594485.1). Taxonomy (GTDB): domain Bacteria; phylum Actinomycetota; class Actinomycetes; order Actinomycetales; family Beutenbergiaceae; genus Pseudactinotalea. The sequence goes on along the minus strand of JBMDXU010000100.1, from coordinate 8,259 downwards.
CGTCGCGGTACCGCGCTTCGAGGAGCTCGTCGACCTCGTCGAGAAGAGCCCCGAAGCGACCGGCCACGAACGGTCGTGCCTCCCGGCGCCACGCGTCGACGCCTGCGGCTCGCACGGCCGCCATGTCGGCGCCCTTGACCGACCAGAAGATCGACGCCTGATGCTCGCCGGTCGGCAGCACGCCCAGGTACCGCGACGTGCCGTCCAGGCACTGGAACAACGCGTCACCCGCGAGGTGCTCCGGGTCGTCGACCACCGCCCACAACGCGCCGTAGGAGTACGGGTGGTCGTACGCGGTGACACGCAGGCTCTGCCGCACCACCGACCGCGACCCGTCCGCCCCGACCACGAGATCGAACGGCCCGAGCGCTCCGCCGCTCGTCTCGACGACCACCCCGCCGGCCCGCGGCACGACTCCGGTGACGTCGACACCGGTCTCGACGGACGCCGTCGTGCCCGCCAGGGCCTCCCACAGCAACGAGAACAGCACACCGCGGTGCACCCCGATGGCGGGCACGGCACCGGGGACGTCGGCGTACCCGAAGTCCATCACCGAACGCCCGGCGACCGTCACGGCGTCGACCCGCACCACGGGACGGGAGACGGCGCGCAGGCCCTCGAGCAGTCCGACGCGGTCGAGCACCTGCTGCCCGAGCTCCTGCAGCCAGATCCCGGCGCCGACGGCGGACGGCTCGTCCGCGGACTCCAGCACGGTCACGTCGTGCCCCGCCCTGGCCAGCAGGATCGCTGCGACCGGTCCCGCCGTCCCGCACCCCACGACGGCGATCCGCATCGGAGCAGGGTAGCGACCACACCCAGCCCCGCAGCTCGAGCTCGGGGCGCCGGCACCCCGCCGATGGACTCGTCCGGGTTCTACCGAAAGTGCCACCGGCGGGGTCTCGGCGTTCTGAGTGCTCCCGCAGGAGCGCTCAGTCCATCGCGACGAACTCGCGGACCTCGACGGCGTTGCTCCAAGCCATCGGGTGGCCCGCGGCGACCTGCACGGCCTCGTCCATGTCGGCGCACTCGACGATGTCGAGCCCCACGATCACCTCGCTCGCCTCGGCGAACGGCCCGTCGGTGCGCTCGACCTTGCCCGCACGCACGCGGACGGTCGCGGCCTTGGCCGCGGGCTGCAGCGGGTCGCCCGTGACGTACCGCCCGGCGTCGTTGAGGCCGCGCCACCACGCCTCGACGTCAGGGGCGTTGTCGCGGTCGCTCTCGGTGGCCGCGACGGACGTGTCGGTCGTGATCAGCAGCAGGTACTTCGGCATGGGAAGCCTCCTTCTCGGTGACAGTGTCACGGTCATGACGCCGTCGACCGACGGAACTCGACAAACGCCGGTGACCGCCGTCGTCCTGCTCGTCACCGCCGCCGGCGGCGGGGATCAGGCGTAGGTGCGCGGCTGGTTCGGGGCCTCGCGAGCGGCCCGCTCGCCCGGCACCGGAACCGCCCACCGGACCGCGTTCGCCAGCACCCGGCGCACCTGCGGGTGGAAGTACACCGGGTACTCCTGGTCGCCCGGGGAGAAGTAGAAGACCTTGCCGCGCCCACGTCGGTAGGTGAGCCCCGACCGGAAGATCTCTCCGCCGGCGAACCACGAGACGAACACGAGCTCGTCGGGCGGCGGCACGTCGAACTGCTCGCCGTACATCTCCTGCGCGTCGATCGTGAACGGCTGGTCCACGCCGACGGCGATCGGGTGCGTCTGGTCGACGGTCCAGACGATCTCCCGCTCCCCCTCGTTGCGCCACGACAGCCCGCACGTGGTGCCCATGAGGGTCTTGAAGATCTTGGAGTAGTGGCCCGAGTGCAGCACGAGCAGACCCATGCCACCGAGGACGTGCCGCTGCACACGCTCGACCACCTCGTCGGCGACCTCGTCGTGCTTCATGTGGCCCCACCAGAGGAGCACGTCGGTGCCGGCGAGGACCTCTTCGGTCAGTCCGTGCTCGGGGTCGGCGAGCGTCGCGGTGCGCACGGACACGGCGTCGCCGAGGACCTCGCTCAGCCCGGCGGCGATCGCGCCGTGGATGCCGTCGGGGTAGATCGCCTGCACGCTGGCGTCGTTGCGCTCGTGCCAGCCCTCGTTCCAGACGAGGACGTTGATCGGTGCGGTCATGGTTCAGACCTCCTGGGTGGTGGTGGGGACGGGAGAGGAGTCGAGGCGGATCTCGGCGCCGAGAGCGGCCGAGCGGTAGGCCGCGTCGATGATGTGGGCGCGCGAGGCGCCGAGGGAGCCGTCGTGGTCGGCCCAGGTGGTGGGGTCGGCGATGGCGGAGACGAACTCGTCGACGACGACGACGTGGCCGCCGCTGTCGCCGGGCAGGATCTCGACGTCGTCGGCGCCGTCGGGTGCGAGCCCGAAGTACCGGCCGGTACTGACGGCGTAGTCGACGATGCTGACATCGGCGCCGCCGTCGGTCCCGTAGAGCGTGAGCGCGATCTCGTCGCCCTGCGGCCGGTGCGTGGCCCAGCTCGACTCGAGGACGAGCGAGCCGCCACCCTCGAGCCTCATGAGGACGGTGGCGAGGTCCTCGACCTCGTACGCCGACCCGGAGCCGGTCTTGTCCGACCCGCTGCCACCCAGTCCGCGGGTGCCGAGCTCGGCGTGCGTCACCGCGGAGACGGTGAGCACGCGCGGCTCGCCCATGATCCGCAGGGTGGCGTCGAGGATGTGCACGCCGAGGTCGACGAGCGGTCCGCCGCCGGCCATCTCGCGGTTGGTGAACCAGCTGCCGAGCGTCGGGATGCCCGCGCGTCGTAGCCACGAGACGCGCGCGTGGTAGACCCGGCCCAGCTTGCCGGCATCGACCGTGTCCCGCACCGCGGCGAGGTCGCCGCGGTGGCGCTGGTTGAACGCGACCTGGAGCACCCGCCCCGCGGCGCGAGCGGCGTCGACCATCGCGTCCGCCTCGGCGCCGTCGCGTGCCATCGGCTTCTCCGTCAGCACGTGCAGCCCGGCGTCCAGCGCGGCGATCGAGATCGGCGCGTGCAGGAACGTCGGGACGGCGACGCTCACGGCGTCGATCTCGCCCGAGTCGATCAGGGTGCGCCAGTCGTCGACGGCGATCCTCACGTCGTACTTCTCGGCGAGGGTGGCGCGCAGGTCGGTCTCGAGACCCGCGATGCCGACGACGTCGACGTCGTCGCGGGCGGCGTAGGCGTCCAGATGCTGCTGACCGGCCCAGCCCAGGCCGATCACCCCCACGCGCAGCGGCGGACGGGTGGCGGTGGTGCTCATCGGTCTCCTTGCCAGGTGTGGGTGTTCATGAGGTGGTGCAGCTCGCTGGGCCCGAGGGCGTGGCGGGCGGCCATGATCGCGGCGCCGAGCGCGCCGGCGTTCTCGTCGCCTCGCGCCGCGACGATCTGGAGGTGCTCGGTGGCGAGCGGGAGCGAGGTCCGGTAGACGACCTCGCGCACCCCGGCGATGAGGTCCTCGCCGGCTCGGGAGACGCTGCCTCCCACGACGACGACCGACGGGCCGAGCAGGTTGACGACGCCGGCCACCACGGCCCCGAGCTCACGACCGGCCTGCCGGACCAGCCCGATCGCGGTGCGATCGCCCGATCGGACGAGTGCGGCAACGTCGGCTCCGGTGCGCGCCTCGATCCCCGCCGCGCGGAGCTGTGCGGCGATGGCCGGCCCGCTCGCGACGTCCTCGAGCTCGCGCTGGTCGGTGGCCTCACGGGGGCTGTCGGGGATCCACGGGACGTGCACGTGCCCGAGGTCGCCCGCCGACCCGCGCGCACCGCGCTGCAGGGTGCCGCCGGCGATGATGCCCGCCCCGATCCCGGTGGCGACCTTGACGTAGACGAGGTCGTCGGCGTCGGGCCACCAGGTCGCGTGCTCCCCGAGGGCGCGCACGTTGACGGCGTTGTCGACGAGGACGGCGCGCCCCGCCGGGTCGTCGCCGGCCCGTCCCGGCACCCGCTCGCGCACCATCGCGGGCACGTCGACACGATCCCAGCCGGGCATGATTGGAGGGTTCACGGGGCGCCCGGTGGCGTGCTCCACGGGCCCCGGCAACCCGATGCCGACCGCCGCGAGGCGGTCGAGGTACGGTCCGCCGTCGGCCCGGTCGAGCAGCTCGACGGCGGCGCCGACCACGGCGTCGAGCACGAGGGCAGGCCCGTCGGCGATGTCGATGGGGGTCGTGACCGCGGCCAGCACCGACCCGGCGAGGTCGGCGACGGCGACGGTGCCGTGCGTCGCGCCCAGGTCGATCCCGAGCACCACCCGGGCGAGCGGGTTGAACGCCACGCGGGCGGGCGGGCGACCGCCCGACGACGCAGCGGCACCCGCCGGCACCAGCAGACCCGCACGGATCAGCTCGTCCACACGGGCCGACACGGTCGACCGGGAGAGCTCGGTCTCCGTCGCGATCTCCGCCCTGGTGCGCGCCCGCGAGTCGAGCAGCAGCTCGAGCACGCCGCCGGGGCCCGGGCCGGCGGCGCGACCACGGCGAGGCAGGGGCGACACGCTTATGAGTACAGCACAGCCGACTAATGAAGTTCAATGCTCGGACTTCTGCTTGACCCGGCGCAGAAGGTGTGTGAGCGTGGACACCACACACCCTCGATCTCTGCGAAGGAGCACATCGGTGCCCACGTCTCCCCTGTCGGTCCAGCTCTACACGGTGCGCGAAGCCGCCGCCGACGACCTGACCGGAACCCTTCAGCGGCTCGCCGACATCGGTTTCGAGCTCGTCGAGCCCTACGCCTTCACGAGCTTCGGCCCTGCCCTCGGTGAGGCCCTCGCCAGCAGCGGCCTCAAGGCGCCGACGACGCACCAGGGCTTCCTCACCGCGGACGCCGACGAGCAGGACCGCATCTTCGCGGCCGCCGCCGCGCTCGGGATGGAGCGGGTCATCGACCCGCACTACCCGGCGGAGAACTGGACCACGGTCGAGCAGATCGCCGACACGGCCGAGCGTCTCAACGCGGCCTCCGCCGTCGCTGCCCGCCACGGCCTGACGGTCGGCTACCACAACCACGCGTTCGAGCTCGAGGCGCGGCCCGAGGGACCCGAGGGCCGCACCGGCCTGGAGGTCCTCGCCGAGCGCATCGCGCCCGAGGTCGGGCTCGAGGTCGACGCGTACTGGGTCGCCGTCGGCGGCACCGACCCGGTCGCCCTGCTGTCGAAGCTCGGCTCGCAGGTCGTCGCGGTGCACGTCAAGGACGGCCCCGGCACCAAGGACAACCTCGACCAGGTCGCCGTCGGCAGCGGGACGCAGCCGATCGCCGAGATCCTGGCCGCCACGCCGGACGCGCTGCACGTCGTCGAGCTCGACGACAGCCGCGGCGACCGCTTCGAGGCGGTCGCGGACAGCTTCGCGTTCCTGTCCGGCAAGGTCGCCTGACCATGGCCGACCAGCGCACCGGCCGGGCCGGCGTCGGCGTCATCGGCGCCGGCAACATCAGCACCCAGTACCTGACGAACCTCACCGGGTTCGCCGACGTCGACGTCCGCTTCGTCGCCGACCTCGACACCGACCGCGCCGCCGCCCAGGCGCAGCAGTTCGGTGTGCCCGGGTCGGGCACGGTGGCCGAGCTGCTCGCGGACGACGAGATCGAGGTCGTCGTCAACCTCACCGTGCCCGCGGTGCACGTCGAGGTCGCCGAGCAGGTCCTCGAGGCCGGCAAGCACGTCTGGAGCGAGAAGCCGTTCGCGCTGGAGCGCGAGAGCGGTCGGGCGCTGCTGGCCGCCGCCCAGTCCGCCGGGCTGCGGGTCGCCACGGCTCCGGACACGTTCCTGGGCGCCGGCATCCAGTCCTCGCTGCGTCTCGTCGCGGACGGCGGCATCGGCGCCGCGCACGGCGCGCTGACCCTCATGCAGTCCCCCGGCCCGGAGTCGTGGCACCCGAACCCGGCGTTCCTGTTCGACGTCGGCGCCGGCCCGCTGTTCGACATCGGCCCGTACTACCTGACGGCGCTCGTGCAGTTCTTCGGCCCCGTCTCACGTGTGCACGCCGTGATCTCCAAGTCACGGGCCGAGCGCGTCATCGGGTCCGGCCCGCTCGCGGGTCAGACCTTCCCGGTGAACGTGCCCACCCACGTCGCCACGCTGCTGGAGTTCGCCTCCGGGCAGACGGCGCAGAGCATCTTCTCCTTCGACTCCCGCCTCGGCCGCACCCAGTTCGAGATCACGGGCGACGACGCCACCCTCACCGTCCCCGACCCGAACGGCTTCGACGGCGACCTCGTCATCACCCGCGGGCGAGGCGAGGGCGAGGAGGACCGTGTCGCGAGCACGGGCGCCGCCGCCGGTCGCGGCACCGGCGTCGTCGAGCTGGTGCGGTCGATCCGTGCGGGCGTGCCCGAGCGCGCCTCGGGCGAGCTCGCCTTCCACGTGCTCGACATCATGCAGTCCGTCATCGAGGCGGGCGAGGCCCGCGAGCCGGTGGATCTGACCAGCACGGTCGAGGTGCCGCCCCCGCTGGACGTCGAGTGGGATCCGGCCGAGGCGACTCTGTGAACGCGTTGCCGGGTTCGGGGCTCGGTGTCGCCGTCGTGGGCGGCGGCTTCATGGCGCAGGTGCACTCCCGGTCCGCACGTGCGGCCGGGGCGCACCTGGTCGGCGTGTCCTCCTCGAGCCCGGAACGGGCGGAGGAGGCGGCGAACGCGCTCGGGTTCGAGCTCGGCTACCCGAGCCTCGCCGACCTGCTCGCCGACCCCGACGTCGACGTGGTGCACGTCTGCACACCCAACGCGCTGCACGCCGAGCAGGCGGCGGCCGTCATCGCGTCCGGGCGCGCCGTCGTCTGCGAGAAGCCGCTCGCGACCACCCGGGCCGACGCGCAGGCGCTCGCCGAGCAGGCCGCGACCGCCGGCACGACGGCCACGGTGCCGTTCGTCTACCGGTTCCACCCGCTCGTCCGCGAGGCCCGTGACCGGGTGGCGCGCGGCGAGACCGGGCGTGTGCTCACCGTGGTGGGCAGCTATCTGCAGGACTGGCTGCTCACGTCCGACGACGACAACTGGCGCGTCGACGGCGATCTCGGCGGCGCCTCCCGTGCGTTCGCCGACATCGGGTCGCACCTGGTCGACCTCCTCGAGTTCGTGACCGGCGACCGGATCACGCGGCTCGCGGCCCGCACCCGCACCTTCATCACCGACCGCGCCGATCACGCCCAGGTGACCAACGAGGACGCCGCCGCCCTCACCTTCGAGACCGGTGGAGGCGCCGTCGGCACGCTGCTGGTCTCGCAGGTGGCTCCGGGGCGCAAGAACCGGCTGCACCTTGAGATCGCGGGCACGACCGAGTCGCTCGCGTTCGACCAGGAGCACCCCGAGACGCTGTGGGTCGGCCGCCGCGCCGGGAGCATCGCGCTGCCGCGCGACGAGGCCCAGAACTCGGCCGCGGCGAACGCCTACTCGGTCGTCCCCTCGGGCCATCCCCAGGGCTACCCTGACGCGTTCGCCGCCTTCGTCGCCGACACCTACCGCGCCGTGCGGGGCGAGGCCCCGGACGGCCTGCCGACGTTCGACGACGGCCTCCGCGCCGCCGTCCTCACCGACGCCCTCCTCCGCGCCGCCACCACCGACACCTGGCAACCCGTCTAACCGATTTCGTTGACGAATCGCCCCCATCCCCGCTTTCGTTGACGAATTGCCCCCATCCCCGCTTTTCGTTGACGAACTGCCACCCCTCGAAGGAGAGACCATGACCGACTCCCGACTCCCCGTCACCCTGTTCACCGGCCAGTGGGCCGACATGCCGTTCGAGGAGCTGGCCCGCCGGGCCTCGGAGTGGGGCTACGACGGCCTCGAGATCGCCTGCTCCGGCGACCACCTCGACCTCAAGCGCGCCGACGAGAACGACGCCTACGTGCAGTCTCGTCTCGACATCCTCGACAAGTACAACCTCAAGACCTGGGCGATCAGCCACCACCTCGGCGGCCAGGCCGTCTGCGACGACCCGATCGACTTCCGCCACCAGGCGATCCTCCGTGACTACGTGTGGGGCGACGGCGACCCCGAGGGGGTCCGCCAGCGCGCGGCCGAGGACATGAAGCGGGCGGCGCGCGTCGCCCGCAAGCTCGGCGTCGACGTCGTCGTCGGGTTCACCGGCTCGAAGATCTGGCCGTACGTCGCGATGTTCCCGCCGGTCCCGGCGTCGGTGATCGACGAGGGCTACGAGGACTTCGCCAACCGCTGGAACCCGATCCTCGACGTCTTCGACGAGCAGGGTGTGAAGTTCGCGCACGAGGTGCACCCCAGCGAGATCGCCTACGACCACTGGACCAGCGTCCGCAC
>JBMDXU010000010.1:0-8246 GCA_048594485.1 Pseudactinotalea sp. | reverse complement strand
GCGAGCGGGTCGGGCCCGAGGGTGGCGATCATCGGCACCTCGGCCGGATCGGCGACGACGTACACCGCGAGCTTGCGACGCGTGCCCGCCTCGGTGAGGTCGAACCCGCTGCCGCCCTCGACACCCACACGCAACGCGATCGGCGACTTCGGCGACCGGCTCGGCGGCTTGCTGGGCAGCTCCTCCGACCACCGCAACCATCCCGCTCGGGCGAGATGGAAGATCAGGTGGGCATCGCCGTCGGCCCTGGCGACGACGACGTCGAGCCACTTGCCGTGCCGTGCGACCCCGGTCACCGTGCCACCCACCAGCGAGGCGGGGTCGATCGCGAACGTCTTGAGCGCGGTGAAGGCGACCACCTGCACCGATGTCAGCGCGTGCCCGGTCAGCCTCTCGTCGAGGAAGTCGACGAGCCCCTGCACCTCGGGCATCTCCGGCATGGGGCCACGGTAGTCCGCCCCGTCGTCACGGGGCTCGCCGTCGATCACCGATCTCACCGCCCCGAGGTTCGGGGTGGGGAGGGGCTGAGGGGCGGGGGTGGGGTGCTGCGTCGCTGACCTAGACTCGCCCGCGTGCTGAGGATGTCGAGCCTGTTCGTCAGGACGCTGCGTGAGGACCCCGCCGACGCCGAGGTGGCGAGCCACAAGTGGCTCGTCCGCGCCGGCTACATCAGGCGTGCGGCGCCGGGGATCTACACGTGGCTGCCGCTCGGGCTGCGGGTGCTGGCCAAGATCGAGGCGATCGTCCGCGAGGAGATGGACGCCGCGGGCGGTCAGGAGGTCCACTTCCCGGCGCTGCTGCCGCGCGAGCCGTACGAGGCGACCGATCGGTGGACCGAGTACGGGCCCAACCTGTTCCGGCTGGCCGACCGCAAGGGCAACGACATGCTCCTCGCGCCCACGCACGAGGAGATGTTCACGCTGCTGGTCAGCGACCTGTACTCCTCCTACAAGGACCTGCCGCTCACGCTCTACCAGATCCAGACGAAGTACCGCGACGAGGCCCGCCCGCGCGCCGGACTGCTGCGCGGCCGCGAGTTCGTCATGAAGGACGCGTACTCGTTCGACATCGACGACGCCGGGCTCGAGGCGTCCTACGAGGCGCAGCGCGAGGCGTACAAGCGGATCTTCGACCGCCTCGGGCTGGAGTACGTCATCGTCACGGCGACCTCGGGTGCCATGGGGGGCTCGCGCAGCGAGGAGTTCCTCTTCCCCTGCGAGATCGGCGAGGACACTTTCGTGCGCTCGCCGGGCGGGTACGCCGCCAACGTCGAGGCCGTCGCGACGCTGCCTCCCCCCGCGATCGACCCGGCGGCGATCGCGGCCCTGCCCGCCGCCGTCGTCCACGACACGCCGAACACCCCGACGATCGACTCGCTCGTCGATCTCGCCAACGCCGAGCACCCGCGCGCCGACGGCGTCCCGTGGACCGCGGCCGACACCCTCAAGAACGTCGTGGTCACGTACGTGCACCCCGGTGGTGAGCGTGAGCTCGTCGTCATCGGCATGCCGGGGAACCGGCAGCTCGACATGAAGCGGCTCGAGGCGGTGGCCTTCCCGGCCGACGTCGCCGCCGCCACCGAGGACGACCTCACGACGCGGCCCGAGCTGGTCGCCGGGTACATCGGACCCGCCGTGCTCGGGCCGAACGGCGCCGAGCGCGGTTCCGGCACGGGTGCGGTCCGGTACTACCTCGACCCACGTGTCATCGACGGCAGCGCCTGGATCACCGGTGCCGACGAGCACGGCCGGCACGTCTTCGGGCTCGTCGCCGGGCGTGACTTCACCGCCGACGGGATCCTCGACGTCGCCGAGGTGCACGAGGGCGACCAGGCACCCGACGGGTCCGGGGCGCTGGAGCTCGCGCGCGGCATCGAGATCGGCCACATCTTCGCGCTCGGTCAGAAGTACGCGAAGGCCCTCGGGCTCGACGTGCTCGACCAGAATGGCAAGGCCACCACGGTGACGATGGGCTCCTACGGCATCGGCGTCACCCGTGCGCTCGCGTGCATCGCGGAGAAGACCTCCGACGACGCCGGGCTGAGCTGGCCCGTGCAGGTCGCACCGGCGCACGTGCACGTCGTCGCCACCGGCAAGGACGAGTCCGTGTTCGCCGAGGCGGGCAGGCTGGCGGATGCGCTCGAGACCGCGGGGCTCGAGGTGCTCTACGACGACCGCCCGAAGGTCTCGCCGGGCGTCAAGTTCGCGGACGCCGAGATCCTCGGCGTGCCGTACATCCTCGTCGTCGGCCGCGGCCTGGCGTCCGGCGTCGTGGAGGTGCGTACGCGTGCGACCGGCGAGCGGGTCGAGGTGGCACCCGACGACGCCGTCGCCACGCTGGTCGAGCGCGTCACCGCGGCACTCGGCTCCTGATCGCCGCTCCTTGGCCGCCGGGCCTAGCGGCCCGGGCGCAGGGGAGCGAGCGCGGTCGTGTAGGCGACCGCGTCGGGCGGCCGGTCGCTGAGGAGCCGGAACATCGCGGCGCGGATCATGGCCTGACGTGGCGCCCCCGCGGTCCACGCCGTCATCTCGTCGGCGTCGGCGCCCCACCACAGGATCGAGTCGAGGACGCAGGTCGCCTCGGCCCACAACGGCGGTCGCCAGTACGGGGCGACGTCGATGACCACCGGCGCTCCGTCGGCGTCGAGCAGCACGTTCCCGGCGAGGTCGCCGTGCACCAGCTGGGGCCGGCCCAGATCGGCGTCCGGGTCGCGCGCGACGGCCAACCACCGCACGAGCTCGTCGATCGCGCCGAGGTCGCCGGGGACGGCGGCGTCGCCGAACGCGACCCTCTCGGCGTGCTCCCAGCGGCTGCTCGGCGCGCGGGACCCGAGCGGCCAGTTGTCCACCCGCTCGGCGAGCTCGGCGTGGAGAACGGCGCCGACGGCGCGCAGTGCCGGAAGATCGACCAGCAGCCGCGTCCCCGGCTCGAACCGGCTCGCCGCCCATCCCTGCACCACCCAGGAGCCGTCTCGGGCCGGCACTGGCATCGCGATCCGGAGGTCGCGGCGGTCACGACCCGGTCGGGTGTCGAGCTCGACCGCGAGCCGTGCCAGCACCGGGCTGAGCGCGTCCTGCACGTCCGCGTCGCGACCGGGGGAGAGGACCAGGTCGCCGGCCCGGACGCTGCCGCCCTGACCGCCGACGAGCGGCTCGACAGCACCCGGCACCGCGAACAGGTCGAGGACATGCGCTGACGGACCCATCGCCGTCCACGGTACGCGCTGTCCGACCGGGCGTCGGACCGGGTGAGGGTCGCTCAGGCCGTTCCGACGACGGCGGGCACGTCGGCGTCGGGGGCGGACAGGCCGGCGGCGCGGGCCGCGAGGTGCGCCCGGTCGATCACGTGCCCGCGGTCGTCGCCGCTGGTCGTCGCGACCTGCGCGAGCCAGCACGGCAGCAGCTCGGCCGTCAGGGTCGCGATCGAGGTGGCCGGGTCGTCGACGTCGACGGCGTAGGCGATCTCCCGGGGGTCGTCGTCCGTCCCCGCGAGCCCGGCGATCTCGGCCAGCTGCTCGGCCCGAGCCCGCCAGCGGACGGCGGTCGACGACGCCTCGGTCAGCGCGTCACCGCCGGACCGTGCCGCTCGGACCTCCCACAGCCACCCGATGGCGTCCACGGTGCGGACGAGATCGACGGCGGACGTCGCGTCGAGCGTCGACGGCAGGGTGTCGTCGACGCCGGCGGGCTCGCCGCCCGAGGCCGTCGCGAGCTGGTCGGCGCGCAGCGCCCAGGAGAGCTCGAGCCCGACGAGGAGCGCCGGGTCGTCGCTCCCCAGTGGGGCGGCGCGGGCGGCGTCGGCCGCGGCCAGCAGCAGCGCCAGCACCTCCTCCGCCCCACCGCGCGCGACAGGCGCCGACATCGGGCGACCCGAGGAGACCCAGACGCCCCCGAGCACGTCGCGCTGCTCCTCGGCGCTGGTGGCGATGGCGCCGAGCAGGGTGGCCACGTCGGACTCCTCGGCGGTCGCGGCCAGGCTCGCGGTGCGCGCGATGGAGTCCGCGTGCCGAGCGAGGCTCTGGCGCAGGATCTCGGCGTCGTCGGGCGCCGTCGTCGGCGGGTCCTCGGTCTCCAGCCGCAGCCCGCACCCGGTCAGCAGAGCCGCGACCACGAGCACCACGAGCGCCGCTCCTCGAGGCGATCGCGGGCGTGGCACGGCCCGATCCTGCCACGGTGGCGCGCGACGCCGTACCCTGGTGGGCGCACCGACACAACTGCACACGGGGAGGCACGATGGGATCCGAGCTCGCGGACCAGCTGCGCGGGACGCTCGAGAAGGTGGTGGGCGACGCCGGTCTCTTCCTCGAAGGGATCGAGGTCTCCGGCCCGGCGCGCAAGCGCGTCGTCAAGGTCGTGATCGACCTCCCCGACGGCCCCGGTGGTGTCGACTCGGACACGCTCGGCCGGGTGTCCCACGCGGTGTCCGAGGCGCTCGACGACGTCGACGACGCGCTCGAGGGTGCGTACCTGCTCGAGGTCACCACACCCGGCGTCAGCCGCCCGCTCACGGAGGCTCGGCACTTCCGGCGGGCACAGGGTCGGCTCGTGACGATCCGGACCGGGGGGGGTGAGGTCAGCGGCCGGGTGGCCGCTGTCGACGCCGACGCCGTGCACCTCGTGGAGGAGCGCCGCAAGGGCGGGCCGCTGGAGCACGCCGTGCCGCTGCGCACCATCACCTCCGGACGCATCGAGGTCGAGCTCCGTCGCGGCAACGAGAACGAGGAAGGCTGACATGGACATCGACATGCAGACGCTGCGGATGGTCGAGCGCGAGCGCGAGATCCCGCTCGAGACGCTGGTGACCGCGATCGAGCAGGCGCTGCTCTCCGCCTACCACCGCACCCCTGGCGCACAGCAGCACGCCCGGGTGGTGCTCGACCGCAGCACGGGGCACGTGACCGTGCTCGCGCGCGAGGTCGAGCAGGCGGCGGCGGTCGGCGAGGACGGCGAGCGCACCGAGACCGTGCTCGGTCCGGAGTACGAGGACACACCGGAGGGTTTCGGCCGGATCGCGACCTCGACCGCGCGACAGGTCATCGTGCAGCGGCTGCGCGACGCCGAGGACGAGCAGGTGCTGGGCGCCTTCCGGGGCAAGGAGGGCGATGTCATCGCCGGCGTCATCCAGCAGGGGTCGAACCCGCACGTCGTGCTCATCGAGGTCGGGGGCATCGAGGCCACGCTGCCGCAGCACGAGCAGGTGCCGACCGAGACCTACACCCACGGCGAGCGGATCCGCGCCTACGTGCTCGAGGTGACGCGGGGGATGCGTGGTCCTCAGATCACCGTCTCGCGCACGCACCCGAACCTGGTGCGGCGGCTGTTCGCTCACGAGGTCCCCGAGGTCGCCGACGGCTCGGTGGAGATCGCCGCGATCGCCCGCGAGGCGGGGCACCGCACCAAGATCGCCGTGCACTCCAGGGTTCCCGGCCTGGGGGCCAAGGGAGCGTGCATCGGGCCCATGGGGCAGCGCGTCCGAGCCGTGATGGCCGAGCTGCGAGGCGAGAAGATCGACATCGTCGACTACTCCGAGGACCCGGCGACGTTCGTCGCCTCGGCCCTCTCGCCGGCGCGGGTGAGCAGCGTCGAGATCGTCGACGCCGAGGCGAAGGCCGCACGGGTGATCGTGCCGGACTACCAGCTCTCGCTCGCGATCGGCAAGGAGGGCCAGAACGCCCGCCTGGCCGCCCGGCTCACCGGGTGGCGCATCGACATCCGACCCGACACCGAGGCTGCCCTGACCGACGGTCCGGACGCCGTCGAGACGCCGCCTCCGGCCTGAGCGCGACGCCGCCGGGCGAGGCGGTCGTCGTCGCGGTAGTACACTTGTCGGCGGGCTTGCAGCCCGATGTCACGTTGCCCGGACGCTGCTCCGGGTGGCCCGGAACCTGCAGAGGTGGTCGCCATGACTGCCGATGAGGTCAGGGTCACCGGGGTGCGCACGTGCGTGGGATGTCGAGCGCGGGCCCACCGGTCCGACCTGGTGCGCCTGGTCGTGGACCGGCGAGGCACGGCCCCGGCCGTCGTCGTCGATCCGCGAGCGGTGATGCCGGGGCGAGGGGTCTGGTTGCACCCGCAACCCGGCTGCCTGGATCGTGCCGAGGCCCGACGAGCGATCGTGCGAGGGCTGCGTCTGCCGACAGAGCAGGGGCGGTCCGTCTCGATCGAGTCGGTCCGGGCATGGTTCGACCGCCACGCGTGAGCGTCGTTGATCATCGACCAAGAGAGCGGGTTCGTAGCCGATGGGCACCCGATGAGCACCCAGCGATGAGTAAGCACCAGTAACGACGGTTCGGCCTGTCCCGGGCGGACCGAGACAGGAGAAGTGTGGCCAAGGTTCGCGTTCACGAGCTCGCCAAGGAGCTCGGCGTCGACAGCAAGACCGTCATGGCGAAGCTGAACGAGCTCGGTGAGTTCGTCAAGTCGGCATCGTCCACCATCGAGCCGCCCGTGCAGAGGCGGCTCCGTGAAGCATTCCCCGATGCACCCGCTGGATCCGCGGCGCCCGCCGCGAAGCCCGCGGCCCGGCCCGGCCCCAAGCCGGCGCCCGCCCCCGCGCCGGAGGCGCCTCGTACCGAGGAGCCCCGCGCCGAGGAGCCCCGCGTCCAGCCGGAGCCCGAGGCACCCCGTGCCCCGGAGCCGGAGACCGAGTCCGAGGCCCCCGCAGCACGTGCCGGTGGCGCGACCCCCGGTCCGCGTCCGGCACCCCGCCCGGCAGCACGCCCGGGCAACAACCCGTTCGCCCCCTCGCAGGGGATGCCTCGACCCGGGGCCCCCGAGCGTGGTGACCGCGGCGATCGTCCCGAGCGTGGCGAGCGTACCGAGCGTGGCGACCGCCCTGAGCGCGGCGACCGCGGTGGTGCGGGCGGCCCCCGTCCGGGTGGTCCCCGTCCGGGCAACAACCCGTTCGCCCCCTCGCAGGGGATGCCGCGCCCCGGTGGCTCCGGCGGTCCCCGCCCCGGTGGTCCGCGTCCGAGCCCGGGCATGATGCCCGACCGCTCCTCCGTGGGTCGCCCCGGTGCGCCCGCTCGTGGTGGTGCCGGCGGTGGCCGTGGTGGCGGCGGTGGTCGTCCCGGTGGCGGTCCCGGCGGTGGCGGTGGCTTCGGCGGCCGTCCTGGCGGCGGCCCCGGCGCGGGTGGCGGTTTCGGCGGCGGTCGCGGCGGCGGCGGTGGCCGCGGTGGTCGCGGCGGCACGCAGGGTGCGTTCGGTCGCGCCGGCGGTCGTCCCGCACGCGGTCGCAAGAGCAAGCGCGCGAAGCGTCTCGAGTTCGAGCAGCAGGGCGCACCGGCGATCGGTGGCGTCAGCGTCCCTCACGGCGACGGCAGCACGGTCATCCGGATCCGTGCGGGCGCCAGCCTCACGGACTTCGCCGACCGCATCGACGCCAACCCGGCCAGCCTGGTCACGGTGCTGTTCCACCTCGGTGAGATGGCGACCGCGACGCAGTCGCTGGACGAGGACACCTTCCGCACGCTCGGTGCCGAGCTCGGCTACGTGATCGAGATCGTGTCCCCCGAGGAGGAGGACCGCGAGCTGCTCGAGAGCTTCGACATCGACCTCGAGGCCGAGGAGGCCGCCGAGGGCGACGAGGACCTCGAGGCGCGTCCGCCGGTGGTCACCGTCATGGGTCACGTCGACCACGGAAAGACCGCGCTGCTCGATGCGATCCGGTCGACCGAGGTCGCGGCGGGCGAGGCGGGTGGCATCACCCAGCACATCGGCGCCTACCAGGTGCACGCCGAGCACGAGGGCAACGAGCGTGCGCTCACCTTCATCGACACCCCGGGTCACGAGGCGTTCACCGCCATGCGTGCTCGTGGTGCCAAGGTGACCGACATCGCGATCCTCGTGGTCGCCGCCGACGACGGCGTCATGCCGCAGACGGTCGAGGCGATCAACCACGTGCAGGCGGCCGGTGTGCCGATCGTCGTCGCGGTCAACAAGATCGACAAGGAAGGCGCGAGCCCGGACAAGATCCGCGCTCAGCTCACCGAGTACAACCTCGTGGCCGAGGAGTACGGCGGCGAGACGATGTTCGTCGACGTGTCGGCGAAGCAGCGGATCGGCATCGACGACCTGCTCGAGGCGGTGCTGCTGACCGCGGACGCTGCTCTCGACCTGCGGGCGAACCCCGACAAGGCGGCGCGCGGTGTCGCGATCGAGGCCAACCTCGACCGTGGCCGCGGCTCTGTCGCGACCGTCCTGGTCGAGTCGGGCACGCTCGCCGTCGGTGACGCGATCGTCGCCGGC
>JBMDXU010000001.1:0-5340 GCA_048594485.1 Pseudactinotalea sp. | reverse complement strand
CACGAGCCCGCACCGAGCAGCGACCTGCGTGACGCCACCAACCTCGCGGCCATCCGGTTGGCCGCTGCCATCGTCACGACGGCCGCCGCCCGCCGAGCCAGCCTGGCGCGCTCGGCCGCCGAGACGCCGTCGGCCGCCGAGGAGGTGGTCGCATGACCGTCAGGACGGTGCACCGGCCGACACGGGAGACGCTCCCGCTGACCCGGCCCGACGCCGACACCCTCTCGCCGCCGCCGACCGTGACCGAGGACGTCGGCGGCATGCCGCTGCAGATGCTGCTGCCGCTGGTCGGCGCGCTGTCGTCGGTGACGATGATGGTGGTGCTGCGCGGGGTCAACAACCCGCTCTTCCTGGGCATCGCCGGTCTCGTGTTCGTCGTGGCCGTCATCGGTGGCATCGGGTTCGCGCTGTCCTCGCGGGGCAAGAACGCCAAGCAGCAGGCGATGCATCGCGAGATGTACCTCGACTACCTGGAGCGCGTCCGCGGCGAGTTCGCCGAGCGGACCGAGCAGGTGCGGCTCGAAGCCAGCCTGCTGCACCCGCAGCCCAGCGCGCTGATGTCGCTCATCCGGGACCCGAAGCGGCTCTGGGAGCGACGGCGCCGGGACGCCGACTTCCTCGACGTCCGGGCCGGCGTCGGAGCGGTGCCGTGGTTCGACATCCAGGTACCGCCCCCCGAGTCGCCCGTGCAGCCTCAGGACCCGATCCTGCGCTCCGAGACCGAGCTGATCGCGAGCAGCTGCGAGCGTGTCGAGTCGATGCCCATGACCGTGCCACTGCGCCAGTCGGGTGTCGTGGCCGTCATCGGCGACCGTGACCAGGGCATCGCCCTCGTCCGCGCGATGCTGCTGCAGGTCGCGGCGCTGCACGCCCCCGACGACGTCGGCATCGCGCTCGCCTCGGATCGCTCCCGTGCCCGCGACTGGGAGGGCCTCGACCTGCTCCCGCACGCTCAGGAGCCCGAGCTGTTCGACGGGCCCGTGCCCGCGCGCCGGATCGCGCCGAGCCTCGACGAGCTCGGCAAGGTCCTGGGTGACACGTTCACCGACCGTGTGCAGGCCGCCAACAGCGCCCGCCGGGCCGGGCCGCAGCGGCATCAGCCGCCGCACCTGATCATCGTCGCCGACGACCACGGCGACGTCGCGTCGAGGCTGCCCGTCGGCGGCGGCGTCGCCCTGCGCGAGCTCGGCATCACGGTCATCCACCTGCTCGCCGACCGGCTCCACGAGCCCGGCGACGTCGACGTCCGCATCACCCTCACCGCGCCGGTGGCCACGACACCCGGCGACGAGCCGAGCGTCGAGGCCCTCATGACGACGTCACCCGGCACGCGGGACGCCGTCGACGTGGTCATGCGGCCGGACGCCGTCGACGGTCCGCTGTTCGCGGCCACCGCACGAGCGATGGCCGCGATGCGGGTGACGCTCGTGGCCTCGCGCGACGAGGAGGGCGACGCCACCCTCGACGTCGAGGACCTTCTCGGACTCGCCGACCCGACCACCTTCGACCCCGAGGACCTGTGGCGGCCGCGCCCGCCGGCGGACTTCCTGCGGGTGCCGTTCGGCATCGACGACCTCGGCAACCCGGTGCTCCTCGACCTCAAGGAGAGCGCGCAGCTCGGCATGGGGCCGCACGGCATCTGCATCGGTGCCACCGGCTCCGGCAAGTCGGAGATGCTGCGCACGCTCATCCTGTCCCTGGCGCTCAACCACCCGCCCGAGGACCTGTCGATGATCCTCGTCGACTACAAGGGCGGTGCGGCGTTCGCGCCCTTCGAAGGACTGCCGCATCTCGCCGGGCTCATCGACAACCTCGCCGACGACCCGCAGCTGACCACACGCGCCCGGGCGTCCATCCAGGGCGAGGTCGTGCGTCGACAGCAGCTGCTCAAGTCGGCCGGGTCGTCGCCGTCGATCACCCACTACCGCGAGCTGCGGGCCGAGAACCCCGACCTGCCGGTGATGCCGCACCTGTTCGTCGTCATCGACGAGTTCGGCGAGCTGCTGACGGCGGAGCCCGAGTTCATCGACCTGTTCCTCCAGATCGGCCGGATCGGCCGGTCGATCGGCGTGCACCTGCTGCTGTCGAGCCAGCGCATCGAGGGTGGCAAGCTCCGCGGGCTCGACACCTACCTGTCCTACCGGCTCGGACTGCGCACCTTCTCCGAGGCGGAGTCGCAGACCGTGCTGAGCACGACCGACGCCTTCCACCTCCCCGCGCTGCCCGGCTACGGGTACCTCAAGGTCGACACCAGCGTCTACACACGGTTCCGCGCCGGCTACGTCTCCGGTCCCGTGGTGCGCAACCGCACGCCGCGCGAGGAGGAGTCGTCGCCGCAGCCGATGCTGCTGCCGCTGTACAACGGCATCCGCCGCGACCGGGGTCAGCAGGCGCCGGTGCTGGCGCCGCTGACCAGGCCCGACACCTCGCTCACCGTGGTGGAGGCCGCGGTCGAGCGCACCCGCGACGACGACCGGGCGGTGCGCCCCGTGTGGCTGCCGCCGTTGCCGGAGCGGCTCGCTCTGGGCGCCGTCATCGACCGCGCGACGGCGGCCGACACCGCCCTGACCATCGCGATGGGACTCGTGGACGACCCCGAGCACCAGGCCCAGGACCCGTGGCTGCTCGACCTCACCCGTGCCGGCGGCCACGTCGCCATCATCGGCGCGCCGCAGACCGGTCGGAGCACGCTGCTCCGCACGGTGGCGGCGTCGTTGTCGCTGAGCTACACACCGCGCGAGGTCGCGATCTACGGCATGGACCTGACGACGGGCGGGCTCCAGCGCATCGAGGGGTTCCCGCACGTCGGTGGTGTCGCGACGCGGTCCAACCGCGACCGCCTGCGCCGCCTGCTCGAGGAGCTCGCGGGCATGCTCGCGCTGCGCGAGGCCGTGTTCCGGGACCGCTCGATCGACTCGCTGGGCCAGCTGCGCGCGATGCACGCGGCCGGGCGGGTGCCGGAGCTGCCGGCCGCCGACATCGTGCTCCTCGTCGACGGCTACGGCGCGATCCGCCAGGACTTCGAGGAGCTCGAGGACGCTTTCGTCGACATCATGCTGCGGGCGTCGAGCTTCGGCATCCACCTCGTGCTGGGACTGACGCGGTGGAGCGAGCTGCGGATGGCGCACCAGGCGCTGTTCGGGACCCGCATCGAGCTGCGCCTCAACGAGCCGGCCGAGTCGATGATCGATCGGAAGCTTTCGGCGCTGCTGACCGCCGACCGCCCCGGGCGTGTGCTGCTCGACGACAAGAAGATGGCCCAGGTCGCGCTGCCGGTGCTCGACGTCGTCGGCGACGACGAGGTCGGCGAGGAGCTCACCGAGCTCGCCCGCCGCACCGCGCAGTCGTGGAGCGGACCCTCGGCGGCGCCGATCCGGCTGCTCCCCCACGAGCTCTCGCCCGACGACCTGCCCGACCGGTTCACCGAGCCCGACGCCGTCCCGATCGGGCTGCGTCAGGACACGATGGAGCCCGCGGTCTGGGACTTCGCCGGCGAGGACCAGCACATGCTGGTGCTCGGCGACGCCAAGTGCGGCAAGTCGACGCTGCTGCGGACCATCGCCGTCGGACTCATGGACCGGTTCACGAGCGACGAGCTGGCGATCGCCGTCATCGACCCCCGCGGCCACGTGCCCGAGGTGATCAGCGACGACTATCTCGCCGCGCACGCGCGCAACGCCGGTCAAGCGCGTGGACTGTGCGCGACGATCGCGAGCGAGCTCGAGAAGCGGCCCGCGATGGAGCCGTCGTTGCGGGCCAAGGCCCCGCGCATCGTGCTGCTGGTCGACGACTACGACATCGTGGGCGCCGGTGGCACCGACCCGCTCGGGCCGCTGCTGCCCCACCTGCCGAGCGCGCGTGACCTCGACCTGCACATCGTGCTGACGCGCCCGGTCGCCGGCTCCAGCCGCGCGATGTACGAGATGATGCTGCAGATGCTCCGCGACACCGGTGGGTCACTCCTGATCATGTCCGGCGAGCGCAGCGAGGGTCAGATCGCACCGCGCATCTACGCCGAGCGCTTCCCGCCCGGCCGTGGTCGGTTCCTGCGTCGTGGCGAACGCCCGCACATCGTCCAGATCGCGAACACGGTCGAGCCCGCCGACGCGTCCGTCGCGGCCGCATCGCCCGGCGAGGGTGGGCGGCGCTGATGCGGACGTTGGCGATCGTCGGCACCGGTGGCGGCGTGGGCACGACCACGCTGACCGCCCTGGCGTTCGGCGGGCTGCGCACCCACGGCCAGGGCTCGCCGATGCTCTACGCGCGACCGAGCGCCCACCTGGTCGAGCGGGTGGGCAGCGACGAGGTCGCCGCGATCAACGGCGACGTCGCGGTCTGGGACGCCGGCGTCCACACCCCGGAGAGCTCGGCCGCGCTGCTCGAGGCGGGCGGGTGCGTGCTCACGATCGCCGCCCCGGCGACCGCCCTCGGGGTCGCCGACGTCCTCCGTTTCCTCGGGACGATCGCCGAGCTGGGTGAGGACGCGCTCGGCTCGGTCGTCGTCGTGCTGAGCCAGGTCAACGGACCGGGCCGGCCCGCGCCGTCGTCGACGATCCCCGGATCCATGGTGCTCCGGATGCCCTACGACCGCGTCCTCGCACGCCCGGGCCCGGTCCCCCAGGTCGCGAGCCTGGGGCGGGCGACGCGCGTCCCCGCGACCGCGTGGCAGCGCCGCGCCGCCTCGCTCCTGCTCTCCTGAGTTGTCAGTCTTCTGAGACACCGTCGGGGCGTCTCAGAAGACTGACACATCCTCTGTCAGAGGCCCTGGGCGAGGCGGTGGTAGGCGGCGTTCCAGCGGAGCTGCTGAGCGAAGCCGCGAACCGTGGTGTCGGCGTCGATGACGGCGAGCTCGACCTGGGCGATGTCGGCGAAGTCCTCCCAGACGTCGCGTCCGATCGCGGTGGTGAGCACCGTGTGGTGCGCGCCGCCGGCGGTGAGCCAGGCGGTGGCGGACGTCGTGAAGTCGGGCCGCGGCTCCCACACCGCGCGGGCGACCGGGAGGTTCGGGAGCTCGGCGTCCGGGGGGACGATGTCGACGACGTTGGCCGTCAGCCGGAAGCGCTCGCGCAGGTCGGAGAGCGCGACGACGATGCCCTCGCCCGGGTCCGTGTCGAAGACCATCCGGACCGGATCCTCGCGGCCGCCGATCCCGAGCGCGTGGATCTCCACCCGCGGGGTCGACGTGGTGAGCGTCGGGCAGATCTCGAGCATGTGCGCGCCGAGGATCTTCTCCTTCCCCGGCGTCAGCTCGTAGGTGTAGTCCTCCATGAGCGAGGCGCCGCCGGGCAGGCCGTGGCCCATCACCTTCGCGGCACGCACCAGCAGGGCGGTCTTCCAGTC